>NZ_JAPWAJ010000002.1:0-308597 GCF_041432805.1 Rothia sp. 27098_8_27 | reverse complement strand
AAATCTGCGAATTCCCCTCTCGGGATCCCCAAAACAGGGTCGAAAGGCGCCCAAAGCCCTCGCCAACAAAGACAAACCAAGAAACCCCAGAGCCAGAGGGCAGCAGAACGATACAAGAAGAGCCCCTCCTGACGGAGGGGCTCTGTATATAAAGAGAACGTATATAGGGAATAGAAAAGGAGGGGCACTCCCCCGCCGAATATTCAGTACCGAACATTCAGTACTAAACACTCAGCAGAGAAGAACCCCTCCCCATCTATATGTATCGAGAAGACTAAACCAGCTCTGTATTAGATCAGCTCTACAGCGCCCTGGTTCTTCTTGCCACGGCGAACCATCGCAAAACGACCGTGCAGCAAGTCATCCATAGAAATCGCTGCGTCCTCACCCTGAACCTTCACACCGTTCACCGAAGCGCCGCCCTCCTTCAGAATGCGACGAGCCTCAGAGTTAGACTTCGCAAAACCCAGCTCAGTCAGAACAGAAATCATGTCCAGACGGTCCTCGGACAGCTTAGCCGAAGGAAGCTCAGCAACCACAGACTCCAAGGTAGCCTCATCCAGAGCAGCGAAATCGCCCTTACCAAACAAAGCCTCCGAAGCAGCCACAGCCTGATCGGTAGCCTCAGTACCGTGAACCAGCGAAGTCACCAGGTACGCCAGAGTCTTCTGAGCCTCACGCTTAAACGGTTCCTTCTCAACCTTCTCCGCAAACTCAGCAATCTCAGCACGAGTCAAGAACGTAAAGACCTTCAAACGATCCAGCACATCCGCATCCGCAGTGTTCAGCCAGAACTGGTAGAAAGCGTACGGCGAGCACATCTGCGGGTTCAGCCAAATAGCGTTACCCTCGCTCTTACCGAACTTAGTGCCATCAGAGTTAGTAATCAGCGGAGTACCAATAGCGTGAACGCTCTTACCCTCTACCTTACGAATCAGCTCAGTACCGCTCGTCAGGTTACCCCACTGGTCAGAACCACCGGTCTGCAGAGTACAACCGAAACGACGGTTCAGCTCCAAGAAGTCCAGGCCCTGCAGAATCTGGTACGAAAACTCGGTGTACGAAATGCCCTCATCGGAGTTCAGGCGCTTCGCAACAATCTCCTTCTTCACCATGGTGCCCACGCGGAAATGCTTACCAACATCGCGTAGCAACTGCAGAGCAGACATCTGACCGCTCCAGTCCAGGTTATTCACCATACGAGCAGCGTTCTCACCCTCGAAAGAGAGGAAACGCTCAATCTGAGCACGCAGAGACTTAACCCACTCAGCAACAACCTCAGGAGAGTTCAGCACACGCTCAGAAGTCTGACGCGGATCACCAATCAAACCGGTGAAACCGCCCACCAGACCCAGCGGCTTGTGACCAGCCAGCTGCAGACGACGCATCACCAGTAGCTGCACCAAGTGACCCAGGTGCAAAGAAGCCGCAGTCGGATCATAACCCGTATAAAAAGTCAGGCTCTCCTCGCTCAGCGCCTTCTCCAGAGCAGCCTCATCAGTGCTCACGTGCACCAGGCCGCGCCACTTCAGCTCCTGCCAAATATTCTCGAAGGTATCGTCATTATGCTGCGCGTTGAGGATCTCGGCAGACATGCTTCTCCCATTCACAAGGTAACAACGCCCGAAGGCGCTCGAACAAAATATGTAACAAGCCTAGCACCGCACCAGCCCAAACGCTCAGAAAAACCCAAGCGAGCGCCCAAACCGGTGCGGCACCGGCTCAAAGAAATAACAGATAGAGGCTACACGAGCCGCAAGGCTACAGACCCGCGGGCATCCGCGAACCCACCATGTGCAGGCGCTGAGTCGGACGAGTCATCGACACGTACAAGTCGCCCACAGCACCATCAGCATCATCAATCAGCTGCTGCGGCTCAACAATCACCACAACATCAAACTCCAGGCCCTTCGCCTCCCACGGAGTCAGAACCAGCACCTGATTCTCCAACGCAGTCTGCGCGGTACCCGTACGATCAGCATGAGCACGAGCCACAGCCTGAGCCGTCTGAACATACAGGCTCGGCGGGCACACAACACCAATCAGCGCGCCACCCGAATGAGCGACCTCCTCGCTGACCACGGCCACGGTCTGCTCCACAACAGACTCGGCGGCAACCTCATGAACCAGCGGAGGCCACTGGCCCTCACGCACCGCACGAGGCGCAGACACCTCATAACCAGCAGCCTGAGCAACCGACACCGCCGCCTCAGCAATCTGAGCCGGAGTACGGTAATTAATCGTCAGCTCCTCCAGAGTGAAACGCTCACCCACAAACGGCTCCAACGCCTGCGACCACGAGGAAGCAGCCGCAGCAGAAGAAGCCTGAGCAATATCGCCCACAATCGTAAACGACTTCATCGGGCAACGACGCATCAGCAAACGCCACTGCATGGGTGAAAGCTCCTGAGCCTCATCCACCACAATATGGCCATACGCCCACGTACGATCAGCAGAAGCCGCAGTCGCAGCAGTCATACGCTCGCCACGAACCTCATTCATCATCGCAATCTGCTCAGGAGTAATCACGCCATCAGCGCCAATATCCTCCAGCGACTGGTGGACATTCTCCAAAGCTTTCGCCGCATTCTCAAGGTTCGCACGATGCTCCGCCGCAGCACGAGCCGCAGCAGCCGCACCGGTCACCTTCGAAAAATCACCCAAAAGCTCAGCAGCCTCATCCAGCAGAGGAACATCAGCCTCCGTGAAGGGGGCGTCCGCCGGGCGAGCCAGCAGCTCACGCTCAGCCTTCGACAACTCACGAGTCGCAGACTCCAGATAGTGCGGCTTCGAAAACAGCGAGCGCAACAGAGTCTCCGGCGACAGCGGCATCCACGCCAGGTTCAAGGCACGGCGCACATCCATCGAAGCACGCACATCATCCTGCAGATACGGACGCTCCACCACACGACCCGCCGCACGGTTCAGCTGATCATCCAGCTTCGCGGTCAGCTCCTTCAACAGAATCTTCACGAACGTCTCACGAGCCTCATTATGCGGCTTGCCCGTCGAACGAGCACGAGAACGAGCCGAACGAACCATCTCCGGAGTCAGCTCAACATCGGTACCCTCAACATTCAGACGCTGAACCTGAGCCGGCACCTTCTGACGATCCGCCACCGCACGCTTAATAACCTTCACCATGCGCAAATCGCCCTTCAACGCGGCAACCGCGCGGTCCTTCTCAGGAACAGCACGCAGACCCGGGTACAGGGTCGCCAACGAAGCCATCACCACGCCGGTTTCACCCAGCGACGGAAGCACACGCTCGATATACCACATGAACGAATTCGACGGACCAACCACCAGCACGCCAGCCTTCGACAGGCGCTCACGGTTCGTGTACAGCAGGTACGCCGCACGATGCAGTGCTACAGCAGTCTTACCGGTACCCGGGCCACCCTGCACAACACGCACACCCGGCAGCTCCGAGCGGATAATCGCATCCTGCTCAGCCTGAATCGTCGCCACAATATCACCCATGCGGCCGGTACGCTTCTTATTCAACGCCGCCAACAGAGCACCCTCACCGTGGAGAGTGTCCTCATCCTGCAGCATCTCCGAATCGAAGACCTCATCCTCAATATTTACGACAGTGCGGCCCTCAAGCATCAGGTGACGGCGGCGTCGCACACCCATCGAGTGGAAAGCAGTCGCCTGATAGAACGTACCCGCCTCCGGGGCACGCCAGTCCATCAGCAGACGCTGCTGATTGCTATCAGTAATACCAATACGACCGATATAACGCACCGCATCAGCGCCCTCACGGTCCATATCCAGTCGACCAAACGTCAGACGAGAATCCACAGCATTCAGCTGCGCCAAACGATCCTCATAGTGAGTAGCAAAAGAGTCACGCTCCGAACGGTTCTGATGACCGCCCACCGCCTGATTCTTACGCACAGCAGCCAGCTTCTCAGCCGTCTCCTCACGGAGCTCATCCAGACGAGCATACACGCGAGCAACATACTCACGCTCCGCAGCCATCTGCTCAGCAAACAGCTTCTCAGCCGCCGAAGAATCAGCAGACTGCTGGGGTAAAGATTCAGATGACACGTAAGCTCCTTAAACCTATGGTGTCTCAAAGACAGGGTGCGACAGGCACCCAAAAATACGGGTCACTATTTTACAGGACAGGCTCCGAAGGGCAGAAATATTACCCCCACAGAAAAGTGCCCCACCGGCTCAACCGGCGGGGCACCCCTCATCAATATCAGCTACACACGCCCAACCGGCGGTAAGCCTCAAACTCTATAAAACTACTTCGACGGCAGCGGGTACTCAGACACCAAGCTCAGCGTCTCAAGACGGTAACCGTCCAGCGCCTCACGACCGCCCAGACCATCCAGCTCCAGAAGAGCGCCAACGCCGGCAACCTTCAGGTTCGCGCGCTCCACCAGCTTCGCGGCAGCCACCAGGGTACCGCCAGTCGCCAGCAGATCATCCAGCAGAAGAACACGAGTGCCCGGCGCGAAATCATTACAGTGAATCTCAATCGCCGCGCTACCGTACTCCAGCGCATACTCCTCACGGTACGTCTCACGCGGAAGCTTACCCGCCTTACGAACCGTCATAATGCCGGTGCCGGTAGCGTACGCGAGCGCAGAAGCCAGCAAGAAACCGCGAGCCTCAACACCAGCCACCACATCAAACTGACCCTCAAAACGAGTAGCCAGCTCATCAATGCACGCCTTGAACACCTCAGCATTAGCG
Organism: Rothia sp. 27098_8_27; assembly: GCF_041432805.1. Taxonomy (NCBI): domain Bacteria; kingdom Bacillati; phylum Actinomycetota; class Actinomycetes; order Micrococcales; family Micrococcaceae; genus Rothia; species Rothia sp. 27098_8_27. The sequence goes on along the minus strand of NZ_JAPWAJ010000002.1, from coordinate 303,884 downwards.
AAGAGAGTGGTCACATCGTAAAAGAGGATGCCCTCGTGCGGGTAATTCGGAATCGTAGCGCAAGCAGCCGGAATCAACTGCTCGATAGGGGTTCGCGAAGCCTCAGAAGCGGGAACGCTCATGCTCTCTCTTTCGTGAAGGGGATAGCCCCGGAAAAAACGCCCGGGAACAATAACGCGGTAGAAGCCGCCTACAAAATTCTACCCTCTTCACCCGCTCTTGTCCTCAGATGAGAGATAAGAACCATCTGCCGGGATTAGCCCCGCTGAATCACAACCCGCAAGTCACGCTTAAGAATCTTGCCGGTCGGCCCCAGCGGCATGCTCTCCACCATCACGTAGCGGCGAGGATACTTATACGCCGCCAAACGAGTACGCGCCAACGCATTCAACTCCGCCTGCAGCACGCCCTCATCAGCACCCGGACGCGGCATCACCACGGCGACAACCTCCTCACCCACACGCTCATCCGGCACGCCCAACACAGCTACCGACTGCACCTGCTCATGGGTATAGAGAACGTCCTCAATCTCACGCGGATATACCGAATAGCCGTTACGCAGAACCATGTCCTTAATACGGTCCACAATAAAAATATTGCCCTGCTCGTCAACACGAGCAACGTCGCCGGTCGCAAACCACTCGCCGTCAAAAACCTCAGCAGTAGCCGCAGGATTATTCCAGTAGCCAGCCATCACGTTCTCGCCGCGTACCCACAGCTGACCGCTCACACCCGGCGCGCACTCGGAACCCTGCGGGCAACGGACCTGCACCTGCACGCCCGGCAGCACACGGCCCACCGAACCGAGCACCATGCCGAACTCCGCCTGATTAAACGAAACCACCGGCGACGTCTCGCTCAAACCGTAGCCCTCATACACCGGGCACTCAATCAGCGTTTTCAACGCAGAATGCACCGGCGCAGGCAGCGGCGAACCACCCGAAATGCCGAACCGGATGCGACCACGCAGCGAGCGCGCACGCTCAGGCTCAGCCTCCAGTGCCGCCGCCAACGACACATACATGCTCGGGACCGCGGCCAACATCGACACCCCGGCACGCTCCATCAGATTCAGCGCGCCATCCGGGGTAAAACGCGGCAGCAAAGCCACCGTAGCCGACGCCGCAAACGCCGCGTTCATCGACACCGTCTGACCAAACGCGTGGAACAGCGGAAGACCACCAAAAATGACATCCTCAGCGGTGAAACCAAAAACGCTCACGCAGCTACGAGCATTCGAGAGGATATTCGCGTGAGTCAGCGTCGCACCCTTCGGTTTGCCCGTCGTACCCGAAGTGTACAGAATAATCGCCGGATCACTCGCCGCCACCGGGACAGGCTCCAGAACAGCAGCCGACGGAACAGCATCCGACAGCGCGCTATCGGCAGGCGCATCAAAAGGAGCCACCGGTGAGCCCTCTCCCCCGGTGAAAATCTCGCAACGAACCGAACCGTTCTTCACCGGCACCGTCGAGGTTGCCTCCGACGCCAGGCGAGTACCCGCAAAAGCAAAAAGCACCTTCGCCCCGCTATCGCGCAGATGATACTCCAGCTCAGCACCCGACAACAGCGGATTCAACGGAACACAAATCGCGCCCGCAGCCACAATGCCGTAATACAACGCCGGCATCAACGCCACATTCGGCATAGACAACGCCACACGGTCACCACGCTCAACACCGAGCGCCGCCAAATGACGCTGAACCTGCGCAGCAGCAGATGCCAACTGCGCGTAGCTCACCACCTGCATATCAGCAGAGTCAGAAGCCGGAATCGTCAAAGCCGCCTTAGCCCCAGAATCAGAACCAGCCTCCGCCAAAAGGTAGGCAATATTGTTCGCTGAATCGTGCATTTCAGACATGATAGAAAACTCTCACCACAGAAAAAAATCGGTATATCTAGAAAAAGAGAAGCCGAGCTACAAGCCCGCAAAAAGAGCCCGAAGACAGCAGAAGGGCGTACCTTCAACCGCTCCCCCGAAACATCAGAAGAACAGCGCAAGATACGCCCCAACTACTACTGAGCAGCAGACCAATCCAAGAAGCTCTCGGCAAGCGCAGCCCCACCATTGGGGTCACGAGTAATCACTATTACCGTATCGTCACCGGCGATAGTGCCCATAATCGCTTCAAGACCGCCCTGATCAATAGACGAAGCCAAGAACTGCGCAGCACCCGGAGGAGTACGCAGAACCGTAATATTCGCCGAACCCTCAGCGGTAATCAGCAGCTCCTTAAACAGGGAAATCATACGGGCATCAGGTGCAGTGCCGCCGCCACGACGAGCAGGGTAATTCGGCACAGCATAAATCAAGCCGGCGCCTTCATCACGGATGCGCTCAGCGCCAATTTCAACAAGATCACGGGAAAGGGTCGCCTGAGTAACCTTCATACCATCATCGGTCAGGTACTGCGCCAGTTCAGCCTGGGAGCGGACACGTCGGGTCTGCAGCAATTCAACGATGCGTGCCTGACGCGCGATCTTGGTCGAGGGGAAAGGCATAATATCTCTTCTTCCTACGGTGCCAATCACGAATTCAGAACGAAGCTGCCCAACGGTGGCGCAGCGCAACATTCTTTACTACCCAAGATAATACATATGCACATAAATATGCGCGCCAAATATGGATTATTCCAAGATATGGGGGAATTTTCAGGGGTTATCTCACCAGCTGTCACACAAAACGCCGCGAATGTAGCGTGTATCTACACATTCGGGCGCATAACCTCGCAATGAATGCATAGCGTGCAAGAACATTGTGGGCTGACGCGTTGCACCGGTCAAGAGACCTTCCGGTAGGCGAGCGCGAAAAAGGAGCCCGCCTCCAGCAACACTACGTGCGCCGGAAACAGGCTCCCTCAACAAAACGTCAACCGGTCAATCCGCAAGATTCAGAACGCCTAGCGCTCATCCTCCACCAGACCGTCCAGGTCCTCATACTCGACATCGTGCGAACGGCGGTTCAGCCACACAGCAAAACCCAGACCCAGCAGAAGCACCAGCACCGCACCAACAATACTTGCGATACCGGCAAAACGCTCAGCATTCACGCTGTCCTCAGTCACGGGCTTCAACGTGCCCTTCTCAGCGGTGTAGACAACCTCAAGAGTGCCGGCCTTCTCCACCAACAGGCCATCCACCTCACGCGGGAACTCGGAAGGAACATCACCAGTCTGCGAACCACGGAACTCAATCGGAGCGCCCGAAGTCACCTGATACTTATCCTTCAGGTTCGACACATACGTCTTACCGTTCAGCGCGTCATCAGCCGGCAGGTTGCCCTTATAACGAGCAACATTACCCTTCGTAATCAGGTCAGGAGTCAAATCCTGGTAGGTGCCCTGAATGACCCAGCTCTTACCGGCATACTCGGCGTTATTATTCACAGACGCAAAAGCACGAACACCCGCAATAGCCAAAACAATGGAAAGAATAACCGCAACGACAGCAGAAAGAACCGACAGCCAGTTCACGCCCGGACGGTCATCCAGCTCTTCCTCACTCATCGCGAAAAGAGAGGAGTTCTCTTCCTCGTCGTCGTAATCCTCGTAATCCTCGTAATCCTCGTACTCGTCGTACTCCTCATACTCAGAATCCTCGTACTGAGAATCACCGTACTCAGAATCCTCAAAGTAGGTTTCTTCGACCTCAGTAGACTGCGACAGCTCATCCTGTTCGCGCGAGTTCTCTCGATTAGCCATTACTCTCTCCCTCACTTCATCTATCTTCTAGGGTACCCATAACCACATGAGTTCACCACTGAAAGCGCTTATCAACGCTTCATAAACCAACCCAACAGGTAAACCCACCACGCAACGCCAAAAGCTACGGGGTGGGAGCCAACAACTCCCACCCCGTCAGCACTAGGCGTTACGCCATAGGGTTAGACCCGGTTAGACACGCGGTTCCGCACCCAGCTGCTCAACAGTCGCAGCCACAGCAGCCTCACGAGCAGCCGACGCCTCATCAGCAGTCAGCGTACGATCCGGCGCGCGGAAACGCAGAGCAAACGCCAAAGACTTCTTCGACTCATCAATACCGACACCGCGGTAATCATCAAAGACGCGGATGTCCTCCAGCAGCTCGCCAGCGCCCTCACACAGAACACGCTCCACCTCAGAAGCAGGCAAATCGCGGTCCACCAGAAGCGCAACATCCTGAGTAGCAGCCGGGAAAGTCAGCACCGGGGTAGCCTGACGCGCCTCAACACGACCAGCAAACAGCGCTGAGAAATCCAGCTCAAACGCGCAGGTACGCTCAGGCAGGTTCAGCTCCTGCAGAAGCTTCGGATGCAGCTCACCAGCAAAACCAACACGCTCACCGGCAGCGTTCAGAACCTCAGCCACACGGCCCGGGTGGAACGCAGTATGCACACCGTTACGCACCTGAATCTCAGCCGAAACAGCGTCAGCGACCAGACGCACAGCGTCCAGAGCGTCACGCCAATCGAAAGCGCGCGGAGCAGCGCCGGGCATCGCCTCATGCTCAGTACCTGCAAACAGGCCAGCAATGAAAGTGGGCTGCTGCGGAATACCGGCATTCAGATCAGCCAGAACCTCATCCGAGGGGCGAGCTCCCAGCGGCGGAATAGACTCGGAGCCCAGCTGCTCACCCGGAATGAACACGTGACCCGCCTCAAAAATAGCCAGGTTCTTGAAACCGCGAGACAGGTTACGCTTCAGAACCTCAACCAGGCCCGGCAGCAGCGAGCGGCGCATCCAGCCCTCAGCCGAAGAAATCGGGTTCTCCAGGCGAATCGAAGGAACCTCAGTCACCGGGTTCTCGGGGGTGCTCGCCCACGGAGCCGACCACAGGTTATTCGCATCAGCCGACACGAAGGGGTACGCGAAAACCTCAGTCAGACCGGAAGCAGCCAGCGCATTCAGCGCACGACGCTTACCCGCCTGCTCCGGAGTGTAACCGCGGCCCGCAGGAGCCACCGGCAGAGTCGAGGGGATGTTCTCGTAACCGTCAATACGTGCGATTTCCTCAGTCAGGTCCTCCTTCGCACGCAGGTCAGTACGCCACGACGGGACAGTCACCGCGTAACCAGACTCGGTACGCTCCACCGAGCAACCAATCTCACGCAGGCAGGACTCAATCTGCTCCGGCGAGTAATCCACGCCGATACGACCAGCAGTGTAATCAGCCGGCAGGTCAATCACGACCGGCTCATAGCCGAGGGATACGTCAGTAACGCCCGGCTCAACCTGAGCACCAGCCAGCTCAACCAGCAGCTCAACCGCACGCTGAGCAGCCGCTGCCTGAATCAGCGGATCCACGCCACGCTCAAAACGCTTCGAGGACTCAGAAATCAGCTTGTGACGGCGAGCGGTACGAGCCACCGACACCTCATCAAAACGAGCAGACTCCACCAGAATGCGGGTGGTAGAATCGGTCACCTCAGTCGAGGCGCCACCCATCACACCGGCAAGACCAATCACGCCGGAATCATCAGCAATGACAATATCCTCGGGGTGCAGAGTACGCTCAACGCCATCCAGGGTCACCAGCTTCTCGCCAGCAGCGGCGCGGCGCACCACAATCTCACCCTGAACCTTGTCAGCATCGTAGAAGTGCAGCGGCTGACCGGTCTCCAGCATCACGTAGTTCGAAATATCCACCGGCAGCGACAGCGAGCGCACACCCGCCAGACGCAGACGCGAAGACATCCAGGTCGGAACCGGCGCATCTGCCTTCACGCCCGACACCTCACGCATCACGAAGCGAGTGCATGCGGGGTTACCGTGAATCGGGGCGTCATCACGCAGAGCAACCGGGTGACCGGCGTCGTTAGCCTCCGGGGCGCGCTCGCCGTACGCCAGCACAAAATCCTCGAAGGAAGAACCGGTAGCGTGGCACCACTCGCGAGCAATACCGCGCAGAGAGAACGCGTAACCGCGGTCCGGGGTCACGTTCACCTCGGCAGCCTGATCGTACAGGCCCAGCAGCTCCATCGCGTCGGTGCCAAGCTCCGGGTCCAGGCCCAGGGTCGAAAGCACCAGGATGCCGCCGTGATCATCGCCAATACCCAGCTCACGAGTCGAAGCAATCATGCCAGCCGACTTGTGACCGTAAGTCTTACGGGCAGTAATCGCGAAACCACCGGGCAGAACAGCGCCGGGCAGGGTCACAACAACCTTGTCGCCGGGCTTGAAATTGTGGGCACCACAAATAATGCCCTGAACGCCGGAAGGCTCAATGCCCTTACCGGTCAGAGTCTGCTCCTGGCCCTCCGGAACCACACGCACCTGGCACCAGTTCACGGTCTTGCCGTTAGAGTGAGTCTCCGGCTCCATGGAGAGCACCTGACCAACCACAATCGGGCCGGACAGCTCATCAGAGGGGCGGTGAACGTCTTCTTCTTCCAGGCCAACCTTCACCAGGGTTGCCATCAAATCTTCAGCCGAAGCATCCTCGGCTACAGGCACGAACTCGCGCAGCCATGACAGGGGTACACGCATAATTTAGATCTCCATCCCGAACTGCTCAGAGAAACGGATGTCGCCTTCAACCATGTCATGCATGTCAGCGACGTTGTTACGGAACATGAGGGTACGTTCAATACCCATACCGAAGGCGAAGCCCGAGTACTCCTCAGGGTCAATACCCGCAGCACGCAGAACGTTGGGGTTCACCATGCCGCAGCCGCCCCACTCAATCCACTGCGGGCCACCCTTAGCATTCGGGTGCCACAAATCCAGCTCAGCGGAAGGCTCAGTGAACGGGAAGAAGTTCGGGCGCAGGCGGATCTTAGCGTCCTCACCGAACATGGCGCGTGCCATGTACTCCAGGGTGCCCTTCAGGTCAGCCATCGTCAGGCCCTTATCCACGGCAAGGCCCTCAATCTGGTGGAAGACCGGGGTGTGGGTCGCGTCCAGCTCATCGGTGCGGTAAACCTGACCCGGGCACACAATGTACAGCGGCAAATCACGCGAAAGCAGCGAGCGCATCTGCACCGGCGACGTGTGAGTGCGCAGCAGCAGGTGAGCGTTCTTCGGCTCAACGTAGAAAGTATCCTGCATTTCGCGTGCCGGGTGATCCGGCTTAATGTTCAGAGCGTCAAAGTTGTACCACTCAGACTCCAGCTCCGGGCCGTCAGCAACTTCCCAACCCATACCGACGAAAATGTCAGTCAGGCGCTCCTGCATCAGAGCAATCGGGTGGCGGCCGCCCAGGGAACGGCGAGGCGAAGCAGCAGAAACGTCCACAGCTTCCTCAGCCAGGATGCGAGCCTCACGCTCAGCCTCCAGCTCAGCGGTACGAGCCTCAATAGCCTCAGTCAGGGCTGCACGAGCCTGACCCAGCAGCTTACCCACCGGGCCCTTGTGCTGGTTCTGAAGATCACGCATCTGGCGGTTAGCGATGCTCATGATGCCCTTCTCACCGAAGAAGCTCAGGCGCACCTCCTTGAGGCTGTCAAAGTCCTTAGCCTTCTCGCGAATCTCCTGCTTGGCACGCTCACGCTCAGCCTCAAAAGCCTCACGGATAGCGTCCAAACCGTTCTCGGGGTTCTCCTCCAGAACCTGCGCAATGCGGGCGAGAACCTGAGCCGGGCCGTTAAGACCCTCGTGTTCCTGCACGGAATCGGTCATTGTCACTCTTCTCTGCATACCACCGGCACTATGCCGGCTGGCTCGTTATACACCTTAGGCAGCACCGTCTGCTCTCCCCCGGCTACCCGCACAGGGTGCGGAACAGGGGTAAGGCGACGGGCGCATATCCTATCCATTTTAGACCAGAGAAGGAATCGTAAACAGCAGAACGCCCGGATAGTCCATCCGGGCGTTCTTAGGTATATAGCCTCAACAACAGTGTTGAAGGGTTGTACTTACTTCAGAGCCTGCTTCACAGCCGGGTCAAAAGAAGCACGAATCCACAGCACGTTCGCAATGAACCATGCCGCGTACAGGGGCACGAAGCCGTAGCGCTGAGCGTCAATAACATTACCAATCAGAGACATAATCGCCACGAACGCACCCAGAATTGCAAAAATCAGACCGACTGTCAGGCCCAGACGCTTGCCCTTCTGAATCGTGAAGTACACCCAAATGTACACAACCGCAGAAACAACCAGCAGGCCGATACCGCCTGCAACGCCGAACTCCGGCAGACCCTTCAGCGGGGACAGGTTATCCGGTGCGAACGAGGAAATAACACCGTGGATCAAGCAGAGCAGTGCGGAGACAATCATAATCTCCTGCAGACGCAGAATCTTCGGGTGCTTGGTCGGCGAGTGGAACAGAATTCCGCGCGGCTCAGCGCCGCCTTCCTGAATATAAATAGCTTGAGTGTCCGAGGGAACCGCGTCGGAGCGGTAGGCACCCGGATCAAACGGGGGTTGAGCAGTCATCATTGTCTCCCAATACGTATGTGATTTCTCCCTCAATACTACCCGCCTACCGATTGGTTTCCAAAGTATGTATCCGTGTCGAACCCATATATGACAAAATCCCCTCCCCAACAAACACACAAGTCAGAATCACCTGGCGCATAAATCGCCCTCAAAATATGAATAAAGGCGGGACTCCTCATAGGGAATCCCGCCTTCAAACAGTGTCACAAAAGATAGAGAAAATTTATCCTGTTACCGCCGCGAATGTGTCACACAACGGCGAATTAGCCTCGCAACGAACTAGCGCAGAGCATTAGGTCAGACCTTGGGTCTACGCCTCACCAGTGCCAGTGTCCTGCAGCTGCTGCAGAAGAGCCACAACAATCGGCAAATCCGCCGGAATCCACGGCAAACCCAGCAAATCATCGTACGCCTGCGCGTCATCCTTAGACTTCGGCAGCGGCATCCACCGCAGCGCGCTGTGATCTTCCAAAGTATCCGGAGTACCCGAAAGAATCTCCGCAAAGAACACGCGCATCGCCAGACGCTCACTCAGACGCCAGCCCTGCGGGTACGCGCCGGGCACCTCAGCACCCAAACGCGCCTGCACGCCCAGCTCCTCCTTCAACTCACGCACCAGCGCCTGCTCGCAGCTCTCCCCCGGCTCGACCTTACCGCCCGGGAACTCCCACATGCCGGCAACAGTCTGCGGCTCAGAACGCTGAGCCACCAACATACGGGTCGGAGCCACCAAAGAATCAACCACGGCGGCGCCAACCACCTGAACCTCAAACGAGGGCGACACTTCACTCATCTTTCTCTACCTTCTTCTACGCTTTAGAATCCTTCGTCGGATGCGCATCCTCAGCAGCGTGCTCCGCTACTTCCTTCTTAGCATCCTCAGTATCCTCAGGCTCAGGAGCTTCCTCCACGCCTTCCTGCCACTCTTCTTCCTCATCATTCATATTCGAGGCTTCTGCCACCTCACGGCGAATATTAGTGCCGTCATTCAGCAGAATCAGAAGGCGGTTGCCGTTCTTGAACTCCATGAGGAAGACATCCTCAAGTTCGACCCCAGCGGCACGCAACTGCAGGTACACCCAATCCTCGGTCTTGTGCGCATCCGCGATATCGCGAGTAACCAAGCTACCCTTCACAATCAGAGCAAAGTTCGGTACACCATCACCCTTACGGATCACGCTCAGCGCACCATTCGGTTCAATCTGAGCGAACTCAATTTCTTCCAGGTCATAAATACCCTGCGCACGCAGGTCAGCAATCAGGCGCATCGGGTCAAGCACCACGTCTGCCTGCTGGAAGCTCTTAATATCGATATCACCATCCGTAATGACCGGCACGCGCTGCTCACGCACCGCCATATGCAGAAAACGAATCTTCGTGGTCGCCACGTTCAGCAGCTGAATCATGCACAGCGTAAACACCATGTAGATGACAAAGTAGAACAGGCTAATCTGCTTGCTGTACAACACGCCACCGAACACACCACCGATGACAAAGTTACCGATGGTATCAATCGGGGTCTGGTGCCCCGCCTGAGAACGGTGAGTCAGACGCAGGTACACCAAAAGAATGATCAGGCCAACGAAAATCTTTAGCAAACCATCAACGATCATCTCAACGGTCATAACAAAAATCTCCTAGAGCTAGGCCCGGAAAATATCCGGTTCCAGATAAATGATGCGTGCCGCAGGAACAGCCTCGCGAATACGAACCTCAGCCGCGTCAATCTCATCAGCCACAGCGCGGCCGGTGTCGGCATCGTGAATACGAATCTTCGCCGCCACCAGAATCTCCTCGGGACCCAAGTGCACGGTCTTAATGTGGATAATGCGCTCGCTATCGCCATCCTCAATCGCCGCACGAATCTTCGCCAAATCCTCCGGAGAAGCCGCCTCACCCAAAATCAGAGACTTCATCTCCACCGCAAGGAACACGGCAATAAAGACCAGCAGCACGCCAATAGCCAGGGTGCCGAATGCATCCCACAGACCATTACCGGTCAACAGAGTCAGACCCACGCCAAAGAGCGCGAAAATCAGACCCAGCAGCGCACCCGCATCCTCCAGCAGAAGCACCGGAAGCTCCGGGTTCTTCGAAGTACGCAAGAAACGCATCCAGCTCTGCTTGCCCTTCAGATCACGCGACTCCTTCACCGCCACGCGGAACGAATTACCCTCCAGCAGAATCGAACCCACCAGAACAGCCACCGGAACCCACTGCCACTCAGTAATACCGTGCGGGTCATGCAGCTTCTCATAACCCTCATACAGAGCGAACAAGCCACCCAGGGCAAAGATAATAATCGAAACAATAAACGCGTAAATATAGCGGTTACGGCCATAACCAAACGGGTGCTCCTCATCAGCCTGCTTCTGCGAAGCGCGACCGCCCAAAAGAAGCAGAAGCTGATTACCCGAGTCAGCCACCGAGTGAATAGCCTCCGCCAACATCGACGAAGAACGAGTCAGCGCAAAAGCCAAAAACTTCAGCACCGCAATACCCAGGTTCGCACCCAGCGCGGCAATAATCGCGCCCGAACCCGAATGACCAGAAGGAGCAGACATAATTTCCCTTTCTCAGCCCTAAACTAAAACTCTAAAACCTATGAGGCTAAGGCGGCCCACCGCTGTACCACAAGCCGTGAACCGCCCAAAGCCTAGCGAGAAACGCCGCGCTGAGCCATCGCCGAAGCATACAGGCACACAGCAGCAGCCGTACCCACATTCAAAGACTCAGCCGAACCATAGACAGGAACAGCCACGCGCATAGTGGCGGCCGCCTTCTCTTCAGCGTTCAAGCCCTGCGCTTCATTCCCGAAAAGCCACATGGTCGGCTTAGAAAGATCAAAATTACCCTTCACACCGGACGGGGCACTCGCCTCCACACCGGCACGACGAGCCGCCGTGTACTCACTCAGCTCCTGCAGATTCACCGCACCATAACCGTCAGCAGCCAGCACAGCAGTACCCTGAGACTTCACATCCTCCGCGAAATCCTCCAGCTGCACGCCCTGAATAATCGGCACATGGAACAGCGAACCCGCGGTAGAACGCACCGTCTTCGGGTTATACAAATCCACCGAACCCTTAGTCGTAATCACCAGGTCAGCACCGGCCGCATCGGCCACACGAAGAATAGTGCCCGCATTACCCGGATCCTGCACACGAGACAGCACAGCAATCAGCTTCGGGTTCAACGCGCCCTCACCCCACAGCAGCGAGAACGACGCATCCACCATAAAGGAAACCGCAATAATACCCTGCGGGCTCACCGAATCAGCCATCGCCTCCAGCACCTCATCGGTCACCACACGCATAAAAACGCGGCGACCCTCCTCCGGGGTAGGAGTGCCGTACACCTGCTCCAGCAGCTCAGCAATATCCTCATGACGGTCAAAAGCCGCCTCCGTAACGTAGACAGCATCCAGAATCGGCTTCTTCAGGTGCGCCTTCAACGCCTCACGCACAGCCTGCGGGCCTTCCACCAGGAACTGGCCCTTCTTCGTGCGGGCAGCGCGGGTACGCAGCTTCGCAATATCGCGCACACGATCTGCCTGCGGATTGGACATCACAACGGGGGTACTAATACGTTCAAAAAAGTTCACTCTTAAAGGGTACAGGCAAAGGCACACCCCAAAACGCAGAACAGCCACAAGCACAACCCCAGATACGCAGAAAGCGGCCGCCCACACTCAAAAGTGCAGACGGCCACTCACGACGCTTGAGCATCCCGCCCCGAACCTAGATCTTCGAGGCAGAAGCACACAACCTCAGGCTAATTAAGCCTTGGGAGCCGAGGTGTCCTCGGGCAGGTTGTTCTTAGCAATCTCAACCAGTGCGTTGAAGGCAGCGGGCTCGTTCACGGCCAGCTCAGCCAGCATACGGCGGTCAACCTCAACACCAGCAGCCTTCAGGCCCTGGATGAAGCGGTTGTAGGTCAGGCCCTGTGCGCGGGAAGCAGCGTTGATACGCTGGATCCACAGGCGACGGAAGTCACCCTTCTTCTTACGACGGTGGTCGTAGCTGTAAACGAGCGAGTGGGTGACCTGCTCCTTAGCCTTACGGTACAGGCGAGAACGCTGACCGCGGTAGCCGGATGCACGATCGAGAATAGTACGGCGCTTCTTGTGCGCGTTAACCGCGCGCTTCACACGTGCCACGTGTGTCTCCTTCGTCTTATGTCCTGAACAGCTCACATATCACGCTGAACAGGAGCGAGTCTTTAATCAGTGCGCACCACTATCGGTGCGCCAGGTGCAGAGAGTAAGCGTTGCTTACTTGCCCAGCATCTTCTTGACAACCTTTGCCTGGCCGCCGGTAACGATCTGGTCAGAAGCCAGACGACGGGTCAGACGAGAGGACTTGTGCTCCAGGTAGTGGCGACGGTTCGCCTGCTGGCGCTTAACCTTGCCGCTACCGGTGAGCTTGAAGCGCTTCTTAGCACCAGAGTGGGTCTTCTGCTTCGGCATAGCTGCCGTTCTCCTTACATTCATCCCCCGCCACAGTGGCGGGGTAGCTTAGTGGGGCTGCGTACGCGAACGCATCAGCCCCAAGGACCAAAGGTGAGGCACCCCTGACGAGGTGCCTCGGAACCGGCACCGGGTGAACCCGCAACACCCACCGAGCGGTGGAGGCGCGTGCCCATCCTAAAGTGACGACCCGGTTCCCTACTCGGCGGAAGCCTGTGCCTTCAGCTCGGCAGGCATAGCGTCTGCCAAAGAATTAGTTACGGGCTTCGCCTTGGTCGTGTCAATACGCTCGCGACCCTTGCGACCGCCGGCGCCCTGCTCACGGCGAGCCTCTGCCTTACCGCGAAGCGGAGCCAGAACCATCACCATGTTGCGGCCATCCTGACGGGGGCGAGACTCAACGGTGCTCACCTCAGCCAGCTCAGCCGCCAGACGCTCCAGCAGACGCACACCCATCTCGGGGCGCTGCTGCTCACGACCACGGAACTGAATCATTGCCTTGACCTTGTCACCACCGGAAAGGAAACGACGAGCGTGTCCAACCTTGGTTTCGTAGTCGTGGGTATCAATCTTCAGGCGGAAACGGATCTCCTTCAGAACGGCATTAGCCTGCTTCTTGCGGGATTCACGAGCCTTGATTGCGGCTTCGTACTTGTACTTACCGTAATCCATGAGCTTGCACACGGGCGGCTTCGCGTTCGGGGCAACCTCGACCAGGTCGAGTTCGGCGTCCTCAGCCAGACGCAGAGCGTCCTTCAGAGGGACAACGCCTACCTGCTCGCCACCGGGACCGACAAGACGGACCTCGGGAACGCGGATACGATCGTTAATGCGTGGTTCGCTAATGACTAGCTCCTGTGCTCTGTGGGTTTCCCCGTGAATACTATCCGTTGCGGGCACTAAAAAAGCCCCCGCAGTTACACAAGCGGAGGCACAAACCAGCGTACGCCGAAAGCGGCGGACAAACCCGTTCACCTCAAAACTCGCAAACTAACGCCTGCGGCGGTCAACCGGGTGGGAGGCATGCTCCACTTGCAAACTGCCTACAACCATACCGCAGAATCCCCGACAGACGCAAGGAAATAGACGCAAAACACCATAAAAATTGCGGGGACTCCCCCAGAAAGTCCACAGAAGCGCCCACTCTTAAGGACGCATTTACCGAAACAAACGAAATATGAGATTCTAAGACTATGAGCACTGAAAACACGAACTTCCGCTTCACCGCGGAAGAAGAAACCCCCGTACACGGTCACACCGAACTCACCGAAGAGCAGGTCGAAGCCGTCAACGAACAGCTGCGCGACATCGCAGACGTACCCGCCATCGAAATCATCAGCTCCGCAGCCATCCACATGATGAGCGCTGCAGCCGTCAAGTGCGGCCTGGCAGCAGACGAAAACGCCGACGACCTCAAGGACCTCGACGAAGCACGCAAGCTCATCACCGCGCTGGCAGGCCTCGTCACCGCCGCAGCACCCGAAATCGGCTCCCAGCACGCAGCACCCCTGCGCGACGGCCTGCGCACCCTGCAGCTCGCCTTCCGCGAAGCATCCCCCTTCCCGGACGAGCCCGGCAAGGGCCCCGGCGAAAAGCTCACCGGCCCGGTCTACTAAACCGTACCCGGTCTATTCACAGCGAAGCCCCGTCTCCCTCACACTGAGGAAGATGGGGCTTCGTCATATATAAAGTCCGTTCGGGTTAGCGGGAGCGGTATCTTTAGCGAGAACCAGCGACCTCAAGAGCCTGCTCAAAACTAAAGTTGCCTACATACAGCGCCTTACCCAGCACCACGCCCTCCAAACCATGAGGCACCATAGAACGCAGCTTCACAAGATCAGCCAACGACGCCACACCACCGGACGCCACCACCCGACAAGCAGTCTGAGCCAGCACCTCATCCAGCAGCTCCGCACCGGGGCCCGCCAGAGAACCGTCCTTGCTCACATCCGTGACGATATAGCGGCGCACGCCCGCATTCTCCAGCCACGCCAGCGCCTCCACCACATCAGGACCCGACCAGTCGGTACCGCGAGCCACCGTCACCCAGCCCCGCTCAGGGTTATAGCGGGCATCGAGGCCAAGAGCCAGAAGATCAGAATCGGCGTAACGAGCCAGGGTGTCTTCAAGCCAGGAAGAATCCGCCAGAGCCGCGCTGGTCACGTTCACGCGGTCCGGGTTCAGGCTCAGGGCGCGCTCCAGGCTCTCAGCATTACGCACGCCGCCACTAACCTGAATACGAACCGGGGCAGAGCTCCGGGCGCTCTCGGCACGGACGGCGGCAACTACCTCGGACAGAACCTCAGTATTCGTGCCGCGACCAAATGCCAAATCAAGGTCAACCAGGTGAATCCAGCGAGCACCAGCCTTCACCCAGGTCAGAGCCGCCTCAACAGGGTCAAGGCGCTGCTCACCACCGGACAGGGTGCCGCCCACCGGGCGCACCGCGTAGCCTTCAGAAATATCAACAGCGGGCAGAAGTTCAAGAACGGGTGCAGACATTAGTTACCTCCCGCAGCAGTAGCGGAGTCGTCAGAAGACAGGCGACCGGTCACCGCCAGGGACGCAACCCAGCGGCGCATAAACTCCACCCCCAGCTCGCCAGAGCCCACCGGGCAGAACTGCACCGCCGTCAGAGGACCGTTCTCAACCGCCGCGATATAGGCGGGCTCGGTGACAGTCCAAGTCACCGCGGGAGGGGCAATATATTCAATGCTCTGGTCAAAAGCCCACTCAAAAACGCCGTGTTCAGATTTGAAGTGAGCCTCGCCCTCAAGATTCTTGAGCAGCGCACTATCGGAGGAAGAACGCAGGGCAGAAACACTGGGCGCCAGATCGCGGGTAGAAAGCTCCACGCTCTCACCGGGCCACTCCCCCATGCACTGAACCTGAACCTGCCCCATCTGCGGATGCTCCACCGTAACCGAATCGAAGAGGCAGCTCAGTGCCGCACCGGCAACCAGCACCGGACGACCGCCGGCAACACGGCGACCAATCACGCGCTCAGCGTCCTTAGCTTTCAGATCTTCATATGCCTCAAGAGAGCTCGCACCGCCGGTAACCACCATACCGTCAGCCTCACGCAGCTGATCGGGCACAGCGGTCACGATAACGTCCGCCCCCGCATCCTGAAGAAGCTTCACCAGGGCGCCACGAGTTCCGGGTTCCCCCAAAACGGCAACCACAGGACGGGCGGTCTGAGCATTCTGTACAGATTCAGTTTCGACGGGTGCGGATTCAACGGGAACAGGCATCGGTGCGCTCCTATTTCATAGGCTCAAGAATTCGGCTCAAGCGCTCTAGCTTGAGAGATAGCGGATTCGGAGTCAAGACATCAACCTCATGCAGAAGCCAACCACACGCGGGTCCATGCTTAGCGCTGAGTCTGAGGAATTTCCAGACGCTGACCGGCATCAACAGAGGTACTGGTCAACGAATTCAACTCCATAATACGAACCACAGTATCACGGGTGTCACCTTGCGGATCCACCGCCTGAGCAATATCCCACAGGGTCTCGCCGTGCTTGACCACAACGACGGTTCGAGTCACCGAAGCGTTCTCCACGGAAGCCGAAGCCGCCGGGCCAAAGAAGCTAATAGCACCGAGCACAATCAGCGCCGCCAAAGTCAGCAGAGGCAGACCCTTCAGGAAACCGCGCACAGTGCCAAGACGACGAATAGAAGAGGGAACCGTGCGCAGAAGCTCGCCACCCTTAGCCAGAAGAGCACTCTTCGCGCCAGGTGCCTGAGCCACAGAAGATGCCTGAGTAGAAACAGCAGGGGCAGAAACAGCGGGAGTAGAAACGGCGGGAGCGTGGGCGGGCTGAGCCACCTGCGCAGGACGGGGTGCATGAGCCGCACGAGAGGAGCGAACAGACTGCGAAGACGCAGGCACACGAGAACGCCCCTGCGCAGTGCGGGCAGGCGCGGTGCGGGCGGACGCAGTGCGGGCGGGGTGAAGTACCACCAAACCTGCCGGAAGGTGTGCAGAAGTGCCACGAGAAGCAATAGGTGCTGCAGTAGTCATTGTGGTTCCTTTCTCTCAGCTCGCCCCGGGGTTACCCCGCGGGTCTAGCAATGCCGAACGATACCCGCTCGGAGGTCCTAGTTGAGTGATAACTATGGAGTGGTGATTGTTAGGCGATAACTATTGGGTAGCTATTCTCTAGTTAGGTCAGAGCGTCGGGTGCACCGGGCTACGCGGGGTCGCACTGGGTGACCCCGGAACCCCATCCCCTGCGCTCTCTCTTCGCCAGATGCTCCCTAGAGCATCCGAGGTAGATCATGCGAAGAGAGGCAGAGGATTCGAATACATTCGAACACTCATTCACTCTCCTCTCCCGGAAGGCTCCGGGTCGAATCTTCGAATATTTTTCGAACATCCACCCGCAAATCCTGAATTTCAGGAGAGATTCAAGAGTATATACGAACTCTTGTTCTAAAGTCTAGCAGAGATGTACTAAAAATTTCTTCGAGTTTCGAAGAAAAAATCTAGAATATTTGTTTGAGTTTTTCGGTGTAGTGTTCTACACTGGTGTCAAGAGACGTTCCACACGCTCCTGATGAATCCTACTCACAGCAGGTTTCTGTACCCGTTACAGCTTGGTTCTGTATCGAATGCAGGTGTTGCTGGCTGAGTTTTATAGGGCGGAGGCACATACTCGTTGCCTGTGTATCGCTCCGGTATCGCTCCGGCACGGATAGAATTCCTCCACACCCTGACGAGATAAGACCCATTTCGGCAGAACCAAAAATTTTTAGGACACCATCAGAAAACGTGTGAAGCACCCATCCGTGCCCAGACCGGAATACAAAGGCCGGAGTACAGACCGAAGGAAAAGAAATGGCAACAGCACCCCGTCCGGCGCTGACCGCGCGCCAGCAGAAGATTCTTGACGCGATCCGCACCGAGATTGAACAAAAGGGTTACCCGCCGTCCATGCGCCAGATTGGTGATATGGTGGGTCTTGCGTCCCTGTCCTCGGTCACTCACCAGCTCGGTCGCCTCGAGACCATGGGCTACATTCGCCGCGATCCCAAGCTTCCCCGCGCCATTGAGGTCCTGGATGAGAATGGCGTCGGCATCCACGGTAGTGCTTCCTCTTCCCTGCCCGAGCTGCCGAACTTCGAAGTCGGCGATGAAGACCTCGTACCCGTTCCCCTGGTTGGACGAATTGCAGCAGGCGGTCCCATCACCGCCGAGCAGTCCGTGGAGGATGTGCTCGCCCTGCCCCGCCAGTTGGTCGGTAACGGCAAGCTGTTCATGCTCAAGGTCAAGGGCGATTCCATGATTGACGCCGCAATCTGCGACGGCGACTGGGTGGTTGTCCGCGAGCAGCACACCGCAGACAACGGCGATATCGTTGCCGCTCTGCTCGACGATGAAGCAACCGTGAAGGTGTTCCGTCAGGTTGACGGCCACACCTGGCTCATGCCGCGCAACTCCAACTACGAGCCGATTATGGGCGACCGCGCAACCGTCATGGGTAAGGTCGTCTCCGTGCTGCGCAGTCTCTAAAAGACGCGGGCTCTAAACAGCACAGCTTCTCAAAGAAGCTGTTTTAAACAACGCAGCTTCTAAAAGACATAGCCGCGAGGCTTTTAGCTCTATATAGAAATCACCCCGGTGATACGTGAACGTTCACGTATCACCGGGGTGATTTCTATATTTCTACAGCGAATATTTTCAAAGCGGCTATTTCCACAGCGGATATTCCTAAATCAGAGCGCGGCGCTGCCAGGATGGATCTTCTTACCCGAGCTAACGCTCAATACTCGCCGAAAGACGAGCCAGCGCGCCAATTACCGCGGCCTTATTCTGCGTTGACCACATCGGCGGCATCGCCTTCATCAAGAAACCGCCGTAGCGTTTAGTCGCCACGCGAGAATCCAGCACAGCCACCACGCCGCGGTCAGACACCGAACGGATTAGGCGACCGGCGCCCTGCGCCATACGAATCGCCGCGTGGTGAGCAGAAACCGCCATAAAGCCGTTACCGCGGTGACGGTTCACCGCCTCCGTACGAGCCTGCGCAATCGGGTCATCCGGGCGCGGGAACGGAATGCGGTCCATCACCACCAGGCGGCAAGAGTCACCGGGAACGTCCACACCCTGCCACAGGCTCATCGTTCCGAACAGGCATGAGTCAACGTCCTCGCTGAACTCCTCCACCAGAGCCTTGAGCGAAGACTCACCCTGCAGAAGAATGTTCAGGTCGCTGTGCTCACGCATGTACTCGGCGGCACGCTCGGCGGCGCGCTTCGAGGAGAACAGGCCCAGGGCACCGCCCTCCGAGGCCTCGCACAGCTCACGCAGACGCTCCAGCTGACCTTCATGCACACCGAATCCCGGAGGTTTCAAGTCTCCGGCAACGTACATAATGCCCTGCTTGCGGTAGTCGAAAGGCGAACCTACGTCGATGCTCGTCCAGCGAGGCGCGCCCTCGCCCTGCAGTCCCAGGGCACCGGCGGCAACGTCAAAAGAGTCACCCACCGTCAGGGTCGCACTCGTCAGAATCACGGTGCGGTCAGCGAACAGGCCGTCACGTAGCTGTAGGCCAACGCTCAACGGGGCGATGTTCAGGGTCGCCGGGTCGGTATCGGAAGCAGCCACATAGCGGCCGTTCTCCCAACCACCCTGACGAGAAATCCACAGAACGTCCTGCTCGCCCGAAGCCTCCAGAATGCGGCTACTCATATCGTGTACCTCAGAGACACGCGAGCGCGCCATCTGCAGGCCGGCGTCAACGTCCTGACCGTCCGGCTTCGTATCGGATAGGGCGGTGCGGGCGGCATCATTGACCGCAGAAATGGCGGTCAAAAGGCGACCATCCAGGCCTTTCAGCAGGCCCTCGGCAAGGCCCTCGAACGCGGTCTCCAGGGTGCCGGCAGCCATTTCCAGTGCGCCGGAATCAGCCTTCGAATGCTTCTTCACGCTACGCGCCGCACGGCGAACCATCGCAACCGTCAAAGAACCAGACACGGCACCTGTCACGCGGTCCACCAGCTCATGAGCCTCATCAATAATGACCGTCTCATGTTCGGGTAGAACCTTCATGCCCTCGAAAGCGTTAATCGCCAGCAGGGCGTGGTTCGTGATGACAATGTCAGCCTCAGCGGCACGGCTACGCGCCATCTCGCTAAAGCACTCTTCCACCAGCGGGCAGCGGCGGCCCAGACACTCGGCGGCACTGACCGATACCTGAGCCCAGGCGCGGTCAGAGACGCCGGGCTTCAGCTCGTCACGGTCGCCGGTCTCCGTGCGGTCAGCCCACTCGCGCAGGCGCACCACTTCCTCACCCACGCGGGAAGTCGAAGAAGGCATGTCAAAGAGAGCATCCGGCTCGTCTTCCGGGTAGCCGCCCTCCAGCTTGTGCAGGCAGAGGTAGTTATTACGGCCCTTGAGCAGAGCAACCTGCGCCTGCGATTCCGGGCGCGGCTCCAGCGCTTGTAGAAGACGCGGAATATCGCGGTTCACGATCTGCGCCTGCAGGGCAAGAGTCGCCGTCGCAACCACAATCGGCTGGTCCGACTCCCCCACCCGCGCCAGGGCAGGAACCAGGTAGCCCAGGGACTTACCGGTACCGGTACCCGCCTGGACTAGCAGGTGACGCTGCAGTTCAAGAGCCTGCGCCACATGCGCCGCCATGGTGCGCTGACCGGCACGGTTCTGACCGCCGGTGGCGGCAACCGCCTCGTCCAGCAGGGTCAGGGCGTCCTTCGCACCGGGCAGGGTCTCAAGCTCCTGCCCGGTGAATCGGGTGCCGTCGGTTGCCGGTCCGGGTACAGTTCCCGGGGTGTTTTTGGGCGCGTTGATGCTCTCGGTCACGCTCATACGCTCCTAGAGAGCCTCGGAGGTAGAGGACTGTTCGGATTCAGAAGCGGTCGCTTCAGCCAGGGCGTGTGCCTCCGCAAGTTCCTCTTCCAGAACCTCCAGTAGGTCGCCCTCCAGCACATACTCGGACAGTTCGGAGGCGACATCCTCACGGACCAGAGCCACCACGAATGTGCCGTCCGATACGAAATCGGTGCTCTTAATTTCGGCGTCCCATTCGTGCAGGCGCGAAATAATCTCACCGTGCGAGTACGGAATCAGCAGCTTCACCTCAATGGAGGGGCGCGGAATGGTGTCCGCAATCTTCTGCTTCAGCTCATCAATACCCTCACCGGTACGCGCCGAAACGATCACGTGCTCCGGCTCGCGCTGGCGCAGACGCTCCAGCACGAACGGGTCGGCGGCATCCGCCTTATTCAGCACAATAATCTCGGGGATATGGCGGGCGTCGACCTCCGCGATGACCTCGCGGACAGCACGAATCTGTCCCTCCGGGTCCGGGTGCGAAGCATCGACCACGTGCAGGATGACGTCAGCGTCAGCGACCTCTTCCAGGGTGGAGCGGAACGCCTCGACCAGCTGGGTCGGCAGCGAACGCACGAAACCCACAGTGTCGGAGAGGGTATAGCCGATACCGTCCGGGGTCTGCGCCTTACGGACGGTCGGGTCCAGGGTTGCGAACAGGGCGTTCTCCACGAGCACGCCGGCATCGGTCAGACGGTTCAGCAGGGAGGACTTACCCGCATTCGTGTAGCCAGCGATAGCCACCGAAGGCACACGGTTACGGCGACGGTTCAGACGCTTCGTCTCACGCGCCGGCGCCATCGCAGCGATCTCACGCTTAAGCTTCGCCATGCGAGCGCGCAGGCGGCGGCGGTCCATCTCAATCTTGGTTTCACCGGGACCACGCGAACCGATACCCTCACCGGCTGCGGCACGGCCACCCGCCTGACGGGACAGGGACGCACCCCAACCACGCAGACGCGGCAGCATGTACTCCAGCTGAGCCAGCTCAACCTGTGCCTTACCCTCGCGGGACTTAGCGTGCTGAGCGAAAATGTCGAGAATCAGGGCGGTGCGGTCAATGACCTTGACCTTCACGATGTCTTCGAGGGCACGACGCTGCGAGGGAGCCAGCTCGGAGTCGACGATGACGGTGTCGGCGCCGGTCGCCTCGACAATGTCCTTGAGCTCCAGTGCCTTACCGGAGCCGAGGAAGGTGCCGGGATCCGGCTTGAGGCGGCGCTGAACCAAGCCGTCCAGAACCTCGGAACCTGCGGTTTCAGCCAGTGCCGCGAGCTCACGCAGGGAGTTCTCTGCATCCTCTACGGTGCCTTCAGTCCACAGACCAGCCAGCACCACGCGCTCCAGGCGCAGCTGGCGGTACTCGACCTCGGTGACGTCCTCAAGTTCGGTGGAGAGGTTCGCGATACGGCGCAGTGCGCGGCGCTCAGCAAGATCTTCCTGGTCACCGTCATATTCTGAGTGCTCGCGCTGAACGTCAGAAATTTCGCGCGCGCGAGTATCCAGCACACGGCGGCTATTGTTGCCGTGGGTGCTGGAAGAGTTATCGCTGTGATGCGCGGTACCGGCGGCGTCATACGTCGTGACGGAGGCGGCGGCCTGGGAGCGGCCCAGAACGCGGTCTACGGTGCGGCGCAGCTGCTCATCACTGGGCAGCTTTTCGGTATTAGATACGGGGGTGTTCTTAGAATTCATACGACTCTAATTCTACCGCCGTTGCCCGCATCAGGTAGGGGGTTCGGTCGCCTGTGCGCTCAGGGCGTGCAAGCTGCTGACCCGCCCCGTGCATTCTCTGCCCGTGTGCGGCGGGTCCTTGCCCTACCGGTACACTGGATAGCATGAGCGAGCAGCATTATTTTTCTGAAACCCCCGAGACCGAATTCAAGCCCCGCCCCGTGCAGGTGGAGCTTGCCGGCCGCAAGGTCACCGTCACCACAGCTAACGGCATTTTCAGCCCCTCCGGCATTGATAAGGGCACCGCTATTTTGCTGCAGGAAGCACCCGATCCGCAGGGCGAACGCATGCTCGACATCGGCTGTGGGTGGGGACCCATCACCCTGACTTTGGCGATGCTCGCCCCGCAGGCGCAGGTGCACGCGGTGGATGTGAACTCCCGCTCCATTAGCCTGACCGAACGCAACGCCGCCGCTCTCGGCCTGTCCAACGTTACCGTGGGAACCCCCGAATCGGTTGACCCCGAACTGCGTTTTGACACCATCTGGTCGAACCCGCCGATTCGCGTGGGCAAGGAGGTTCTGCACGAAATCCTGCTGACCTGGCTACCTCGCCTGGCACCCGGTGGTGACGCCTACCTGGTGGTTCAGAAGAACCTGGGCTCCGACTCGTTGCAGAAGTGGATGGACGCGCAGCTTGGACAGCTGCACCCCGGCGAGTTTGAGGTGTCGCGCTATGCGACCTCGAAGGGCTTCCGTATTCTGCAGGTGCACCGCTACGAGGACTAGAACCTCTCGCGCTAAATCCTCTGGCGCTCATTGCTTAAAAATATAAAAGCGGCGGGTGTTTTCTGAATGTGTTGTCAGAAAACACCCGCCGCTTTTGTCTATAAAATCTCTGTTCTAAAACAGCACGTTATCGCAGCACGACGGTCGCAACCATCTGCGCCGGACCAGCCAGAACAACATGCTCCAGGTCGTCCGGGCCCAGCACGAAAGTCACCGCGAGAGTACCGCCGGGCACATGCACCAGCCACTCATCCGGTGCTTCCTCGCCACCCCAGAAACGGGTCGCCGCAGCCGCCGCACACGCGCCGGTACCGCACGACAGAGTCTCGCCCACGCCGCGTTCGTGCACGCGCATACGGATAGCACCCACATGCGCGCCGCTCTCAACGTCCAGGTCGACCGGCACCACAAACTCAACGTTCGTACCGTTGACCGGGGCGGGGTTCACCTGAGGCAGGCTGTGCAGGTCCAGGCCGTCCAGCTTACCGTCGGAGCCGAGCATCACCACGGTGTGCGGGTTACCCATCGAAATGGACAGGCCAGCACGCGGAGTCTTCAGGCCGCGAGCAGACACCAGGCAGTCCTCGCCACCCTCACGGGCAGCCTCACCGTGAATGAAGCTCCACGGACCCATATCAATCGCGTAGCCCTCTTCGGTGCGCGCCACAGTCTTCACGCCGGCACGGGTACCAATCTTGACGGTCTCGCCCACCTCAAGCTCAACCAGGCCCTCAGTGCGCAGGTACTCCACGAACGCGCGCACACCGTTGCCGCACATTTCAGCGATAGAGCCGTCACCGTTGCGGTAGTCCATGAACCAGACAGCGTCCGGGTGCTCCTCGAGCAGCTTCTGACCCGCGCGGGAGGCGGTGCTACGGGCAGCACGAATGAAGCCGTCCGCGCCAATGCCGAAGTGTCGGTCGCAAGCGCGGGCTACCAACTCGGGGGTAAGGGCGATTTCTGCGTTCTCGTCCGTCAGAAAGATGAAGTCGTTACCGGTGCCGTGACCCTTGGTGAGGGTCAGGCCTGCCAGCTCGCCCCAGATGGAAGGGTTCTCGCTCATATGCTGTCCTTAAGGTTGGTGACCTGTCCGTTTATGATTTTACCGCGCCGACCGGTTCGAGGGAGTATCTGTTCGGCGGCGGCTCGTTATTGTGGCTTATCGGGTGCTTTCGCGGATGATAGCTTCCGCTTCATCGGCAAGGGTAGGTGAGAGCGCATCCAGCCAGTGCACACGCGGATCCGCACGGAACCAGGTCAGCTGGCGGCGCGCAAACTGGCGGGTCGCAATCGTCGTGTCCTCAATCGCCTGCTCCACGCTGTAATCCGCGTCCTCAAGGGCGCGAGCGAACTGCGCGTAACCAATCGCGCGGGAGGCGGTTTTACCCTCCTGCAGCCCCTGCTCGTTCAGGGTGCGAATCTCATCGAGCAGACCCTGCTCGTGCATCAGCTCCACACGGCGGTGCAGACGCTCGTGCAGCAGGGCACGATCCATATCCAGACCAATCTGAATACTCTTCGTCACGTACTCGCGCACCGGCATGAACGCCGAGAACGGGCGGCCCGTCACCTCGAACACCTCCAGGGCTCGAATAATGCGGCGCTCATCCTTCACCCGCGCAGCCGACTCCGGGTCGACCTCCGCCAGGCGGGCGTGCAGAACACCAATACCCTCGGTACGCGCCTGCTCCTCCAGACGCTCACGCACCCGCGCATCCGTGCCGGGGAACTCCAACTTATCCAGGGCGGCACGCACATACAGGCCGGAACCACCCACCAGAATCGGGTAGCGGCCACGGCCGCGAATCTGCTCAATCAGCTCACGGCTACGCTCCTGAAACTCCGCCACGGACGCCTCATCCCGCACGTCCATAATGTCCAGCAGGTGATGCGGAACGCCGCGCATCTCCTCAGCAGTGACCTTCGCGGTACCAATATCCATACCCCGGTAGAACTGCATAGAATCAGCGTTAATGCACTCACCGTTCAGGCGCAGAGCCAGCTCAATGGCGAGCGCGCTCTTACCGGTGCCGGTCGGGCCCACAATAGCGATAACGGGCAGAGTTTCGGAGATAGTCATGCGCCCCATTCTACCGGTTCCCCCACCCCCACTTGCGGTGGCGGCAAGAGCCCGAAGAACAGGGCGCATGATTCGTTATAGGTTTTAGGGGCGCAGACCGATGGTCGGCATGCCCAGACCCACCGGCGCACCGGGCACCTGGGTGGTGCCGGTACCGCAAGAGTCAGCCTGGGAGCGGTCCCACGCGTCACCGGCGCGGGTGCGGCGCAGCTGGTACTGCTCGGCGGTCGGGTCAGAAATCAGGTGGAAGGAACCAGCCTCGGTAATGGGCACGGTGACCATGTCACCGGGGCGGGGAGTCTCGCAACCCTCGGGCACCGAGAAGTGCACGAGGCGCTGGTCCGGGCCGCGACCGGAGAGGCGGTGAGTCTGGTCAGCCTTACGGCCCGCCTCCGCAACGACCATCAGCTCAACGGTCTTACCGAGCTGCTTGCGGTTCTCCTCACCGGCGATGCGGTCCTGCAGGGCAATCAGACGCTCGTAGCGTTCCTGCACGACCTCCTTCGGGATCTGGTTCTCCATGGTCGCCGCGGGGGTGCCGGGGCGGATCGAGTACTGGAAGGTGAACGCGGAGGAGAAACGAGCCTGCTCCACAACCTTCAGGGTGTCCTGGAAGTCCTCTTCAGTCTCGCCGGGGAAGCCCACAATGATATCGGTGGTAATCACGGCGTTCGGGATGCGCTCGCGCACCTTGTCCAGAATGTTCAGGAACTTCTTGGAACGGTAGGAGCGGCGCATGTCCTTGAGCACCTTGTCGGAGCCGGACTGCAGCGGCATGTGCAACACAGGCATGACGTTCGGGGTCTCCGCCATCGCGTCAATCACGTCGTCGGTGAACATTGCCGGGTGCGGGGAGGTGAAGCGTACACGCTCCAGGCCCTCAATCTCACCGCAGGCACGCAGCAGCTTGGAGAATGCCTGGCGGTCGCCGAACTCCACGCCGTAGGAGTTCACGTTCTGGCCGAGCAGAGTCACCTCGATAGCGCCGTCATCGACCAGCGCCTGAACCTCAGCGAGAATGTCGCCGGGGCGGCGGTCCTTCTCCTTACCGCGCAGAGACGGCACGATGCAGAAGGTGCAGGTATTGTTACAGCCCACCGAGATGGACACCCAGCCGGAGTACACGTGGTCGCGCTTAGTCGGCAGGGTGGAGGGGAAAACTTCGAGGGATTCGAGCAGTTCTGCCTGCGCCTCGTGGTTGTGGCGGGCGCGCTCCAGTAGCGCCGGCAAGGAGCCAATGTTGTGGGTACCGAACACGACGTCCACCCAGGGTGCCTTCTCAATGATGGCGTCCTGGTCCTTCTGCGCCAGGCAGCCGCCCACGGCAATCTGCATGCCCTTGTGGGCGCGCTTGACCGGTGCCAGCTGACCGAGGTTGCCGTAGAGTCGGTTGGAAGCGTTTTCGCGGACCGCGCAGGTGTTGAAAACCACCAGGTCGGGCTGGGTGCCTTCCTCAGCGCGAACGTAGCCGTTAGCCTCCAGCAGGCCGGACATTCGTTCGGAGTCGTGCACGTTCATCTGGCAGCCGAAAGTGCGCACTTCGTAGGTGCGGGGGCTGGTTTCGGGGGTCTGGGCGGAATCGCTGAGGGTCGAAGTCATGCCCTATAGGGTATCCGATGGGGGATAATGGCTCTATGCAGGTTTCCCTTAGTAGTAACTTTCCGGCTCTGTCACCGAACGATTCTTCCGCCCCCGCCTCTGACGGGGAGCTTCTGAACACCCTCATTGAGGAGGCAATTGCCGCCTACTCCCCCGTGCCGCCTCAAGCGAGCGCTGATTCTGCCTCGATGCGTCAGACCCTGATGCAGCTGCTCAGCTGGGCGCATTCTTTGGAGCAGGTGGCTGCCCGCACGGTTGAGCGCGTGCAGATTCTGGGCACCGGCATGCGTTCCGTTGTGGTGCGTGTGGTGTATGAGCCTGCCGCCGAGTCTGCACAGTCTTTCGAGTCTACACAGTCTTTGCCGACCTCGATTATTGTGAAGCGTTACCGCCGTAAGGATTCGACGGTGAACGCGGGCGGTTTCGGGTACCTGCGTGAGCGCTACGGTTTGGAGGCGCTGAACCGGCAGGTTCCGGGTCTGTTCCCGCAGCTCTATGGCGCGGACGCTGAGCTGCGCGTGCTGGCGCTGGAAGATGTGAGCGCCGGAACCGTTGAGGGCGAGCAGTATTCGGTCGCCCACGCCCTACTGGAGGGCACCGAACAGCAGGCGCTGGACGCGCTGAACTACTACATTGAGGCGTACCGTTCCCTTGCCGCCAGCGGCATTATGGGTGAGGCGGTGGAGGATTACCGCCTGAACCTGGCGCGTGCCGACCGCAAGGCACAGTTCCCGGGCGCTATTGCCTCGCCGGGTTTGGCCGAGCGCGGTTTGAAGAAGCTGTACGGTGTGGCTGACGAGGCGCGCACCCCCGAGCACGATGCTGACAGCCCGGCTTCCAGCTCTGCCGCGCATGAGGACGCGCCCGTTCTTCCCGCCGCCGTTGAGGAGCTGTCCTTCCGTTTCCGCCGCGTTCTGCAACCTTTCTTTACCAAGCGCCCGCCGGTACCCGAGCAGTTCAAGCTCAACCGCGGCAGGGTGTATATGCTCTCTTCGGGCGATTTTTCGCCGCAGAACGTGCTGATCGGTTCGGCAGACGGCGCGCAGGTGCGCATGGTCGATGCGGAAGGCACCTGCCTGCATCACCGCGGCTTCCCCTTCGTTGAGGCGATGCTGGGTTTCCCCTCCTCGCCGGAGTACCCGCGCTACCGGGTGGACCGCAAGAAGGCGCTGCCGGCGCTGTACTCTGCCCTCTTTGAGGACGCCCCGCTGGATGAGCACCTGGCGGAGGATTTGGCGGTGTGCACAGCGGTGACCGTGTGCGCCCTGTTGGAGCTGTACTCCTCTTCGGCGCGTTCCGATCTGTTGCCTCGTATTCGCCGTGAAGGTGCGCAACTGATGCGCCTGCTGCTTGAGATTGCCGGTTCTCAGGATGCAACCCTCGCCGAGTTCGCGAACCGTCTGGGAGCCGCTGAATAAGCAGCAGAGTAAACAGCGGATATAGCCTCCGACAAGGCTTTTTATAAAGATCAAAAACATAAGGGTGAGCCCGCCACAGAGTATGTCTGTAGCGGGCTCACCCTTTATTGTGCCTATTTTTACGGTCACCCCAGCATGGGTCTATCCGTGCGTGCGGACCGTCTTTATTCACCCTCTACCAGAGCTCGTCCTCCGCACCGTAGGCGGCAAGTTCTTCACGAATCACCGACATCGACACCGAGGAGGAGTACCCGCGGCGAGCCAGCATCCCCAGCAGTCGGCGGGTCACCCTATCCTTTTCAGCGCGGTCACTCAAATCCATGCCGGGGCGCAGCTTCTTACGCACCAGCTCGGCGGCGTCCTCACGTTCCTGCTCGTCGGTGCGCTGAGCCAGCGCGCTCTCCGCCTCTTCACCACGCACCCCGCGTTCAGCGAGCTCACGGCGTAGCGCGGCGCGGGAGATCTTCTTGGTGCGGCTCTTCTGCGCCACAAAGCTTTGGGCGTATTCGGCATCGTCAATGAGTTTTGCAGCCTCGAACTTATCGAGCAGCGGCTCAATGAGCTCCGCGTCGAATCCTTCTGCCTGGAGCTTCTTACGCAGCTGACCTCGGGTTTTTGCCGAGTACGCCAGCTGGTTGTACACGATGGTTTTAGCGCGCGTGTAGGGGTCTGTTTCTTCCGCGGCTCGGGCGGCACGTACCTTCTGCTTCCAGGAGGTCACAGCGCCTTCCGCCTGTGAGGAAGCGCTTCCCTTCTGAAAACCGCGTGTCGGAGAACCGCCCTTTGGGGATCCAGCCGAAGCGGCACGGCGCTTTCCGGTACCGTCGCCCTGCGCCTCCTCCTCGGCAATACCGCGAATGAGTGCTTCTTCGGCGGGGGTGAGTTCTTCGTTCAAGCTACTTCCCTCCCTAAATAGGTTGCTCCCCGAGCCGCGGCCCGCAGGACTCTTGCGGGTTTCCTCGTCGTCACTTCGAGCCCCGAAGGCGGGCGCGTAGGGCGAACGGCTCCGCATTTTCTCTTGCTGCGCCGCACTCATGCGGCGGAACCCACGCTTGTAGTCGGTGTTCTTGGAGGCACGCGAAGACTTGCGTTTCTTCTGCTTAGCCCGCTGAGCGGCTTGCCTCTCGATCTCTTCCTTCTCTTCGGCAGTGAGCCCCGATCCGATGGAGGCGGCACCCGCTCGACTCATACGGCCAGCCGCCATAGGGCGCGGCTCGGCACCGCCGGGGGTGAAGGCACGAATGGGCGCTTCGTCAATGGAGACGGCGGGCAGGTTCGGGTCAACGAGCAGGCTGCGGCGCGGCGATTCGCCGCCTTCCTCAGAACTGCCATCTTCAAAGTTGGCGGGCACAGCCTGCAGGGGCAGCTCGGGTACGCGGAACTCCCCGGCGTAGTCGCCGCCGTTATCGCGGGCGATGCTTTCTTCAACAAAGCCGTGCGCGGCGGGGTGCCAGTCCGGGAACTCCTCAGCGGATACCGAATCCGCGGCCCTGTTCCGCACCCACTTTTTGGGTGCGTTTTCTGTGGCCGCTGACTTCTTCTTAGGCGCTGGCTTCTTCTTATGTGCGAGCTTTTCAGCCTGCCGCGCTTTCGGCTTGGGTTTCTGGGGTGCGGTTTCTTGGCCCCCACGCTGCTCCGCTATCGCTTCTGCGGGTGCCGCTTCGTCCGAGGGTACCCAATATTCCCCTGCATAATATTCCCCTGCGTACTCTGTTTCAGGGTACAAAGGCTCTGCCAGATACGGAGGTTCATCCTCGTAGGGAGGCTCGTCAGGGTATGGAGGCTCATCTTCATACGGGGGCTCTCCAACAATAGGAGGCGCAACGTCAGGAAACGCAACAGCAGGAGGCGCCTCCCAGCTGAGGGTAGGCTCCGCCAGGGCGGCGGGCACCTCAAAATTGAGCGCCTCGAAGCCGCCTACCTCAACCGGCGGGGCTGCAGGTTCAAAGGAAATAGCAGATTCAAAGGAAACAGAGGCTGAGAATACAGAATCACCAAGCACTGAGGAACCGAAGTGCGGTTCGGTCGCATCCAGCGCCGCAAAACCGGCGTCGCCATCACGCGCGCTGTTTCGCTCACGCTCTTCATGACCGTTCTGTTCCGTCAGGCGCTGTTCCGTCATGCGCTGTTCCGTCATGTTCAGTTCCTCCTCTCCCCTGTGTTGGTTCGCTTGGTGGCCCGTGCGCCGGGCTATACGGCGCTCCCCCATTGTAACGAGGCGTTGTCCCGGCGCCCCCGATACTCCCCTTAATGCGCGCCCGTTAACGTGCTTCTTCCGTTAACGACAGATTGCCGTGCACCGTGCGGAATGCACTGCACACGGCAATCAGTCGTGGCGTTAGCAAGAAGCTACGCGGGCCGGTTTAGAACTCCTCAGCCAGCTCGTCCAGCGGGTCGTTACCCTCGGACTCAGCAGCTGCCTGCTCGTCAGCTTCTTCCTCAATGATGCCCAGCTTCACCAGAACCTTGTACTGCAGTTCCTCGGTGAGCTCGGGGTTGTCCTTGAGCAGCTTACGAACGTTCTCGCGGCCCTGGCCCAGCTGCTCACCGTCGTAGGTGAACCATGCGCCGGACTTCTTGACGATGTCGTTCTCCACCGCCAGGTCCAGGATGCCGCCCTCAACGGAGATGCCCTCACCGTAGAGGATGTCGAACTCAGCCTGCTTGAAGGGCGGAGCCATCTTATTCTTCACGATCTTGGCGCGGGTGCGGTTACCGATCGGGTTAGCGCCGTCCTTGAGGGTCTCAATGCGGCGGATGTCGATACGGACCGAAGCGTAGAACTTCAGCGCCTTACCACCGGTGGTGGTTTCGGGAGAGCCGAAGAAGACACCAATCTTCTCACGCAGCTGGTTGATGAAGATTGCGGTGGTGCCGGTTGCGGAGAGGCGACCGGTAATCTTACGCAGAGCCTGGCTCATGAGGCGAGCCTGCAGACCCACGTGGGAGTCACCCATGTCGCCTTCAATTTCGGCGCGGGGTACCAGCGCGGCAACGGAGTCGACGACCACGATATCAACGGCGCCGGAACCAACCAGCATGTCCATGATTTCCAGTGCCTGCTCACCGGTGTCGGGCTGAGAGACCAGCAGCTGGTCAATGTCCACGCCCAGCTTAGCCGCGTAAATCGGGTCCAGCGCGTGCTCGGCGTCGATGAATGCTGCCACGCCGCCTGCCTTCTGAACGTTCGCTACAGCGTGCAGCGCAACGGTGGTCTTACCGGAGGACTCGGGACCGTAAATCTCGATGACGCGACCGCGGGGCAGACCGCCAATACCCAGAGCGGCATCCAGGGCGATAGCGCCGGTGGAGATAACCTCGGTCTTGGTGATTTCCTTATCACCCAGGCGCATGACTGCACCCTTGCCGTAGTTCTTGTCGATCTGTGCCATCACGGCTTCAAGTGCCTTGGCGCGACCCTCTTCGGGAACGCGAGCTACGCTCTGAGACTTGGTGTTCTTAGCCACGGTAGTACCTCGTTCTTTGTGTTGTCAGTGGTTGACGGGAGTAATGTTTCTTCGGAATCGGTGGGACTCGTGATCGAGACCTTGAAGGTTTTGGCCTACCGGTTCCTTCTGAGACTACTCTAGGGTCACAGCCTGACAGGATAAGGCCATTTTTTAAAATCTGTGGAAAACTTTGAAGATTTTTCCGAAAAATTCCTGATGTGGAAAAGTCTAGCACGAGTCGAACAAAATTACGACCCGGTTTCGAATAAATCGGATAGGGTTTCGGCATATATTTTCGAAAAACCCCGGATTATCGGCTAATTATTCGAAAACACCTCCCGCGCGAGCGCTAGCACTCGAACACGCGGCAGGCCCCACCCCTATGCTAGAACACGCCAGACTTACCGACTAGCGCAACGGCTCCTTATCGGGACCCAGGCGGCGCTCCTGCGGAATCTCCTGCTCCTCACAGATCGCAAGCCACACATCCTTCGGGTTAACGCCCTGGTCCAGCGCCTCCGCAGCGGTCACATGACCCAGCGCGCCCAGCACCAAGTCACGCGCCAGCACCGGCGCATACCCGGCACCGAACTCATACTCCATGCACGCCCAAAATTCACTCAGCTTCACAAGCGCTCCTTCCGCTTCACCGCTAGTTCGCTTCATAATTCGTCACATCGCCCACATCTCGCCCGAGAGTAAACCCAGAACAAACCCGAGAATAAGCGATGCCGCACACCCACCTTACGGGGATGCACGGCATCGCTTCACGTTTAGCGCGGCATGTGCCGCTTCTCGTTACTTCGAGAGAATGTAGTAATCGCTCTTGTACTGCTCAGACATTTCAGCCGGAACAGTATCCGGAATCTGAACGCCCTCGAGAACCGCCATACGGTCGGCAACCTCACGCAGCATCTGGGACATCGGAATGTCCAGAGCCTGGCAAATCCACGCCAGCAGTTCGGAGGATGCTTCCTTCTGACCGCGCTCAACTTCGCTCAGGTAACCGAGGGAAACACGGGCACGCTGGGAAACCTCGCGCAGGGTGCGACCCTGACGCTGGCGAACATCGCGAAGAACCTCACCGATTGCCTGTCGCAGGGGAACAACCTTAGCTTCCTCAACGACCGGGGCGACCTGTCGGGGGGTCTCCTCGATTTCCTTCCACTTAGTAATGCCATTAATCGATACGCGCTGCTTAGCCATGAGCTTCTATATCACTTTCCTGAGTAGGTATTCCCGACCTGCGGGACTGTACAGAGTTAAGCCTAACTGATTTTTGGAGCGTGAGCTAGGAGCCCCGCCATTTTCGTCCTCTTCTTATGGCTTGTATCTATTCAAACAGGCGAACCTATGCCTTTATTCCTGCGGAGCTGAAAGAACCCTGTGAATATATTTGAACCGTAAATTTTTTTAGGTAGGCGCCGCACAGCCCTAGTACGCTACGCCAGCTCGTCCTTCAGAACCCCACCGGCGCCGCCGCGCACCGCACGCGCCAGCAGGGCAATCGCATCCGCGCTCGCCGCCGCACGAATCTGCGCGCGATCCCCCGAATAGTGGCGCTCAAACACCTCAGAACCACCAGGGGAACACACGCCAATATAGACCGTACCCACCGGCTGGCCATCCGCAGGATCAGGACCGGCAACACCCGTGGTCGACACCGCATAATCGGCACCGCACACACGCGCCGCACCGACCGCCATCTGCACCGCCACCGCAGGATGCACCGCCCCCTCACGCGCCAGCAGCTGAGCGTCCACGCCCAGCACCTGAGACTTCACCTCGTAGGCGTACGAAATCACGCCGCCGCGGTAATACGCGGATGCGCCCGGCACCGTACAAATCGCGCCGCCAACATCCCCGCCGGTCAGCGACTCAGCCGTCGCCACCTGCACCGGCCCCTCCTGGGCGGCGCGCAATTGCACCGCATCACGCAGCAACAGCGCCGCCGCCTCCGGGGTACCAGAGAAAACCTCAGCGGAGGAAAGCTCAAGGGACAGAGCATCTTCAAGTACGAGGGGAACCATTATTCTCTCCTTTCAGCGGCGAACCGCCGCCCAAAACCTCACACGGCACACAACGCGCCGCAGGTACAGCGAAGGGGAGCAGCACACGCCGCTCCCCTCGCCTCTACTTACCGCCGCCCTGGGAGGCCTGAGCCTGCAACCAGTTACGACGCAAAATATACGCATCACGCACATACACCAGGCCGGTCCACACGGTAATCGCGGTGACCGCGCCCATCAGAACCCAACCAGGAATCAGCCAGCCAAGACCCAGCTGACCCAGCGGCAAAAGCATCAGCACCAGCGCCACCGTCTGCAGCACGGTCTTAATCTTGCCGCCCTTACTAGCGGCCATCACACCGTACTTAATAACGAACAGACGCATGATCGTAATGCCCCACTCGCGCAGCAGAATCACAATCGTGACCCACCACCACAGCTCACCTAGCGCCGACAGCACGATGAACGCCGCGCCAGTGAGGAACTTATCGGCAATCGGGTCAGCAATCTTACCGAAGCTCGTAATCAGATTACGCGAGCGCGCCAGGTAGCCGTCTGCCCAGTCCGTGAGCATGGCAAGAATGAAAATAATCCACGCCAGCCAGCGGTGCGTCGGGTCAGCGGCACCAAAAGTACCGCCCGCAACCAGGGCAACAATGAAGAAAGGAACCGCAATAATACGCAGAACCGTCAACACATTCGGCACATTCCAGTTCGAAGGCTTCGCTGTGCTGACCGCACCGGCGGATGCGGAATTGCGAGCTTCACTCATAACGGCTCCTTACGGGTAGATGGCTTTCGACGGTGAGAGACCGCGTACGCACCGACACCTAAACGTATCGGGGATACGCAAACACCCCGTACCGTCCATTATACGTGTGCCGTAGCAGACATCACAGGGACGATACGGGGTGCATGTCGCGCACTCACTCAGCCGAATGGATAGGGCGCTGAAGGGCTAGCGGCCGGTCAGCTGCCAGGCGTCCTCCGAGCCCTCATCATCGGGCTCATCGAAATAGTCGGTGACCGGCTCGCCCGGGTCCACCGCGTTCGCGTACGGGTCGACAGCCGGAGGCTCCTCACCGCGAATACGAGCCAGGGTCGCCTGCAGGTCATCCGGGCGGATGAGTACCTCACGTGCCTTCGAGCCCTCCGAGGGGCCCACCACACCCTGCGACTCCAGCAGGTCCATGATGCGGCCAGCCTTCGCGAAGCCCATGCGCAGCTTACGCTGCAGCATCGAGGTCGAACCGAACTGGGTCGTAATCACAATCTCTGCCGCCTGCAGCAGATCGTCGAGGTCATCGCCGATTTCCTCATCAATCTGCTTCTTCGCGGCAGAGACCATCACGTCCTCACGGTAGATGGTCGGCGCCTGCTTCTTCACGTGCTCAACCACGGCGTGAATCTCAGACTCAGACACCCACGCACCCTGAACACGCATCGGCTTCGAGGCACCCATCGGCAGGAAGAGCGCGTCACCCTGACCAATCAGCTTCTCAGCGCCGGGCTGATCCAGCACCACGCGAGAGTCAGTGACCGAGGAGGTCGCAAACGCCATACGAGACGGAACGTTCGCCTTAATCAGACCGGTCACCACATCCACCGAAGGACGCTGGGTTGCCAGCACCAGGTGAATACCCGCCGCACGTGCCAGCTGCGTAATACGAACAATCGCCTCTTCCACGTCACGCGGGGCGACCATCATCAGGTCAGCGAGCTCGTCCACAATCACCAGCAGGTACGGGTACTCGTGCACCGTGCGCTTGCTACCGGGATCGGGCTGAACCTTACCCTCACGCACCGCCTTGTTGAAGTCGTCCACGTGCTTGTAGCCGTAGTGAGCGAGGTCATCGTAGCGGGCGTCCATCTCACGAACCACCCACTGCAGGGCCTCAGCAGCCTTCTTCGGGTTCGTAATGATGGGCGTAATCAGGTGCGGAATACCCTCATAGGCGGTCAGCTCCACACGCTTCGGGTCAACCATCACCAGGCGCACCTGGTCCGGGGTTGCACGCATCAGAATCGAGGTAATCATCGAGTTCACGAACGAAGACTTACCGGCACCGGTCGCACCAGCGACCAGCATATGCGGCATCTTCGCGAGGTTCGCCAGCACAAAGCCGCCCTCAACGTCCTTACCCACACCCATGACCATCGGGTGCTGGTTCGCGTGAGCCTGCGGGGAACGCAGCACATCACCCAGGGCAACGGTCTCACGGTCCGTATTGGGGATCTCAATACCAATTGCGGACTTACCCGGAATCGGGGACAGAATACGAACATCCGGGCTCGCCACAGCGTA
The DNA here is from genome assembly GCF_041432805.1 of Rothia sp. 27098_8_27. Classification (NCBI taxonomy): domain Bacteria; kingdom Bacillati; phylum Actinomycetota; class Actinomycetes; order Micrococcales; family Micrococcaceae; genus Rothia; species Rothia sp. 27098_8_27. The sequence continues at coordinate 267,880 of NZ_JAPWAJ010000002.1, read as the reverse complement.
CGCAATGTTCTTGCTCAGCGCGGTCACACGCTCCACCTTCGTGGCGGGACCCAGCTCAATCTCGTAACGGGTCACGGTCGGGCCGCGCGAGAAGCCGGTGACCTGCGCATCCACCTTGAACTGCTCCAGCACGTTCGTCAGAGCCTCAACCACGTGCTCGTTGACCTCGGAGGATTCCTTAGCGGGCGGGCCAGAAACCAGCATCTCCTCAGAAGGCAGCACGTACGCGCCGCGGGAGGACTGCACGACCTGCTCGCCGCGCGCCTGCTCGGTGGTTGCCACCTGAGTATTGTTCTGCAGCGGGCGGGATGCGCCAGCCTCGGGCGCTCGCGAAGCCGCGGGGGCCGCGTTCTTCGGGTGCGCGCCGGGCGAGTGCATGCGGGTCGGAATCGGAGGCTGAGCCGCGGGTGCGGCAGGAGCCTGGGATGCAGAAGCCGAGGCGGCGGGCTGTGCGGCAGACTGTGCAGGGTTCACCACCTGGTGCGGCTTCGTCTGCGGTGCAGCTTCCTCAGAAGCGCCAAAGCCGTCATATGCCTCAACGTCAAAGAGAGGCTCCTCGCCAGGATTACGGTTCACGCGGCCGTTCGCCACGGCGGCGCGCTGCACCTGATCCAGGCGGGCTGCGGGCGCATCCGACGCCTCAACGTCAAAGAGGTCAGGGCTGCTCGAATACGCGCTGTTCTGCGCAGAAGCACCCTGCGCGGCCGGTGCCTGGTTGAGGCGACCGGGCAGACGGGACAGGCGGTTCGGCTTAGCCGCCGGGCGCGTCTGCTGAGCGGATCCCCGCGCGGAATCCTGTGCAGAGTCCTCCGGCTGTACCGGCATCTGCGTGGTTTCCGGGTGAGTATCATCCACCACGGCGCTCACGAATGCCTCATCACCGGCGTACTCGTCCAGGGAAGAATCGGTCGACGCAGCGGGAGCAATGCCCAACCAACCGCGCAGACGCGAGAGCAGTCCACCAGACTTCTGAGCCGAGCGCGCCGGCTTCTCATCGTCACCGTACAGGTAGCTGCGGTCGTGCTCCTCAGCGTTCAGGTCCACGGTCTGAGTCGCATCCGAAGGGCTATCATTCGCGGAGGTTCGAGTCGTGCCGTTCGGCTTCTCGCCCAACGCCAGTCCGACCAGGTGCAAAGTACGCGGCACCACCTGACGAATCGGAGTGTTCGTTAGAACCATCAGACCGGCAATACCCAGAAGCAGGTGAATCAGAATCTCAACGAACGCAATACCACCGCTCACACGCACAATGGGAGTGCCCAGCAGCACGCCAGCCACGCCACCACCAGCCCAGACGGCGTCAAAACCATCCGCGAAGGTCGGGTGACCCGCATGGCGAGCAAAGAACAGGGAGGTCGCCACCAGGATGATGAAGGAGCCCAACGCCACGCGGTTATTACGTTTAATCAGGTCGGGCCCACGGAAAACACACCACGCCATGATGAGGCAAAGCACCGGGACCAGCAGGGCGCCCTGACCGAAAATACCGCCCAGCATGGTGTGCCAGGCGTCCAGGGGCGCACGCAACAAACCGAGGGAGGTGTGGGCACGCCAGTTGTACCACTCCACTCCGGCGCTAATCAGGCCGAACAGCAGGATGGTGAGCGCGCCGCCGTCACGGCGGTCTTCGGGCGCAAGGTCGGTGCGCACCGTGCCAATGGAGCGGAAGAGCCCACCGATAGCGTGAGCGATGCTCAGCCAGACGGAGGAGATAGCGCCCGCTACAGGGTTCGCCGCGTTGGCACCGCGCTGGGCACCGCCTCGGGAGGTGGTGCGCTTGCGGGTGGTCTTCTTAGTGTTTGTTTTAGTAGAGGTCGTGTTACGACCCTTCGTGGTCCGTGGAGCCATACCTTTTAGGGTATCAACCTTCCCGTTAATGTACCGATTCTTTCGTTATCAGTGAGCTAAAAAGTGTGCCCCGCCCTGTGCCTGTGAGGGCATTGATAGGGCGCTGATGAGGTGCTTCTCCCCTGCCGCGTTCACTTTCGCGTAGCTTTCGCGCATACGTTTGGCAGATACACAGCAGGCGGGGCCGACACAACGTATCGACCCCGCCTTTCCGCTATGACGGGCACCTAGCCTCGCGCAGAGTATTAGTTCTTCGCGGCCTTCGAGGTGTTCTCAACAACCACGGGAACAATCATGGGCTTGCGGCGCAGACGGCGAGAAATCCAGGCACCGATGGTGCGGCGCACAATCTGCTGCAGCTGCTGCACGGTGTGTACCTTCTCGGGTGCGCGGTGCAGAGCATCCTCCAGGGCGGCGGTAATCTTCGGAACAATCTCGTCGAATACTGCGTCGTCCTCCGCGATACCGCGAGCGTGAATATCCGGGCCGGTCACCACGCGCTTGGTTGCGCGGTCCACCACGGTCACGATGGACACGAAGCCCTCTTCGCCCAGGATGCGGCGGTCCTTCAGGTCGCTCTCGGTAACCTCACCGACAGAGCGGCCGTCAACGTACAGGTACTCGCAGGGAACCTCGCCCACCACGGACGCCACGCCATCGCGCAGATCCACGACGGTGCCGGACTCGCAGAGCAGCACGTTCTTCTTCGGAACGCCGGTCTCCATCGCCAGGTCACCGCTAGCAATCAGGTGGCGAACCTCACCGTGAACCGGCATAACGTTCTTCGGCTTGAGGATGTTGTAGCAGTACAGCAGCTCACCCGCGGCAGCGTGACCGGAAACGTGAACCTTCGCGTTGCCCTTGTGCACCACGTTAGCGCCCAGCTTCATGAGGGCGTTAATGATGCGGAAGACGCTGGTCTCGTTACCGGGAATCAGCGAGGAGGCGAGCACCACGGTGTCGCCGGGCTCAATCTGAATCTTGTGGTCACCGTTCGCCATGCGCGACAGTGCCGCCATCGGCTCGCCCTGCGAACCGGTGCACATCATCACGATCTGGTCGGGGCGGTAGTCGTCAACCTTCTTCAGGTCCACCAGCACGTTGGCGGGAACCTTCAGGTAGCCCAGCTTCTCAGCAATGGTCATGTTACGCACCATGGAGCGGCCCACGAGCACGACCTTGCGGCCACGCTCAGCGGCTGCGTCCAGCACCTGCTGCACGCGGTGAACGTGCGAGGAGAAGGACGCCACAATGATGCGGCCGCTTGCGTCACGGAAAACGTTCGACAGCACCGGACCGATGTGCTTCTCGGTCGGGGTGAAGCCGGGAACCTCAGCGTTGGTGGAGTCCGGCAGGAACAAGTCCACGCCCTCCTCGCCCAGGCGAGCGAAGTGGCGCAGGTCGGTGATGCGGCCATCCAGCGGCAGCTGATCCATCTTGAAGTCACCGGTGTGCAGAACCTTGCCTGCCTTGGTGCGGATGTAGACAGCCAGTGCATCCGGAATCGAGTGGTTCACAGCAACGAACTCACACTCGAACGGACCGAAACGCTCCACCTGGTGCTCCTTCACCGCGAGGGTGTAGGGCTTGATGCGGTGCTCGGCGAGCTTCGCCTCAACCAGTGCCAGGGTCAGTTCGGAACCGACTAGGGGGATGTCGGGGCGGCGGCGCAGCAGGTAGGGAACCGCGCCGATGTGGTCCTCGTGGCCGTGGGTCAGCACCATGGCAACCACGTCGTCCAAACGGTCGACAATGTAGCTGAAGTCGGGCAGGATCAGGTCCACGCCGGGCTGGGACTCTTCGGGGAAGAGCACGCCGCAGTCAACAATCAGCAGCTTGCCGTTGATTTCGTACACGGTCATGTTACGACCGACTTCGCCCAGGCCGCCCAGGGGCACCACGCGCAGGGTGTCCTTCTTCAGGCGGGGAGGGAGGGGAAGATTCGCTTCAAAGACGCTCATCGTGTGTCTCCTCTTTCTTCTATGTTTTCTTGTGATGTCTGTGATTCGTAGGCGACGCTTCGTACCGCAAGCACTCCAGCCGGTTCGGCTCTCACATGCCGAGGAGGTGGGGTGCTGCCGGTGCGTCCAAATCACCGAAAGTATTCAAAAGTATTTGGGGGCGTAGTGCTCGGGTGCCTCTACCTAAGCTGGGCCCCTGTCTGAGTGGGTGGTCGAATCATCGACGGTAAACCGCGGCAATACGCCAGAGCGGACCCCTCACCTAGTGTTAGGTGTGGAGTCCGCATCCGTTGGCTACATCATGCGCCCCGAAGCCGGGGTGTAACGGTAGCCGAAGTCCTCTATATATACGCGCTCTGCACGATAAGTTGTGCAGGTTCTGCGTTAAAGTTTAGGCGTTCTTCAGGGTGTGAGCGATGCTCGAGGAGAGCAGGTCAGCTCGCATAGCCTGGGCAACCTCCGGTTCGGAGAGTACGTGCGGCAGGCGAACAACGGGCTCATCCAGCACACCCTGCCAGGAAAGAATTTCCTTGGCGGCAACGCAACCGGGGGCACGGCCCATAGTTGCTCGGACAATCGGAGTCAGTTCCAGGTGAAGACGCTGAGCCTCCACCAGGTCCTGTGCAACGACAGCATCAATCAGGGCACGGAAGAGTGCGGGTGCCACATGTGCGGTCACCGAAACGAGGCCGACGGCACCCATTGCCATCCAGGGAAGGGTCAGTCCGTCGTCGCCGCTGTAGTAGTGCAGGTCGGTGGTTGCCATAACTTCGGTTGCGGCACCAAAGTCTGCCTTGGCGTCTTTCACCGCTACAATACTATCAATTTCTGCAAGGCGGCGGTAGGTTTCGGGTGCGATGGGGATGCCCGCACGACCCGGAATATCGTAAAGCATGACGGGGGTCTCAGTTGCTTGAGCAACGGTCGCAAAATGGGCGTAGACACCCGGCTGAGTCGGCTTGTTGTAGTAGGGGGTCACGACCAGCAGGCCGTCCACGCCAACCTTTTCGGCACGGTGTGCCAGCTCAATGGTGTGCGCGGTGTCGTTCGAACCAACACCGGCAATAATCTTCGCACGAGAACCGACGGTGTCCTTCACAATCTGGAAGACGCGCTCGTTCTCGTCATCGGTCATGGTGGAGTACTCACCGGTGGTACCGCAGACCACCAGGCCGTCGTGGCCGTTCTCCACAAGGTAGTTCGCCAGGTCTGCGACCTGCTTTTCATCAACGGAACCGTCCTTCGCGAAGGGGGTCACCATTGCGGTCAGGAGGCGACCAAAGACAGGCTCAACAAAAGTACCGGGGTTCGAAAGGTTCTCAGACATATGTCCAGAGTACGCCCGAAATGCAGATTTTTGCTACAGAACGCATAAGTTTTCATGCGTGTTCTACAATTCGGACTCTTTCAAACCCGCGGTACTTCCACGAGAGCCTATGAAACCGGGCACATAGCCTCGGCGTTATCAGTCTCATACCGAAAATAAATGTGGCATTGACTAGGGATCGCAGCGCTAGCGCCTAACGCATGCCCTTCGCCTGACCGCCCGAACGCAACGCCCACGCGTTGCGCATCGCCGCACGAGCACGCTTACGCTCGCCGCCCGCATCATACATGCACGCCAGGTTGAACCATGCCTTCCAGCTATTCGGCTCCTGCTCCACCGCCGCGGCGAAGCTCTCGAACTCCACCGCCGCAGCCTCACGGTCCACACGACCCGCCGGGGTGCGCGGCAGGGTATCCTCCGCCAGTTCGCCTGACGCCGCCAGCTCCTGAGCCATACGCTGGATACGAGCGCCGAAAAGCACCTCACGCACCAGCGCCCACGCACCCAGAATCGGCAGCAGAATCATACCCGCGCCGAGCACCATGCCAGCCACCGAACCGGACGTGAGCATCACAAAACCCTGCTGCGCGATATGCACCAGGTACAGGGTCAGCAGTGCGCAGGTCAGCGCCGCGAAAGTCTTACCCCAGCCGCCTGCATCCACCGTCACAAAGACAGCACTAAAAATCAGCACACCCATAATAGAGGCACGCGCCGCCAAAGGCAGCGGCAGAATCAGCACGGTCAGCACCATCAGCACGCAGGCGCAGACAGTCCACAAACGCAGCGAAGTCCACCAGGGGCTACGAGCCTCGGAAGATACCGGCGAGGCGTCGGGTGAAGTCTGTTCAGACATAACGCTCCCCTACGACAAATCCATGTAGGCGTCCAAGCCCACGCTCAAACCCGGATGCGCCGCCACCTCACGCACACCCAGCAGAACACCGGGCATGAAGGAGGCACGGTCAAAGGAATCGTGACGAATCACGAGCTGCTGACCGGGATCGCCCAGCAGAATCTCCTGATGCGCCACCATGCCGCGCAGACGCACCGCATGTACGTGAATATCGTCGATTACGGCGCCGCGCGAGCCCAAAGGATCGGAGGTGGTGGCGTCCGGGCTTGCACCCACGCCAGCCTCCGCGCGGGCGGCAGCCACCTTGCGGGCGGTGTGCACAGCGGTACCGGAGGGGGCATCCACCTTATTCGGGTGGTGAATCTCAATAATTTCTACCGATTCGAAGTAGCGTGCCGCCTTCGCCGCGAACTCGGTGGCGAGAATCGAACCAATCGCGAAGTTCGGGGCAATGAGCACACCCACCTCGGGGTGCTCAGCCAGCAGCTCACGCAGGGAGTTCAGACGCTCGGGGGTCCAACCGGTCGTACCAACCACCGCGTGCATACCGTGCTCCACCGCGAAACGCACATTCGCCTCGCTGGATTCGGGAACGGTCAGGTCAATAACAATCTCTGTGCCGGCATCGACCAGCTCCTGCAGGTCGTCGCCGCGGCCCAGTGCCGCCACCAGGTCCATGTCTGCGGAGGTGTTGACGGCGCGCACCGCCTCAGAACCCATACGGCCCGCGGCACCGAGTACCGCTACCTTCCAGATTTTTTCGTTACCCTCGCGGGTCATGATTCTCTCCTCCGTAACTTATGAGCACCCCGACGATGGGGCAGACGCTGTGACGTACAGCCTCTATTATCCCCCGTGTGGGCGCAGTTCACGCCATCGCACACACGAGATGAGATACCTTGCAGAACCTCAGCAGCATAAAAACGAAATCTTATGTGCGTCATATACGGGCATTTATATGTCATCTAAAGATAGCAACCATATAATTAGGAAGTATTTCTATAATTTCCGTCCTACGGAGTACACAGACAGTATGAAGTCCCTCTTTACCTCCTCCGTGCGTCCAGATGAGGCTAACCGGCGTTATATTCTGCCGGGTCTGGACGGCCTGCGAGCAATCGCTGTGCTCCTCGTGATGGTGTACCATTTCTGGCCCACCGTACTACCCGGCGGCATGATTGGCGTGGATATCTTCTTCGTCATCTCCGGTTTCCTGATTACCTCCCTGCTTCTGCGTGAAGGTGCTCTCACCGGAAAAATTGCCCTGGGCAACTTCTGGATTCGCCGTGCCCGCCGACTGCTTCCCGCCATTACCCTGCTGATTCTGGTCATGGGACCGGTCAGCCTGCTCATTGGCGGCGATATTCAGGTGAACCTCGGCCGACAGCTCGCCGGTGCGGCGACCTTCTCGTCCAACTGGATTTCCATTTTTGCCGGTAACGACTACTTCGCGCAGACCTCCCCGGAGCTCTTCACGAACTTCTGGTCCCTGGCAGTGGAAGAACAGTTCTACGTAGTGTGGCCGCTACTCATTGTTGGTGCTGGCCTGTTGTTGCGCCGCTCGTGGCGTCGTTTCAGCGTGGTTATGGTGCTGGGTATTATTGCGTCGCTGAGCACCGCCACCGCACTGCTGATGTCCGGCTCCCCCATTAGCCGCGTCTACTACGGCACCGACACTCACCTGTACGGCCTGCTGCTCGGCGCCCTGCTGGCGTTTGCGCGCCCCTGGTCGCTGTACCCGCCGTTGCAGCAGTCCGTGCTGTACCGCGTGGCTCAGCCCTTCGGCCTGGTTGCCTTCGCCCGCGTCATGATCAGCTGGCTGTCCCTGTTCGCTCTGATTCCCTACGCAATTCTGGTTCCCGAGTCGGCTCCCGGTGCGATTCCCTGGGGTCTGTTCGGCGCCTCCCTGCTGGCGCTGGGCGTGATTCAGGGCATGCTTCCGGACATGCTTGCTGGCGCCTCCGAGGTGCTGCGCCGCCTGCTGAACTTCGCTCCCCTGCGCTGGGTGGGCGAGCGCTCCTATGGCCTGTACCTGTGGCACTGGCCGCTCGCCGTGGTCATGCACTACGCTCTGGGTGCGGACCGCTCCCCGCTGGTGAACGTGGGTGTTCTGGTGGCGACCTTCGCTATCGCGGAGATGTCTTTCCGCTGGGTTGAGACCCCGATTCGCCGTTACGGTTTCCGCGGTAGCGCTAACCGTGCGGTGGCGGCGTTCCAGTCCTCGCGCACTAAGTTCCTGCCGGTTTCGGTGGTTCTGGCTGTTGTTGTGGCGGCTGCTTCGACCGGCCTGGCGGTGCACACCGCTCCCGCTATGACCGCCGCGCAGCAGTCCGTTGAGGACGGCAAGCGTGCCGCGGCTGAGCGTCTGAAGGCGCGCCAGGAGGCGCAGGCCGCGAGCGCATCGGCAAACCCGAGCGCAACGGGTAAGGACGCGAAGGCTTCGGCAAGCCCCTCGGTGTCGAAGGCTGCAACCGGTTCGGTGGATTCTTCGAAGGTGACCATTGTGGGTGACTCCATTGTGGTGGCGGTATCCCCCGAGCTGTACGACAAGATGCCCGAAGCAACTATTGACGCGCAGGAAGCACGCACCATCGCCAAGGCCCTGCCGATTATTAAGTCCATGGGTGCCAACGGCCAGATTCGTAAGACCTTCGTGCTGTCGGTGACCGCGAACTCGACCATTCTGGACGGTCAGCTCGACGAGGTTCTGGCGGCTATGCCTGCCGATTCTAAGCTGGTGCTGGTCACCGGTTACGGCCCGCGCAACCTGACCTGGATTGACTACTCGAACGGTAAGATTCGTGAGTTTGCGGCTCAGCATTCTGATCGTGTGATTATTGCGGATTGGAATTCTACGATTCGCCAGGCTCTGCAGACTCAGAGCGGTCTGCTGGCCTCTGACGGTGTTCACCCGGAGGCTGCCGGTCAGGAGCTCTACGCCCAGGTGCTGATGGAGGCTATTGCCAAGGCACAGAAGTAGTAGCTCTCCGCAGTAGCTCTCATAGGTAGCTTTTTTCGGTTCTGCCGCTCATGCTGAGCGTCAAGAGCATGGGCGGCAGAGCGCCCGGAAGCACTTCTTGGAGGCATCTCTTCGATAGGTGCCGATACATACAAAATGCCCGTTCCCTCCCCCTCAGATGGGGTGTGGGAACGGGCGTTTTTATGCCTTATCCGCGTTGTGCGTTAGAGATGTTCAGGGGTTAGCGCACGATGGTGGTAATCATCTGCTGCTGCCCCAGGTACGCCGCCAAGTCGCGAACCTCCTCCAGAGAGACCGCGCGGATCTTCTCCAGCAGCTCATCGGTGCTCGTGAACAGACCCGAATCCAGCTCGGCGCGGCCCAGGCGGGACATGCGCGAGCCCGAATCCTCGCTACCGAGCACGGTGGAGCCAGCCAGCTGGCCTCGGACCTTCGTCAGCTCCTCCTCGGTAATACCGGCGGTGGCGAGCTTATCGAACTCGTAGCCCATGACCTCACGCACCTGCTCAGTCTTAGCGGGCAGGCAGCCCGCGTACATGCCGAAGTAGCCGGCATCCGAGTACGCACCGGAGAACGCGAACGTGCTGTAGGCCAGGCCGCGCTTCTCACGAATCTCCTGGAACAGGCGCGAAGACATGCCCGCACCGAACGCGCTGGTCAGCACGCTCATTGCGTAGCGGCGGTCGTCACCGGCGATAATGCTCGGGCAGCCCATCACAATGTTGGTCTGTTCGAAGCCCTTCTCCACCTCACGCAGCTCACTCAGCGGAACAATGCCGCTGTCGGTGCGTACGCGACGCGGTGCCGGTGCCACGCCCTCCTGCAGGTTCCAGCCGTAGCGGGTCAGCGCCTCCAGCACGAGGCGGACCATGGTGCTGTGCTCCAGCGAACCGGCGGCAGAAATGACCAGGCGGTCCGGGGTGTAGTAGCGCTTGTAGTGCTCCCACACGGCGTCACGCGGCACCTCGGTAATCTCCTGCGGGGTACCGCCGATGGGGCGGCCCAGCGGGTTCTCACCCATGAGCTGCTCCACGAAGTTCTCGAAAGCAACGTCGGTCGGGTCGTCCTGGTCCATGGCGATCTCTTCGAGGATTACGCCGCGTTCCTGCTCAAGGTGAGCCGGATCCAGCAGGGCGTTGGTGACCATATCGGTGATGACGTCCACCGCCATGGGTGCGTCATCGTCGAGCACACGCGCGTAGTAGCAGGTGTGCTCCTTAGCGGTCAGGGCGTTGGATTCGCCGCCTACCGCGTCGAAGGAGGATGCGATGTCCAGGGCGGTGCGGGTGCCGGTGCCCTTGAACAGCAGGTGCTCCAGGAAGTGGGTGGAGCCGAGCATGCCGGGGGCTTCGTCGCGGGAGCCGACTCCCACCCAGAACCCGATGGATACGCCGCGGGTACCGGGCATTTTTTCGGTAATCACGCGTACGCCACCGGGCAGGATGGAACGGCGCACCTCGTTACCGCCCACACCCTCGTAGATGAGGCGGCCGTGCTCGTAGTTGAGCTCTTCGGCGATGGCCTCAAGCTCGACGGGCAGGGAAATAGACATAGAGAGAAGAACCTTTCAACAGGTACGTCTGAAGGTAAGCATTCCCGCCCCACTACCTGTAGGCAGTCCCACAGTTGGTGGGGCGGGTGAGCATCAAAAGATGCAGGGCAAGCACAGCGAAGGGGCGCCCGGTGCATCCGGCGGGGAGTGAACCGCACCGGGTGCGCCGAACGCCCCTCATCACTTAGCGGGGGTTACGACTACTCGTCGTCGCCACCCTCAACGACCGGTGCGAGCGAGAGCTTGCCGCGGTCATCAATCTTGGTGATCTCCACCTGGACCTTCTGGCCCACGGAGACAACGTCCTCGGCGTCAACCACGCGCTTGCCGCCGTTGAGCTTACGCATCTCGGAGATGTGCAGCAGGCCGTCCTTACCGGGGGTCAGGGAGATGAACGCGCCGAAGTCGGTCACCTTCACCACGGTACCCAGGTAGCGTTCGCCCACCTCGGGAACCTGCGGGTTAGCGATAGCGTTCACTGCCGCACGGGCAGCCTCAGCGGAGGGGCCGTCAGCTGCACCGATGTACACGGTGCCGTCGTCCTCAATCGAGATGTCTGCGCCGGTGTCTTCCTGGATCTGGTTGATCATCTTACCCTTGGGGCCGATGACCTCACCAATCTTGGCAACCGGGATCTTCACGGAAATAATGCGCGGTGCGAACTCGCTCATCTCATCCGGTGCGTCAATCGCGCTAACGAGCACCTCGAGGATGTGCAGGCGAGCCTCACGTGCCTGGGTCAGCGCGCCAGCGAGCACGGATGCGGGGATACCGTCGAGCTTGGTGTCCAGCTGGATAGCGGTCACGAACTCGGAGGTACCTGCCACCTTGAAGTCCATATCGCCCAGTGCGTCTTCCGCACCGAGGATGTCGGTCAGGGCTGCGTAGCGGGTCTCGCCGTCAACCTCGTCAGAGACCAGGCCCATTGCGATACCTGCAACGGGTGCGCGCAGGGGCACACCGGCGTTCAGCAGGGACAGGGTCGATGCACAAACCGAGCCCATGGAGGTCGAGCCGTTGGAGCCCAGAGCCTCAGAGACCTGACGGATTGCGTAGGGGAACTCTTCGCGGGAGGGCAGCACCGGGGTGATTGCGCGCTCTGCGAGGGCACCGTGACCGATTTCACGGCGCTTGGGCGAACCCACGCGGCCGGTCTCACCGGTGGAGTACGGCGGGAAGTTGTAGTGGTGGATGTAGCGCTTGGACTTGACCGGGTGCAGGGAGTCCAGCTGCTGCTCCATCTTGAGCATGTTCAGGGTGGTGATACCCATGATCTGGGTTTCGCCGCGCTCGAAGAGAGCGGAACCGTGAACGCGGGGCAGGATTTCAACCTCAGCGGTGAGCTGGCGGATGTCGGTCAGGCCGCGGCCGTCAATACGAACCTGCTCGGTGAGGATACGCTGGCGAACCACGTGCTTGGTCAGGGCAGCGAATGCTACGGAGACCTCGTTGGAGCGCTCTTCGAATTCCTTACCTTCGCCGGTGAGAGCTTCCATGAGCTCTTCCTGCAGCTCGGCTGCTGCTGCTTCGCGTTCCTGCTTGCCAGCAATGGAGTACACCTCTGCCAGGCGGTCTGCTGCGAATGCCTCAACTGCTGCGTCGACGTCCTCGCCGTGGCCGCCGAAGAAGGGCAGTTCCAGGGCGGGCTTGCCTGCGCGGGCCACCAGGTCAGCCTGTGCCTTGCACAGTGCTGCGATGAAGGGCTTAGCTGCTTCCAGACCCTCTGCGACGATCTCTTCGGTGGGGGCAGTCTGGCCGTCTTCCTTGATGAGCTTCCAGGAGTTATCGGTTGCTTCTGCCTCAACCATCATGATGGCGACGTCTTCGGTACCGTCAGCCTTGGTGACGATACGACCTGCAACAGCCATGTCGAACACAGCGTTTTCCAGCTGGGAGTACTTGGGGAAGCAGACCCACTGGCCGTCGATCAGTGCCATGCGCACGCCACCGATGGGGCCGTTGAACGGCGCACCGGACAGGGAGGTCGATGCGGATGCAGCGTTGATCGCGAAGGTGTTGTAGATTTCGTCCGGCTCGTAGGTCAGGACGGTCACAACGACCTGCACCTCGTTGCGGATACCCTTGGTGAAGGCGGGGCGCAGCGGGCGGTCAATCAGGCGTGCAGCCAGGATTGCTTCGGTGCTGGGGCGGCCTTCGCGGCGGAAGTACGATGCGGGAATCTTGCCGCCTGCGTACATGCGCTCTTCCACGTCCACGGTCAGCGGGAAGAAGTCGAAGCCCTCACGGGGAGACTTGCCGATTGCGGTTGCGGAGAGCAGGGTGGTCTCGTCATCGATGGTGACGAGGACGGAGCCAGCAGCCTGCTTTGCGAGGCGGCCGGTTTCAAAGCGCACGTGGCGCTTACCGTGAATGCCGTTGTCGATTTCGACTTCAGCAAACTTGATTTCGGGACCTTCCACGGTTCCTTCTTTCTTCTTGGCAGGCCGTACGGCGCACGAGTCGGCCTTCGATAGGAAACCACGGCACCTCTCCCCCGCCTTTTCGTGTGCTCGACGTGTGTCGGCACGGTTGTGGGGGTGGTGTTGTTCCGTAATTCGCTACCGAGGACCGCGGCGTGTGTGCCGGTACGGCCTTCTGTTCTTTCTTTCAGGTGGGGCGGTGTCTTCTACCGATTTCTCGCTGTGAATCTAGCGCTGGATCTAGTCTTGGAATCTAGTGCTGGAATCTAGCGAGCGGAAGATGCGCCCCTCAACGCGGCAGTACGGACGCGCTGGCGCTACCCGCCTCCGTGTTGGAGGGTTGGTAGTGCTGACAGCACGTCCGCACACACCGCCTAAAGGCGATTAATCACCACAAAAGCGTCAAGACGCTCCTGTTTTATCGGCGCAGACCCAGGCGCTCGATCAGCGAACGGTAACGCTCGATGTCGACGCTCTTCAGGTAGCCGAGCATGTTGCGGCGACGACCAACGAGGATCATCAGGCCACGACGGGAGTGGTGATCGTGCTTGTGGAACTTCAGGTGCTCGGTCAGGTCGGCGATACGACGAGACAGAACTGCAATCTGAACCTCGGGCGAACCGGTGTCGCCCTCGTGGGTTGCGTATTCCTTGATGATTGCCTGCTTGACAGCGGGATCCAGTGCCACTTTTAACTCCTAGAGTTAGTACCGCATACGTCCCGTACGGACGGTTGCCGCCGGGTGGTGGGCTTACGCCCTGTAATACACGTCGTCTACTGCGGACTGCAGACGCGTTCTTCCCATTCTACGCTACCGGGGCGCTTTCGTGGAAGGGTGAGCAGAAGCCCGGCGACAGGTAGCTCATCACACTACCGGTCGCCGGGCTTCACAGCCGGGTTTCACAGCCGAGTTTCACAACCGGGTTCTCGCACCGGGCTCTACGTTTATTCGGTGTCTGTGCTTCTGCTCCCTATGCTTCTGCTGCTTCACTGCGAGCGCGCACCACCACGAGGCGGTAGTAGCCCAGCAGGAACAGGCACCAGATTGCGCCCATCACCAGCGCCAGCTGGGTATCGGTGAAGCAGCCGAAGAGCACCACGATAAAGATCATGAACGCCAACGCCAGGTAGCTCAGCCACAGGGGCTGGCGCACCGGCTGTGCCTCGGTATCGGCACCGCTACGCTTGAAAGCAATGTGCGCCAGCAGAATCATGACCCACACGAATACGGTCGCGAAGGTTGCCAGGGAGGCGACCACCTCGAACGCGTTCTCGAAGAGCACGTTCACAATCACGCCGACCGCCATGACCAGCACCATGATGAGGGTGGTCATCCAGGGCGCACCGTTCTTGGTAACCTTCGCAAAGGAAGCCGGCGCCAGGTTCTGCTTCGCCAGGCCGTACATCATGCGGCCGGCACCGTACACGTCCGCGTTCAGCGCAGAGATGGCGGCGGTAATGATGACCACGTTCAGAATTGAAGCAGCAGCCGGAATGCCCAGACCCTCAAAGATCTGCACGAACGGCGAGTTCGCCTTCGTCACCGAGTACCAGGGGTATAGGGACATGATGACCGACAGGGTCAGAATGTAGAAGATGAGGATGCGGAACGGCACCGTGCGAATCGCCTTGGGAATCGAGGTGCGCGGGTCCTTTGCCTCACCGGCGGCAATACCGATGTTCTCGATACCGCCGAAGGCAAACATCACCACGGTAAAGCAGGCGAGGAAGCCGGTAAATCCGTTCGCGAAGAAGCCGCCTTCAAGAGCCCAGAGGTTCGTGACGGAGGGGGCGACCGAATCGTGCGCCTGCACGCCCACGAAGAGCAGAACCACGCCGCCAACGATCATGGCGATAATGGCGCTGACCTTCACGAGGGTGAACCAGAATTCGGTTTCGCCGAACGCCTTGACCTTCGCCAGGTTAATGGCGAGCAGAATCAGCAGAACCGAGACGATCCAAATCCAGGAGGGGCTGTTCGGGAACCAGAACTTCATGTACAAGGCAAAGGCGGTGACGTCCGCAATGGCGACCAGCGCCATTTCCAGGGCGTAGGTCCAGCCGGTTACGAAGCCAGCCCAGCGTCCGAGGTAGCGGGTCGCGTATTCGGAAAACGCTCCGGAGACCGGGTGCGCCAGGGCGAGTTCGCCCATTGCGCGCATCACCATGAACACTGCCGCGCCGCCAATAACGTAGGCAAGCAGCACGGAGGGACCCGCCAGCTGAATGGCGGAGGCAGAGCCGTAGAACAGGCCGGTGCCGATGGCGGAGCCGAGGGCGATGAACATGATGTGGCGCAGGGAGAGTCCACGCGCTAGCTGCGGGCTCTCGGAGGCTACTGCTCCCTGCTGTACCGGGGATGAGTCCGGAGTGGTATTCATCTTCTTCTTTTCCTTTACCTCGTGGGGTGTACCCGCCGGTGGCGGGGAAACTTATCGAGCGGTGCCGCAGCTCAGCAGGTGACTGAGAGCGGTACCGGTTGATTCACTCCCCATCGAGTGATGGGGCGTTGCGCAGAAAGTGTTGCCTTCGCGCGTCGCCCCGGCGCATCCCCACCCAACCGGTACGGTGGGAGGGAACGCAAAAGACGGCGGGAAGGCAACGTTGCCTTTCCGCCGTCTTTTCGTCAAAGACTACTTCTGTCGCTTACGTCCAATGACGATAGAGCACAGAGCGGTTGCAGCAGTCACGGTGTAGACTGCAGGCCACGCGCCAAGCTTCTTGGCGAGCGGATGAGCGGCGCCGAACGCGCCGAGGTAGACAGCGGTGAGGAAGGTGGCACGGCCTGCGCCAGCCTTACGCTTCCAATTCTTGTAAGCCACGGCACCGCACAGTGCCAGGACAGCGCCACCGAGCGGGCGGATGCCGGTGCTAGATGCAACCTTGTAGCCACCGAGCAGACCGGTGACGGAGGCGAGAGTCGGGCAGAACTTCACGACGTACTCCTCTGTGAGATCGGACAGTTTCCACATTCATAGTACTCCACGACACACAGAATGTATATTCACCGCGGTTAATATTTCTGCATTTCTTACGGACCGGGTACGTCAAAGTGCCTGATCATAAAAAGACTGGGACGCAAAAGGACCGGCATAAAAGGACCGGGGCGCAAAGAGCGGGGCGCAAACCCGTCAGGTTCACGCCCCGGCACTTGCCGCATGCGAGCTCCCATCGTGCCGCATGCTCTAGAGCTTTAGAGAGCCAGCTCCAGCGCCTCCAGCTGCGCTTCGGTCCACAGCTCAGCAGCCAGCTGCAGCGCGTAACGAGCCGAACGAGGAGCCACCACGTCCACGGAGAGGTGGAAGTCCTGGTCAGCCTCCGGGCCGCACAGATCAGACACGCAACGCACCCCGATAAACGGAATCTCGTAGTTGTGGCAGACCTGCGCAATAGCGGTGGTCTCCATGTCGGTGCTGATGGCGCCCTCGAACGCCTCGCGGGTGTCCTTCACGTTGTGGGCAGTTACGAAGGAGTTACCCGCCAGCATCTGGCCGCGGCGCACCTCCCACGGGCTCTCAGCCTGCTCACGCACCGGCTCCAGTGCGGCAAGCGCATGCTCCAGGGCATCCTGCCACTCATCCGCCTGACCGTCGTAGCTTTCGGGCATGCCCGGAACCTGGCCGCGCGCGTAACCGAACGCGGTCGCGTCGGCGTCAGTGTAGGTGTAGTTCTCGCCAATCAGCACGTCGCCCACGTTAATGCCGCGAGCCAAACCGCCGGCGGTACCTGCGCTAATGACGCCCAGGCAGTTCGAGGAGTAGCTGATCGCCTCGGTGACGGCGCTCGCCGCGTTCACCAGACCGATCTTGGAGCGAACCAGCAGCAGCGGAACCTGGTCCTCGCCCACCTGCAGGTAACGCGGATGGAATACTGCGGCGCCCTCGGTGAAGGACGGCTGCAGCTCCTCGGTCACCTTCAGGAAGGGCGCGAGCTCCTCATCCATAGCCACCTGAATGATGATGGCGTTGGACATGCCGTCCATCAGCTCAAACATGCTGTTGAATGCCTCAGCCGGGTCGAAAGCGTTCGGGTCAAAGTCCACCGGGTTGAAGGCGGATGCGAAAGCATCAGGGATCTGTGCGCTCATTACGCCATCACCTGAGCCCACTCATCGCGTGCCGCGAGGAACTCGCGAGCCGCAGCCTGCGCGCCTTCGAGGGTGTGGTTGGCACCCCAACCGCACTGCACCTCGTTCGCTGCCGGAACCTCGGTTGCGTTGAGGATATCGTTGAGGGTTGCTTCCAGGATGGGGAAGAAATCCTCGGGCTCCAGGCCCAGGGTCAGCGCGTAGAAACCGGTCTGGCAACCCATCGGGGAGAAGTCAATCAGACGGTCGGTGTGGTTGCGCATGTGCTCGGCGCTCAGGTGCTCGATGGAGTGCACGGTCGGCATTTCCAGGTGCGCGGTGTTCGGCTGGGTGAAGCGGATATCGTACTTGATGAGGGTGTCGCCACCGGGCAGGACCTTGCGGTCTGCGATACGCACGTAGGGTGCTGCTACGGCGCGGTGGTCGAGGTTGAAGGATTCGACGTTCATTTTTTCCATGACTCTATCTTCTCTTAAAACGGGGGCGACTAAAACAGGGGTGCCTTGCTATCGGCGCTGGACGTATAGGCAGGCGGGCACGCAAAAGCCCCGGCGGCAGATCCGAAAATCTTGCCGCCGGGGCTTCAAAGCCGTTAAAGGCAAAAGCTATGAGCGCAGGATGCTGCTCTTAGAAGTGGGGATGCTTCACTTCCGCCTGCACCGGGCACTCCGGCGGGCAGTAGTTCTTCGCGTCCTCAGCCAGCACCTCACGGGTCTGCACCACGTCATCGTTAATCTGCTCAATCAGCGCCTCAACACCGGTGTACGCCACCATGGGGCGCAGACGCTTCACGAACTCAATCAGCACACGCTGACCGTACAGGTTGAAATCCTCCACGCGCTCTTCCGGGCGGTCAATCACGTGCGCCTCAACCTGGCGGTGCTCAATACCGTCAAAGGTCGGGTTCGTACCCACCGAAATAGCGGAGGGGTGACGGTTACCGGATTCGTCCACCAGCCAGCCGGCGTACACACCGTCGGCGGGAATCAGGCCTCGCGCCTCAAGCTCAAGGTTCGCGGTCGGGAAGCCCAACTCGCGGCCGCGCGCCAGACCGTGTACGACCTCACCAGCCATCATGTGGTGGCGGCCCAGCTGCTCGGTTGCGGCGGGCATATCGCCCTCCAGCAGCAGCTGGCGGATGCGGGTCGAGGAGCAGCGGGTGTTCTCATCCACCATCAAATCCTCAACGACAACCACCTCAAAGCCGTACTTCTCCCCTAGCTCACGCATGGTGTTCAGGTCGCCGGAGTTGTTCTTACCAAAGCGCACGTCGTCACCGATGACCACGAAACGCGCATTCAGCGCATCCACGAAGGTGGACTTCACGAACTCCTCGGGGGTCTGTGCAGCAAACTCCAGGTTGTAGTTCAGCAGCAGGTAGTCGTTCAGACCCAGCAGGCACATGAAGTAGCGTCGCGAACCCTGACCCATAATGTCGTGGTGGGCCGCCTCGGGACGGTGCACCTGCATCGGGTGCGGGTCAAAAGAGACCGCGATAGAGCTCAAACCGTGCTCTTCAGCAAGGGAGACCACGCGCGAAATCACGCGGGCATGTCCACGGTGCACGCCGTCAAAATTGCCGATGGTCACGACCGAGGGGCCGTAGCCGGCGGGGACCTCGCTCAAAGCGGTGTAGAGGGTCACGGGCTCTCCTGAAAAAGATAAATGTACCTAACCATCCTAGACCACAGGCGGCAGGATGCAGAATTCAAAACGGGAATCAACAGGGAATGGAACGGCGTCCCTCGCAGGCGGTGCCCTCTCCCCTACCTTTGCGGATACGGCGGGGTATCTGGCACGCAACTGTACAGCCTCTGCACCTGGAAAATCCATGCGCAGCACCCACCCAGAAAAAAGCCCGGGCAGGCACCCCACCGTGCGGCAGGAACCTCCCCGGGCGTTACGACTACTTACGAGCCTGGTTACGAGAAGCCTTCAGCATCTCCTCGCGAATCTTATTGGACTTGTTGATCCAGCCGTACCAGACCAGCAGGCAGGGCGGAATCACAAGCTCAGTCACCATCAGCACGATCAGCGACCAGTGCGGGGTGCCGAAAAACGCCCACGACAGGATACGACCCACACCGCCCAGGAAAACCACCAGGCAGGAGAACGCGAGCATGTTCACCCACTTGAACTTAATGGCAATGAACACGAAGGACAGGCCCACACCCACATAGGTTGCCGCGAAGAACACGTAGTTCGACTGCACCGAGGGGTTCGCAAAGTCCTGAGGCGCATCCGGAATAACGCGGATACCGCCCAGAACCTGCCACACACCGTACGCAATCATGAACAGACCGTACAGCGCCACCGCCGCACGGAACGCCGCACGGTTCTGAGGCTTAGCCGCCTCCTCAATGCTCTTGGGGCGGGCAAACGCCTCGCGGGTTGCCTTCTTCTCAGCCTTCTTATCGGCCTTCTGCGACGCCTTATCGCCGGACGCCGGTGCGGCTACGCGAACACCCTCGGGTGCCTTCGCCGCAGAAATAGGCTCAGCAGTCTTAGCACCGGCAGCCTTCGCGGCACCGCCCTGAGTAGCAGCTCCGGTCGCAGCAGCCCCGGTTACGGTAGCTTCAGCCTGTGCAGACTCCACGCGGGGTACCGGCGCGGTACGAGGCTCACTAGCCTTCTTAGCGGAGCTCTGGTTCTCGCTCATCTTCTCTCCTTCAGCAGGGCCGGGCGGCACCCGCACGAGTAGTCATGTGTGTTCAGGGGTTGTTTACGTTAGCGTGTTGAATGAATAGGGCGCACATTCGGTAGGGCGCACATTCAATAGGGCACTGAATCAATAAAGCGTGAGGAGTGCCGGCACGAACACCGAACCCTCTTCGCCCATCATAAGCCTTCAACGCCTAGTTGAAGGAACGATTCGCCTCAAAAACCAGCACCGGGGCGGCCTGAACCTTCCCCCGCTGCTTCTTATTCTCCAGGAGGGCAACCAGGGTACCATCCGGGGCGAAGCCCGCCACAATACCCTCAACGCTGGCATGCTGCACCGCGCCGGACTCATCCGCGCTCGCGTGCACGGAACGCTTCACCACGGAACCGTCACCGCTGGGGCTAATACGACGACCGTAAGAAATATCGCTCGCCTCCGCGGCAGAGAGCTCACGCGCACCAAAGATGCGGCGTGCCGCCTCCTCCAGGGGAAGCAGCGGCAAATCTTCCAGCGGCGCCTCCGATTCTTCACGGCGCTGCTTCAACTGCGCCAAATCGGCGGCATCCTCAAGCACCACCGCACCCACACGGGTACGGCGAAGAGCCGTCAGGTGGCCACCGGTGCCCAGAATCTTGCCCAGATCACGCGCCAGAGCACGAATATAGGTGCCCGAAGAGCACGAAACCGTCACGTCACAGTCAACCACGGGAACCGAAGTTGCCGCGTGTTCGCCCTCGTTCTCGGGGTCCTCAATCACGTACTCGGCAAAACCAGGGTTGATGGAATGCACCGTAAACTCGCTAATCGTCACCGGACGCGCCGCCAACTCAACCTGCTCACCGCTACGCACACGCGCATACGAACGAACACCGTTGATCTTAATAGCGGACACCGCAGAAGGAACCTGCAGAATATCGCCACTGAGCTGCGCCACAGCCTCCAGGATGCGCGCACGCATCTGCTCAGCGTCCAAACCGGTCAGCGCCTCAACGGCGTCAGGATGCGCGGCGGTGTGCTCACCCTCGGCGTCCTCAGTCAGCGTCTCAATGCCCAGACGAATCGTCGCGTCATAGGTTTTATCCTGACCTACCAGGTAGGTCAGCAGCTTCGTCGCCTTATTGATGCCCAAAATCAGCACGCCGGTCGCGGCGGGATCCAGCGTACCAGCGTGACCAACCCGCCGGGTGCCAGCAATACGACGCATCTGAGAGACCGCGTCGTGGCTGCTCATCCCGGCGGGCTTATCAATGACCATCAGACCGGACGGGCCCTGAGGTTGCTTCTTCGCCACTTAGGCGTCCTCACCCTCGGCAGGCTCATCCTTCTTGTAGGGGTCAGCCTCACCAGCGTACTCGGCACCCTCAGCTGCAGCAGCCAGGGCGGCGTCGCGCTCGCGAGTCTCACGCAGAAGCGCCTCAATGTGGAAGGCGTTCTCGGGAACCTCATCAGCGACGAAAGTCAGGGTGGGGGTCAGGCGGGCAGTGATGTTCTTACCCACCTCGGCGCGCAGAATACCCTTAGCGGATTCCAGCGCCTTCTTGGTGTTTGCGGCGTCCTCTTCGGAGCCGAACACGGTGTAGTACAGGGTTGCGTGCTGCAGGTCGTTGGTCACGCGGGCATCGGTAATGGTCACAAAACCGAGGCGAGGATCCTTAACACGACGCTCCAGCGCCTTCGCCACAATTACCTTGATGCGGTCGGCAAGTCGTGCCGCGCGGGCTGCATCAGCCATGTGTTTCTCCTTGAAATGTCGTGGTGAAATATCGTGGCGCCTTCCGCGAACACTCGGGGTGCTGTGGAGGCGTTCCAGGTAACGCGGAAGCGCCCGCCCCGCCAGCACCCGCCCCGCAGGCTCTAAGTTTTAGAAGCCTGCGGGTGCGGGAATACTAGCGGGTGACGGGCGCATCAGCGTGTGAGTCTTAGACACGCGGCTTTTCGCGCATCTCCCAAGTCTCGATAATGTCGCCTTCCTTGATGTCGTTGAAGGAGCCGAGGCCAATACCACACTCGAAACCTTCGCGAACCTCGGTAGCGTCGTCCTTGAAACGACGCAGCGACTCGATGGTGAGGTTGTCTGCCACCACGGAACCGTCGCGCACCAGGCGTGCCTTGGCGTTGCGCTTGATGATGCCGTTCTTGACGATCGAACCTGCGATGTTGCCCCACTTGGAGGAGCGGAAGACCTCGCGGATCTCTGCGGAGCCGAGCTCCACTTCCTCGTACTCGGGCTTGAGCATACCCTTGACGGCCTGCTCAATTTCCTCAATCGCACGGTAGATGACCGAGTAGAACTTCATCTCGACGCCTTCGCGGTCGGCAAGTTCTGCAACGCGCTCTGCCGGGCGGACGTTGAAGCCGATGATGACCGCGTTGTCCACGGTAGCCAGGTTCACGTCGTTCTGGGTAATAGCACCCACACCGCGGTGGATGACGCGCAGCTGAACCTCGTCGCCACCGGCGTCGATCTTCATCAGGGACTCTTCCAGCGCTTCGACAGCACCGGAGACGTCACCCTTAATGATCAGGTTCAGGGTGTCCATCTTGCCCTCAGCCACAGCGGCGTCGAAGGACTCGAGGGTCACGCGCTTACGACGCTTAGCCAGCTGAGCGTTACGATCAGCAGCCTCACGCTTCTCAGCGATCTGACGAGCGGTACGCTCTTCCTCGGTGGAGAGGAAGGTGTCGCCTGCACGAGGAACGGTGGACAGACCCAGCACCTGAACGGGGCGGGACGGGCCAGCTTCCTTCACAGCCTGACCGTTCTCATCGAACATTGCACGAACGCGACCGTGAGCAACACCGGCAACGATAGCGTCACCGACGCGCAGGGTACCGGACTGAACCAGGACGGTGGAAACCGCACCGCGGCCCTTATCCAGGTTTGCTTCAATAGCAACGCCGCGTGCTTCCTTGTTCGGGTTAGCGGTCAGTTCGAGCACGTCAGCGGTCAGGGTGACAGCTTCAAGCAGCTCGTCGATGTTGGTGCCGTTGCGAGCGGAGACGTCCACAAACATGGTGTCGCCACCGTACTCTTCGGGGATCAGACCGTACTCGGTGAGCTGGCCACGGATCTTGTCCGGGGACGCGCCTTCCTTATCGATCTTGTTCACAGCAACCACAATCGGCACGTTAGCTGCCTGTGCGTGGTTCAGTGCCTCAACGGTCTGGGGCATAACGCCGTCATCCGCTGCGACCACGAGGATTGCCACGTCGGTGACCTTCGCACCACGGGCACGCATAGCGGTGAACGCCTCGTGACCGGGGGTATCGATGAAGGTAATCGCGCGGTCTTCACCCTCAACGGTGGTGTGGACCTGGTATGCACCAATGTGCTGGGTAATGCCGCCGGCCTCACCCTCAATGACGTTGGTGTTACGAATAGCGTCCAGCAGGCGGGTCTTACCGTGGTCAACGTGACCCATGACGGTAACAACCGGGGGACGAACCTCCAGGACATCCTCGCCCTCAGCTTCTGCTTCGGCTTCGAGGTCGATGTCGAAGGACTCGAGCAGCTCGCGCTCCTCATCCTCCGGGGAAACGATCTTGATCGAGTAACCCAGTTCGGCACCCAGTAGCTCGAAGGTCTCCTCGTCCAGGGACTGAGTCTGGGTAGCCATCTCACCCAGGTGGAAGAGAACCGTAATCAGCGATGCCGGGTTTGCGCCAATCTTCTCAGCGAAGTCCATGATGGACGCGCCGCGGCGCAGACGAATCTCGGTCGAGCCGTCGCCGCGAGGAACAACCACGCCACCGGGTGCCGGTGCATTCAGCTGCTCCTGCTCATGGCGGCGAGCTGCCTTGGACTTGCGGCCCTTACGCTTGGAACCGCCGCGGCCGAATGCGCCCTGTGCGTTGCCGCGACCGCCGGGGCCGGGACGACCCGGACCGCGGTTGAAGCCACCGCCGGAACCGCCGCCGCGACGTGCGCCGCCGCCACCGTTACCGCCGCCGTTGTTGGAACCGGACGCGCCGCCACCAACGTTGGAAACCTTGGGCATCATCGAGGGGTTCGGGCGTGCGCCGCCGCCACCAGCCGGACGGGGTGCACCGGGACGTGCGCCAGCTGCCGGACGGGGGCCACCGTTACCACCGGGACGTGCGCCACCTGCGGGGCGAGGACCGCCGTTACCACCGGGACGTGCGCCACCGTTGCCACCGGGACGACCGTTACGTGCCGGACGGGGACCGCCGGAACGCTGGGAGTCGCCGCCGCCACGCTTCATGCCCTGCTGGGATGCGAAGGGGTTGTTACCGGGGCGAGGACCGGGCTTGGGGCCGGGCTTCGGAGCGGCAGGCTTGGGTGCTGCCGGCTTCGGTGCAGCCTCGGGGCGTGCCATGCCCTGCTGGGATGCGAAGGGGTTGTTACCCGGGCGGGGGCCGCCGGGCTTGGGTGCTGCTGCCGGCTTTGCGGCGGGCTTAGCTGCTGCGGGCTTGGGAGCTGCGCTCTCAGCTGCTGCGGGCTTAGCTGCAGGCTTGGGTGCCGGCTTAGCGGCAGGCTTTGCCGCTGCGGGCTTGGGGGCTGCCGCAGGCTTAGCGGCGGGCTTAGCTGCTGCGGGCTTGGGTGCCGGCTTAGCGGCAGGCTTAGCTGCCGACTCCGCGGGTGCTGCCTTTGCGGCAGGCTTAGCGGCTGCGGCGGGGAATTCCGCGCGCAGCTTCTTCAGAACCATGGGGTTCAGGGTGGAAGAGGAGCTCTTAACGAACTCGCCCATATCCTTGAGCTTGGCGATAACTTCCTTGGAAGGTACGCCTACTTCTTTAGCAAACTCGTGTACTCGAGGCTGAGCCAAATTTTCTCCATTCCCGGTCCGCACCGGGAATGGTGCGGACACTAATGTTTACGGGGTGCACGCCCGAAGGCGCGCCAATTCGTGAAATTGCCGGTGGGTGAGCACGAAAGGGTACTCATTTCGCGGCACTCATTAGATATCCATCAGTTTTCTGACTCGCTTTCAGATAAGAAGTCGTCAAACTCGTTGACTTACAGAGGGCATATACCCGAAAAGCGTCTATGAGGGGGTCGAGTCCGCAATAACGGCTCGAATCTGCTCACAGCACGCCTGCAACTGGGCTGCAGGGACCGCTTTTTTGAAGGCGCGCGCCAGACCGTTCTTTTTCTGCAGAGCGGCTACGCACTTTTCGCTCGGATGGATCCAAGCGCCTCGTCCGGGCATAGTTCCCGCCGTATCGGGCTGATAGGGCGGGGTGTCCGCCTGCTCGGTAGCAGACGTGAC
Organism: Rothia sp. 27098_8_27; assembly: GCF_041432805.1. NCBI lineage: Bacteria > Bacillati > Actinomycetota > Actinomycetes > Micrococcales > Micrococcaceae > Rothia > Rothia sp. 27098_8_27. The sequence goes on along the minus strand of NZ_JAPWAJ010000002.1, from coordinate 242,956 downwards.
GGGTGTGCGGGCGATACGCAACAGGTTGCGCTGTTCATCGCGGGCACGGCATCCGATGCAGGTGCGGACCGGTCCTTCAAACGCTTCGGAGGTTGCGGTGAGGTCGTGATTGCTCATGGTCCTCTCCCCTCTCTAGCGTGTGTAGAACCGCGTTCGCAGTACATTCGTGATGCTCTATCCGGTGCGTGCGAGGGCGCGTTAAAGCGCCCGGTTACGCACCGGTACATCTTAATAGTGTATCCCGTTTTTAAGAATCATGGGCAAAACTGTGACGCAGGCGCAAGAACACCGGGCACGAACCTGCCCGATCTCTTGCGCCTGCATCAAAAGGATATGCCGCGGGATACGCCCCTCACCGGGGCTAATGCTTATTCAGCGTCCTGTGCGGACTCTTCTGCTGCTTCTTCAATTGCCTTCTCAGCGGAAGCTTCTTCAGCCAGGCTACGAGCCACGCGAGCTGCAACCTCTTCCTCGGCACGAACCTGAGCGTACTTAGACTCGGAGAGAATATCGATACGCCAGCCGGTCAGCTTCGCTGCCAGACGTGCGTTCTGACCCTCACGGCCGATAGCCAGGGACAGCTGGTCATCCGGAACCACGGCACGAGCGGAGTACTCACGCGGGTTCGCGATAATGACCTCGGTGACCTTCGCCGGGGACAGCGCCGCAGCGATGAAGGTTGCCGGATCGGTCGAGTAGTCTACAATGTCAATCTTCTCGTCGTTCAGCTCGGCAGCAACCGCACGCACGCGGGCACCCATATCGCCGATGCACGCACCCTTAGCGTTAATGGTCGGGTTCTTCGCGGACACAGCAATCTTGGAGCGGTGGCCAGCTTCACGGGCGATGGAGTTAATAGCAACCAGGCCCTCAGAAATCTCGGGAACCTCGTGCTCGAACAGGCGCAGAACCAGGTTCGGGTGCGAACGAGAAACCACAATCGAGGGGCCCTTGGGGCCGCGGCGAGCCTCAACCAGGTAAGCGCGCAGGCGGGAGCCGTGCGGGTACTTCTCGCCCGGAACCTGCTCGTTGCTGGGCAGGACAGCCTCAACGGTGCCCAGGTCAACCTGAACCATACGCGGGTTGTTGCCCTGCTGAATCACGCCGGACACCAGGGTGCCCTCACGGTCCTTGAACTCGCCCAGAACGGATGCGTCCTCAGCGTCACGCAGACGCTGCGAGAGCACCTGACGGACGGTTGCGGCAGCGATACGGCCAAAGTTGTTCGGGGTATCGTCGAACTCGTCAATCTTCTGGTTGTCCTCATCAAGCTCAGGAGCCAGAATGACGAACTCGCCGGTGGTGTGGTCGATGACGGCACGAGAGCCCTTAATAGCGCCGGGCTGCTTCATGTACGCGAGCAGCAGGGCGTTCTCAACCAGGGTGAAGAGCTCCTCCATGACGAGAGAGCGCTGCTTCGCCAATGCGCGCAGTGCGCCCAGGTCAATAGTTTTAATATCCTCCACGCTTTTCAGCCTTTCCCAGTTAGCACGGCGCCGGGACGCTTAGTGCGCCCCGGCTCCCGAACGGTATATACCTGGCACGGAGCACCCCGTGCCTGAAGCTTTAATAACTCTATTCTACCGGCTCAGCGGGCGAATTGAAGTCAATCTCGACGTGAGCAGAAGCAATATTTTCCCACGGAAGCAAGCTCGGCTCGTGGTACGACTCCTTCTGGCCCTTCTTCGTGTTCTTCTTACGAGCCAGCACCGGACCCTCATCCTGCACCTCGTGCAGACGCGCCAGGTACTCGGTGCCGTCGGGTGCGGTGACCGCAATCAGGCGGGTACGGGCACGCTCCCAGTGGCGGCGCTCGGTCAGGGCGCGGGTAGCGCCGGGCGAGGACACCTCCAGCTCGTAGGGGAAGAACTCGTCGTTTTCATCCGCACGGTCCAGGGCGCTCGAAATCGCACCGGAAATCTCCGCGAGGGAATCCAGCGACAGCGAATCGGTACGCTCAGCGGTGTAGTCCACCGTAATCTTCACGGTGCGGTTCGCCGCCGGGCCCGAAATCTTCAGGCCCTCCAGCACCAGCGAGAACTCGGAGATGACCGGGGCAATCGCCTCGGCAACCTCTTCCTCACGGATCGCGCGGGTACCCACGCGCACCGGTGCCTCCACCACGGGCTCGCTCTCAGCGCGAGTGCGGGGAGCGTTCACACCATTCGCCACGCGGGATGCGGCACGGCGAGCGCGCGCATTCGGGGCGCTCTTCTTAGAGCCAGAACGCTTCGGCTTGTATGCCATAGTTCTCTTCTTTCATTCTTCCGCCGCTACCCTGCCCCACCACCTCCTGGGAGGCGGGGCAGGTGGCTACGGTTTTACGTCTTTGCGGGCTAGTGGCGTGCCTTAGGCGCCGCGCACCTCAGCGATGACCTCAGCCACCGCGTTCTCGACGGACACCTCGCGAGCCTCACCGCTGCGGCGATCCTTCAGCTCCAGCACGCCGTCCTTGAAGCCGCGGCCAATCACCAGGATGGTGGGCACACCCAGCAGCTCGGCGTCGCCGAACTTCACGCCGGGGCTGGTCTTCGGGCGGTCGTCCAGCATGACCTGCAGGCCGGCGGATTCCAGGGATGCGCTGAGCTCTTCAGCGTACTCGTGGGATGCTGCGTCCTTGCCGGTGATGACAATGTGCACGTCTGCCGGTGCCAGGTTACGCGGCCAGATCAGGCCCTTCTCGTCGTGGTTGCCCTCGGCGATAGCAGCCAGTGCGCGGGTCACACCCACGCCGTAGGAGCCCATGGTCACGGTCTGCAGCTTGCCGTTCTGGTCCAGGACCTTCAGGCCCAGTGCCTCAGCGTACTTACGGCCCAGGGCGAAGATGTGGCCCATCTCGATGCCGCGGGCGGCCACCAGCTCGCCGGAGCCGTCCGGTGCCGGGTCGCCTTCGCGCACCTCGCACGCCTCGATGACGCCGTCGGCGGTGAAGTCGCGGCCGAAGACCAGGTTCGCCACGTGTTTGCCCTCTTCGTTTGCGCCGGCCACCCAGCGGGTACCGCGCACCACGCGGGGGTCAACGAAGAAGGGAATGCCGGTTGCGGAAGCTACCGCATTCTCGTCCTCGGTGTGCGCACCGAACAGGGGCGCGTCCAGGCTCAGACCGGGGCCAATGTAGCCCTTGACCAGCTGCGGGTATGCCTTCAGGTCCTCTTCGCTGGCTGCCTCAACCTCAACCTCGCCGCCGATGCCCAGCAGGGCGCCGATGTTGACCTCAACGCGGCCCAGGTCCACGGCACGGTCGCCGGGAACGCCCACGGCGAAGACCTTACGCTCACCGGAGGGGGTGATGACGGTGCCCAGGAAGCACTTGAGGGTCTGCGAAGCCTCGATAGCGCCGCCGGTCACCTCGGTGTGCAGTTCGTTCATGCGCTCCACCAGAGTCTCAATGGTTGCGGAGTCGGGGGTGTCCAGGATGACTGCTGCGGGGGTATCCTCGGTGATTTCGATTTCCTCGGGAACCACGGTGGTCACGGCCTCAACGTTTGCCGCGTAGCCGCCCGCGGAACGCACGAAGGTGTCCTCACCGATGGGGGTCGGGTGCAGGAACTCTTCGCTGCGGGAGCCACCCATCGCGCCGGACTGTGCGGTCACAATGACAATCTCCAGGCCCAGGCGCTCGAAAATGCGCTGGTAGGCGGCACGGTGCGCCATGTACGCCTCGTTCAGGCCCTCATCGTCAATGTTGAAGGAGTAGGAGTCCTTCATGACGAACTCGCGGCCGCGCAGCAGACCCGCGCGGGGGCGCGCCTCATCGCGGTACTTGGTCTGAATCTGGTACAGGTAAACCGGCAAATCCTTGTAGGAGGAGTACAGGTCCTTCACCAGCAGGGTGAACATTTCCTCGTGGGTGGGTGCCAGCAGCATGTCTGCACCCTTGCGGTCCTTGAGGCGGAAGAGGTTATCGCCGTACTCGTCCCAGCGGTTGGTTGCCTCGTAGGGTTCGCGGGGCAGCAGTGCGGGGAAGTGAACTTCCTGCGCGCCGATGGCGTCCATCTCTTCACGAATGATGCTCTCGACCTTGCGCAGTACCTTCAGACCCAGGGGCAGCCAGGTGTACACGCCGGGGGCTGCGCGGCGGATATAACCGGCGCGGACCAGCAGCTTGTGGCTGGCGACCTCAGCGTCTACGGGGTCCTCGCGCAGAGTGCGCACGAAGAGGTTGGAAAGGCGAAGTACCACGATTCTCCTTGAAGGGTCGATAGGTTTAGGTGGGGTGCCCAAGTCCGCAGGGTAAGCCACGAAAAAGGCACAGTCGTCTTTAATTTTATAGCGTTTTAGGATTCGGCGTGTTTAGCGCTCAAAAATGATGGTCGAGAACTGCCCAATCTGCTCCCAACCGGTCCCCCGGTACATGGCAAGAGCGCGGGCGTTGTAGTCGTTCACGTACAGGCTCAAGTGCGGGTAGCGGCGCTGCAGAACCTGCGCGGCGGCGGCAAAGAACGGCTTAGCCAGACCGTAGCCGCGGTAGTCCGGATGCAGCCATACGCCCTGCACCTGCGCGGCGTCCAGGTTCACGATGCCCGCATCCGCTTTGAAGATGACGCGACCGTTCACGTCGGTGACAATGGCGCTGCGCTGGCCGGCAATGAGCGTGCGCAGGCGCGCCGCATAGCCGTCACCGTAGCGAGCAATCGGGTCGAAGCCGACCTCCTCGGTGAACATGGCGGCCGCGGCGGGCAGAAGCTCCCCCAGGTCCGCGGAGGTGGCGAGGCGCGCATACCCGGCAGGCTCACCGCCGAGTTGGGAAGCGCCGGTGGGGGCTTCGGCAGGTTTGAAGGGCGCGGGCAGGTGCACCGGCAGCTCAGGAAGCTCCGCCTCGTAGAAGCGGGCGAGGTCCTTCTCCGGCGGCAGATACAGTAGCGGCTGATTGGGACGCTCCGACAGAACCCGCGCACGGTGATCGCAACCGTCACCCAGGCTTGGCTGCAGCATCTGCAGTAGCGGGCTCTTATCGCCGCGAGTCTGCTCGCACAGCTCCTGCATGCGCGTCCACAGGGGCATCACGAAGACGCTCTCACCGAACATGGAATCCAGGCGAGAACCCACCTGCAGCAGCAGCTGAGCCAGCGCGTCACGATGTGCGAGCGCCGTAGCATCCAGCGCCGCAGTGTCCGAGGTGGGGGCCTCAGAGGTTTCTGCCTGTTCGGCAACATCATGTTCAACGTGTTCAGCGTGCTCAACTGCGGCACCGCACAGTCGCACCGGCACCACGTTCGAACCCAACAGCAGCACACAGCACAACTGCCCGTCACGCTCACAACCCACAAAACCCTGATAGTAGTGCAGCGGAATACGCGGGGACCTCACCGGAAGAGGGCACGCCAAATAATGCTCAATGGAGTACAGATTCGGGACCGGGTCACTGAACAGGACCTCCTCCAGCTCATCGCACCACCGAGCATCCAGAGCAAAAACGTGTTCCTTCACGCGATCAGGCATAGGGGAAGAATCCATCGACGAAACAGCAGCAGACGAAACAGCAGCACGCCGGGCACGATTAGCCTTACGGCGGCGAGAAAAAAGAGTGAACATGACCTGTTGAGTGATAGAGAATGAGCGACAAAAAATAAGTGAAAACACGGGGACGCACCCCCGAAAAGGTAGCCGGATCCTGCGGCCACAACCGGCAGCGGCAAGCACCGAGCATGCCACCACCATAACCGGACATAACCGGAAAAGCGCGGAGGCGCCCTCACCAGGGCGCCTCCGCGCACAAAAGCTAACTAGCTCACCGAAACAGCCGGGGAACCCTCGGGAACATACTCGCCCGAAGCCTCCATCTCAGCAGCAATACGGGTCGCCTCTTCAATCAGAGTCTCAACAATCTGATCCTCAGGCACAGTCTTAATGACCTCACCCTTCACAAAAATCTGGCCCTTACCGTTACCGGACGCAACACCCAGGTCAGCCTCACGAGCCTCACCCGGGCCATTCACCACGCAACCCATCACGGCAACACGCAGCGGAACCTTCATGTGCTCCAGGCCCTTAGTCACGTTCTCAGCAAGCTCCCACACATTCACCTGCGCACGACCACACGACGGGCAAGACACGATATCCAGCTTGCGGGGGCGAAGGTTCAGCGACTCCAGGATCTTGGTGCCCACCTTCACCTCCTCAACCGGAGGAGCAGACAGCGACACGCGAATAGTATCGCCAATACCCTGAGACAGCAGAGTACCAAACGCCACCGAGCTCTTAATAGTGCCCTGGAACGCCGGACCAGCCTCAGTCACACCCAAGTGCAGGGGCCAGTCACCGCGCTCAGCCAGCTGACGGTACGCCTCCACCATCACCACAGGGTCATTATGCTTCACAGAAATCTTGAAATCACGGAAACCATGCTCCTCAAAGAGCGAAGCCTCCCACACAGCAGACTCAACCAGAGCCTCCGGAGTAGCCTTACCGTACTTCTCCAACAGACGCTTATCCAGCGAACCAGCATTCACACCAATACGCAGAGAAACGCCGTGGTCCGAAGCCATCTGAGCGATTTCCTTCACCTGGTCATCGAACTTACGGATATTACCCGGGTTCACACGCACAGCACCGCAACCAGCCTGAATAGCCGCATACACGTACTTCGGCTGGAAGTGAATATCAGCAATCACCGGAATACGGGACTGCTTCGCAATAATGGGCAGAGCCTCCGCATCCTTATCAGTCGGGCACGCCACACGCACAATATCGCAACCGGCAGCGGTCAACTCAGCAATCTGCTGCAGAGTCGCACCAATGTCGTGGGTCTTAGTGGTCGTCATCGACTGCACCGAAATCGGAGATTCAGAACCAACACCGACAGAACCCACCTTAAACTGGCGAGTCTTACGACGCGGGGACAGAACCGCGGGAGCGGGCTTCGGCATACCAAGGCTGACCGACAAGGTTTTCCTCCATACATGGGTTATGAAGGACGTACGACGCATCCTTCGTTCAACTTTTTATTGTGCCACTGACGCGAAAGAAAGCACTAATACGGGTACCCTTACCGCGCGTGACAACACACTAAAACAGGGTGATGGGCTTAACAATATCCGCCACAATCAGAATGACCGACATCACAATGAACGCGCCCGCCACCACATACGTCAACGGCAACAACTTCACCGGATCAAACGGACCCGGATCCTTACGCCCAGTCAAACGCGCAAAGAAACGACGCACACCCTCCCAGAGCGCACCCAACACATGGCCACCATCCAGAGGCAGAAGCGGAATCAAATTAAACGCAAAAAGCATCAAATTCATATTCGCCACCAGCGAGACCAACATCGCAGCCTTCGCCTTCACATCAATACGGTCAGTAGCCGTCACCTCACCGGCAATACGACTCACACCAACCACAGACACCGGCGACTCAACACTACGCTCACCACCAGTCACCAAAGTCACCGTCAACTCCCACACACGCTGCGGCAACGAAAGCATCGACGAACCCACACGAGAGAGCGTATCGCCCACCATCGCAGGCACCTCAGTAATAGAACCAGGCACCAACTCACTCGACGGCGAAACACCCACAAAACCGCCACGAGTCGTCGCAATCGAACCATCCGCAGCACGCGCATACTGGCCCTTACCATCAGAAACCGGGCGGATCATCTCAACCGGAGTCACCGACAGGTCCAGGCGCTGACCATTACGCTCCACCGTCAAAGTGCTCGGGTGAGAACCCGCCGCACGAATCGCCGAAGACACAGCCTCCCACGACCCCGTCGACGCACCATTCACAGCAACCACACGGTCACCCACCTGCACACCCGCAGCCTTCGCAGGCGACGGAGTGGACTTATCCGTACACTCGCCATAGCTAATCGAATCATGAGTGACATTCACGCTCGGCACGCACTCAGACACCGCCGATACCTTATTCGTCACCTGCGCCGTACCAAAACCACAAATCAGCACAGCAGTACACACCACACCAATCAGTAGGTTCATCATCGGGCCGCCCAACATAATCACCATGCGCTTGAACACCGGCAACTTATAGAACAGGCGGTCCTCATCACCGGGCTTCAGACGCTCAGCATCCGCCGCACGAGCCTCCTCAGCCAAGGACGCAAACGGGCTGGTACTGCCCGAATGGCCCTCCTCATGGTGCTCCTTCACCTCAGCAGGGCTCGGCGGGTACATGCCAATCATCGAAATGTAACCGCCCAACGGGATTGCTTTGAAACCGTACTCAGTCTCGCCGCGGCGGAAAGAGAACACGGTCTTACCGAAGCCAATCATGTACTGCGGGACGCGCACATTGAACAGCTTCGCGGGCACCAGATGCCCCACCTCGTGCAGGGCAATCGAGACGGCAATAGCGATTGCCATGAGGATAATGCCCACAGCGTACAGCAGGATTTCCACGCTTTTTCTCGTTTCGGTTCGGGGATACGAAGCTTCTAGGATACTCGCTTAGCCTGTGAAGGCGCCCTCCCCCGCTTTCTGGAGGGGCTGGATGGGGACGATAAAAGGGGCGGTGTTCGTCCTCGTTCCTACAGGGGCACCCGCCCTCGCTTCGCTTCGGGCACCCTGATGTCACTTTCGGACGACACCGCCCCTCCACACGCACGCTAGGCCACCCGAGGTGGCGCGCCGTGTTTTCCGGATGCGCCCTCAGGGTGTCACCCGGACGCTCTCCGCAGCGAAGCAAGGAGGAAGCGGAGCGTCCGGGTGACGGGTGCCCCTGCGTAGGCGCGGAGGAAACATGCGGCGTGCCATCCTAGACACTGCATGAGGCGAAAGGACGAACACCGCCCCCTCCAAGCCCCAACCGGGGGCAAGCACCTACTCAACGCGATTAGCCTGCCGCCAGGGTCTGTGCCGGATCAATACGCGAAGCCTTCGCAGCCGGGTACAGACCAGCCAACACACCAACCAGCGCACCAGCGCCCAGGCCCAGCAGAATAGTGTCGGCACTAATAATCGGCGTCCAACGGTTCATCAAAGACACAATCGAGATGCCGTTAACCGCCAGCACAATACCAGCCACAGCGCCCAGGATACCGGTCAGCAGCGCCTCCGCCGAGAACTGCAGCAGAATACCCGAAGGGCGCATACCAATAGCCAGACGCAAACCAACCTCACGGCGACGCTCCATCACCGCAACCAAGAACGTATTCATAATACCCATCGCACCAATTACGAGGGTAATAACGCTCATGGCTATAAGCATGGTGCGTTGCTGCTGGTCGACAGCCTCACGAAGGGTCTTCGGCTCCGGCGGAATACTCACGCTATACAGGGCGGGACGTTCCGGCGAGAGCGCGTACGGTGCTTCCTCCGCGATCTGGTTTGCGGCACCGGCAACAGTACTCACCACAATCTGAGTGGAACGCTTACCGGTCTGCGCCGCAACGGCACCGCCACCGGCAGCGGGCTGCGCTTCTTCAACATCGGCACCAGGCTTCGCGCCCAGAGGCAGGTAGACCGAACCGTACGACAGAGTCAGCGAGGGATTCTCCCGCACCACACCGATGACGGTGTACGGCTCATCATAAATATAGACCGTAACTCCGGGGCTATAGGGTAGCGCAAGCTGGCGCATCACGCTTTCACTGAGCACCACGACCTTATCGTTCCGCTCCACATGCCCCTCGTCGAAAGTGCGGCCCCACACCAGTTCATGACCCTGCACGCTAAAGATGCTGGGGGTTGCCGCACGGACGGCAGCCGTCACGTTAGCACCGCGCTCACCGAAGTTGTCTGGACCGCGCTGAATATCCGCGGATTCATACAGCTGATCCACCAGCGCGGTACCGGTCACTCCGTTCAGCTGGCTAACACGCCGGTAGTTCTCACTTGCCGCCAGGCTCAAGAGTTCAGCCCGGCTCATGGATTCGGTTCGGGTCGAGCTTATCGTCAGGTGCTTAGCCCTAAAAATGTCGAAGCTGTCAGCCAACTGCCCAGAAATGGTGGCGGTCAGACCAACGGTCAGCACGAGCGAAGCGATACCCAGAACCACACCAAGCATGGTGAAGATATTGCGCCTCACCCGGTGCACGGTAGCGTCCCAGGCTTCTTTGAGGGAGGCGAGCGCCCAGGGTGCACGACCACTGCCCTGCGGCTTAGAAACTTGTTCCTCAGCAGAGCTAGGCAGGTTCAGAGACGCGCGAGCGGTCGTTTCTTCCTGCCGCTGTGCATCCTGCTCGATGAGCTGCCCCTCGTGCATACGTAGCACCCGGTCGCAGTGCTCCGCCACGAGCGGGTCGTGGGTAATCACAATCGTGCTTTGCTGATCGCCCGTACATTCACGGAGCAGATCAATGACTTCACGGGTGAGCTCTTCATCCAGCGAGCCGGTCGGTTCATCACAGAGCAGCAACGCCGGTTCCCCAATGAGCGCACGAGCAATAGCCACACGCTGCTTTTCACCGCCTGAGAGAGTGGTGATGGGTGCATCCGTCCGGTGGCTCAGCCCCAGCAGGGCGAGAGTGTCTTCAACCCGTTGTGCTCGTTCCGCTTTGGGCACGCCACGGTAGATGAGCGGTAGCTCAACGTTGCGGTACACGTTCTTATGCTCGATGAGGTGGAACGCCTGGAAGACGAAACCGATGCTGTCCAGGCGCGCTTCAGCTCGCTGTGCCGCGTTGAAGGTTGCGGTGTCTGTACCGTCCAGCAGGTAGCTGCCGGAGGCGGGCGTGCTGAGCAGACCGAGGATGTTCAGCAGGGTTGATTTGCCGCTGCCGGACGGTCCCAGGATTGCGACGACTTCTCCGTAGCGGACTTTCAGGTCAATATTTTTGAGCACGTCAATTCGAGTGTCACCCTGCATAAAGTGCTGGGACACTCCCTGAATATCGACGCTATAGGCTGGTGGGTGCGCGTGAGCGGCGCGGGAGTCAGTCATGGCTACTCCCTACTTTTTCTCGCGCATGATTTTGACGCTGTCGCCTTCGTGCAGGTCACCGGTGACGGCGTTCTTGCCGTTGGCGTTGCTGATGACGGTAACTGTTACCTCACGTTCTTCACGGGCCTTCGATCCGTTGGAGCTTTCGGGGCCGAGCACGATGACTCGGGTCTGTCCGTCACGGGTGTAGAGCGCCGATGAGGGCACGACCAGGTGCGCGTCGGGGGTTTCTTCGAGGGTGAGTTCCGCGTTGACGGCGCCTCGGAGGCTGTCCGCCTTATCCCCTACGTCGAGGGTGAGGATGCGTTCCCCTTCGGTGCTTCCTGCCGCACCGGCTGCGCCGTTGAGGTTGGAGCCAGCCGCACCTTCTGCGCCATTGGCCTGGCGACCGGCCTGGCTGTTGCCTGCGGCACCTACGGCTTCGGTGGTGTTCTTGTATCCGAGGGTTGCGACGTACTCAGTATCACCGAGGGAGGGCACGGTTACCTTCTGGCCGCTACGGGCTTCGGGGGTGAGCCTGCCGGTGGTTCCGGTGCAGCTGAGGGTCTTGCTACCTTCTGCGATGGTGGCTACGGGACCATCTGCGATAGCGCCGGTGGCGCGGGGGTTGCCGGTGACGAGTCCGGCACGGTTGATGATAAGGAAGTAGCGGGCGGGAATAGGCTGGTCAGTCTTGACGTGCGCGTAGCCGAGGCTGTCGAGGAGGTTGTTGAGAGCCTCGTAGGTGTCTTCGGTAATGCGCGCGGGCTGCGGGCCCTGACGTCCCATGGCGGTCAGTGCCTCGTTGAGGAGTGCGGCGTCGGGGCCGCTGTCGTCGAGTTTGAGGTCGCGGTAGAGCGCGAAGCCGCCGGTGAGGGTGATGAGAGGTTCACCGTTGACTTCTGCGATGAGGGTGCCGTTGCCGACGGTGTCACCGTGTTTGATGGTGATTGCGGTGTACTGTCCTTCACCGCTGTAGCGTAGCGGGGTTGAGGTGGCGTAGTTCGCGGTGCAGGTCAGGGGCACGGTGGTGCGCAGTTTCTCGCGGGTGACCGTGGCGGTGATGGTGGAGGGGTCCGGGGGTGCCGCTTCTGCGTCTTTCTGGGCGGTGGTTTTGATGTTTTGGGCGCTGATGAGCGTACCCACGGTGATGATGAGGAGCAGGGCGATAATGCCGTAGAGCCAGAGGGTTTTCTTCTGGCGGGTGGGGGTGGCGCTCATGGTGTCCCTTCTTTGGGTGCGCGTACGGGAACGCTATTGTCTGTGCCGTTTGGGCTTAGGGGCGGCGATGCCGTGTGGGGTTAGTTTGTGCCCGGCACGGGGATACGTGCCGGGCACAATACGCTGTGACGAGGTGCAGCCTCCGTGGCTACTCTGTACGCCTGTTCTGGTTAGTCCGGAGGATTAGCTCAGAATCTTTCGGGCGTTCTCTTCAGCAGTTTTCTTGATCGTGGTCACCTGTTCGATGAGGCCCTGTTCCTTTTCGAGGAAGGAACTCAGGTAAGCGATAGCCATCTTTCGCTGTTCGGTATCTAGCCCGGTTGCTTCGCGGCAGGTCGCATCGTTGATCGCCAGCTCGTGGGTGTCCTGGTTGTTCTGGCTGTACTGTAGGCGAGCCATATCCGGAGACGTGTAGTCGCCTCCGAAGCGTTCCTTCATGCACTGTGCCCACTTCTCGGTGGCAGGCCCAAGATCTTTGAAGATTGCGTCGTTGTTAAGGTAGTGAACCGCAGTGACGTTGACCTTTTTTATGATCGCACGGGATTCTTCTGAACCGAAGACTGCGCGGGTGGCTTCTTGCTGGCAACCGCCCTTTCCTTCAGTACCGTTAAGAGCCTGCATTTCAGCGTCGCTCATAGTGAGGCTCTGCTCTTCCAGCGCTGTAGTAGCCGCAGAGTAGCGCTCTTCGTATCCGCGAGCGCGGGCATCCGCGACGGTGAGAGGTTCGAAACCAGCGGTCTGTAGCAGCGGGATTTCAGTTTCTCCTGCAGGAACCTTGTAGTTCGGGAATCCTCGTTCAGCCATGCACTGGCTCAGGGAACGCTGGTAGGCACGGGCAACGTTGTCAGAAAGTGAGGCGAGGTTCTCTACTTTTTCGATAGCTTGACTATCAGGGCTCTTGGAAGCGCTATACGCCTTCTCAGCGTTAGCGGACGCCGAGGAACCGCCGCTGGGTTGCCCGGACGCGCAGGAGCTAAGCAGCAGGGTTAGCGGGAGTAGAGCCCCGGCTAGGGTTCGTAGGGTGTTCTGTCGACGCATAGGTGGGCACTTCCTCGTGAAATATAGCTGCATCTTTGTCCGCTCGTTCAGGGGCTCTTCGTTGTTTGCCCTTGAGAGAACATATTTTGAACACTAGCCTACTATGCGCCGGGGGGGGGAGGCAAGGGGGACGGTGTTCGTCCTCTCGCCTCATGCAGTGTCTGGGATGGCACGCCGCATATTTCCTCCGGGATACGACTGGAGGGGCGGTGTTCGTCCTCGTTCCGCACCATAGCGTTTGGGGAGGCACGCCGCATGTTTCCTCCGCGCCTACGCAGGGGCACCCGTCACCCGGACGCTCCGCTTCCTCCTTGCTTCGCTGCGGAAGAGCGTCCGTGTGACACCCTGAGGGCGCATCCGGAAAACACGGCGCGCCACCTCCGGTAGCCTAGCGTGCGGGTGGAGGGGCGGTGTCGTCCGAAAGTGACATCAGGGTGCCCGAAGCGAAGCGAGGGCGGGTGCCCCTGTAGGAACGAGGACGAACACCAGCCCCTCCACGCCCCATCCCATAGAAATGCGAATACCGCCTCAGAACCGGTTAGTTGCCGGTCATGCCCAGCAGCTCATTCGCGCGAACGCGAGCCCAACGCTCTGCATTCAGCACAGCCTCCAGCGTCAAATCAGCGTCAGAAACAGCCTCAGCGCTGCCGGTGTGCTCCTCCAGCACACGCGCCACCGAATCGACAATGCAGGTAAAGCGAATCGCGCCCGCGTGGAATGCTGCCACGGCTTCCTCATTGGCGGCGTTGAACACTGCCGGGTGGGTACCGCCGACCTTACCGGCATCCTTGATCATGCGCACAGCGGGGAATGCTTCCTCGTCCAGCGGCTCAAAAGTCCAGGATGCAGCCTTCGACCAGTCACACGCGGGCACAGCACCGGGGATTCGGTGCGGCCAGGTCAGACCCAGCGCGATGGGCAGAACCATGCTCGGCGGGGACGCCTGCGCAATGGTCGAGCCGTCCACGAACTGCACCATGGAATGCACGATGGACTGCGGGTGAACCGCCACGTCAATACGGTCCAGGTCCACGCCGAACAGGTGGTGTGCCTCAAGCACTTCGAGTGCCTTGTTGACCATGGTTGCCGAATTGGTGGTGACGACCAGGCCCATGTCCCAGGTGGGGTGTGCGAGCGCCTGCGCGGGGGTCACGTCGTGTAGCTGTTCGCGCTTGTAGCCGCGGAAGGGGCCGCCGGATGCGGTGAGGATGAGTCGGTCGATTTCTGCGTCGGTTCCGGAGGCGAGCGCCTGCGCGAGGGCGGAGTGTTCGGAGTCGACGGGTACCATGGGGGTGTCCAGGGGGGATGCGTCGACGGCGGCGCGTACGAGCGGACCGCCTGCGATGAGGGATTCCTTGTTGGCCAGTGCCACGCGGTAGCCGCTGTTGAGGGCGGTGAGGGTCGGTTCCAGGCCGATGGAGCCGGTGATGCCGTTGAGGACGGTGTCTGCCGGGTGTGCTGCCGCCTGTACGGATGCTTCAGCGCCGTGGGCGATCTGCGGGGTGTAGCCGGTGGCGCCTGCTTCGGAGGCTGCCGCTTCGATGAGTTCGCGGAGGCGCTGCGCGTCGTCGGCGGTGCCGCTGGTGGCGACCAGTTCGGCACGCACGTGCACTGCCTGGCGTGCGAGCAGTTCGAGGGATCGGGAGCCTGCGGAGAGGGCGACGACCTTCAGCGGTGCGTCGGCAGCGGAGGCGCTGGTGCCTTTGAGTGCGGCGAGGTGGTCGATGACTTCCATGGCTTGGGTGCCGATGGAGCCGGTTGAGCCGAGGAGGGTGACGCGCTGCGGTGCGCGGGTGAGTTCTGTGAGGGCGTCGGTGAGGCGGTCGCGGTTGCCGCCGACGCATGCTGAGGATCCAAACTTCATGGTTCTAGTGTCTCATGAGCTCGCGGGTGGATTCGGGTACTGGCGCCGCCTCTCATTCTAGAAGGCCCCAGCATAGAAGACCCCAGCGCAGAAGAATCCCCCACCCTGTCGTTTTCGGGGCGGGGGATTCAACACTTCACGTTTTAGAGCAGATCCTGCAGCAGCTCAATGCAGCGGTCCAGGAAAGCATCCACCTGTGATTCCTCGTAGCTGACGGTGCCCGAGGCGGGGCGGAACTTTGCGTGGCGCACCACGGAGGGGTCCAGCGGCTCTTCACTGTTGAGCTGGGCGTACACGCGGTCGCAGATGGCGTCCACGTCGCCGACAAAGTAGCCCATGTGGCGGCGCTTGCTGGGGCGGCGGAAACGCTCACCGGCGGGGCGTTCCAGGCGGCCAGCGAGCAGCTCGCCAGTCTCTACAAGGGAGCGTTCCCAGTTGTCCAGGCCGTACGCCTCAATGTAGCGGCTGCGTTCGAGCTTGGCGAAGCGTTCCTCAATCTTTTCGAGGGCGCGGTCGACCACATCCAGCTGGTAGCCGCCGGGTTCTTCACGGAAGACGACCTGGCGGATTCGTCGGGAGGTGTAGAGGTCTTCGGGCAGTTCGGAGGCTCCGCTGAGCTTCTCGTAGTCCTCGGCGAGGCGGGTGAACAGGCGGTCTACTTCACTGCGCTTGTAGCCGGGTTCGGTTTCTGCTGCACGGGCAAATCCGCCTTCGCGGGTGGTGCTTGCCAAAGTGGGCTCCTCTCGACGATTGAACTTTAAGAATACCAATGCGCAGGCTACATGGTGCAAGGTTGGCGGGCGGTGTCTTAGATATAGCCTTTTACGCCCCTCATCAGCGGATACAGCGAAAGCGGGTACAGCAAAGGCGGGGCGCCCCTCCCCCACTCGTGGGAAGAAACGCCCCGCCTCCATAAGCGATAAAAGCTTCAGGCTTTAGAGCGGCATAATAAACCGGAAAATCAGGCAGCCAGCCGCCGCAGCGAAAAGAATCGAGTCCAGGCGATCCATCATGCCGCCGTGACCGGGCAGAATATTCGACATGTCCTTCACACCCATACGGCGCTTGAACACGGACTCGACCAGGTCACCGGCAGTCGAAGCGACCACCATGACCGCCGCCAACGGAATAGCCCAATACCAGGGCGAACCCATAACCGCCAAGGCGATAGCGCCAACAACCGCCGAGCCGACGAAGGAACCAGCCAGGCCCTCCCAGCTTTTCTTCGGGGAAATCTTCGGCGCCATCGGGTGCTTACCCCAATTCACGCCGGCAATGAAGCCGAACGTGTCATTGCAGATGGCCATCAGCAGAATCATGAGGATACCGCGCTCGCCGTGGTCCGTCTGGAAGTAGACCATGGCAATACCCAGCATCAGCGGCACCCACAGCAGAGCCAGGGCGCTACCGCTCAAAGACTTACCCAGTGAGACCTGACGGTCAGCACGCACGAGAGCAGAAGAGAGCAGCAGCGCCAGCAGGCTCACCGCCAGGGCGATGCCCAGCCCGGTAAAACCGAACAGGTAGGACACCACCACAATTGCGCCAGACAGGGCACCCAGTAGGTATTCCGGGATGCCGTAGCCGCGGCGGGTATTGAGCACGTGCCCAATTTCCCAGGCGCCCAAAGCTGCCGCGCCGGTAGCGATCGCAACAAAAACCGGCTGGTAAATCAGGCCCAGCACCAATAGCACGCCGAAACCAACACCCACACCAATGGCGGCGGGCAGGTTACGACCTGCTTTGGCGCTACGCGACTTCACCGGCGTTGCAGCGGTCTGCGGGCTCGACTGTGGAGCAGGCGGCGCGCCTCTCTCTTCTTTCGCTTCTTTGCGTGCACTCATTTGGGGTTTAGACCTCGAGCAGTTCAGCTTCCTTGTGCTTGTACAGTGCGTCGACCTGGTCGATGTGCTTCTTGGTCAGTGCGTCCAGTTCCTTCTCAGCGCGTGCGCCTTCGTCCTCACCGATTTCGCTGTCCTTGACGAGCTTGTCGATAGCGGTCTTAGCGTGGCGGCGAACGTTACGGATGGAAACGCGGGACTCCTCAGCCTTGCTGTTGACGAGCTTGGTGTATTCCTTACGGCGCTCAGCGGTCATTTCGGGCATGACAACGCGGATAGCTGCACCGTCGTTGCTGGGGTTAACACCCAGGTCGGAGTCACGCAGAGCCTTCTCGATAGCTGCCAGTGCGGTCACATCGAAGGGAACGATCTTGACGGTACGTGCGTCCTCAACGTTGAAGGACACCAGCTGCTGCAGCGGGGTCGGTGCGCCGTAGTACTCGGCGGTCAGGCCACTGAAGATTGCGGGGTTCACACGACCGGTACGAACCTTAGCGAACTCAGTCTTGGTTGCTTCGATGGTCTTTTCCATCTTCTCGCCGGCTTCGGCAAGGATTTCTTCGATCACGAAAGGATCTCCTTTGTCGGAATTCTGGGGTACCAGAATTGTCGGTGGGCGTTCGCTCAGCCCTCGTTATTCCCCGCCGGTTCGCGGCGCATCCGAGGCGAAAGCCTTACGGATACTGCGAAGTCGACGGGAAAGAGGCAGAACGTCGTATTTGATATAAGTCTAGACGGTACCGGCGGGCATAAGCGAGTTTTAGCGCCTACCCGCGCGGTACCGTCCAGAATAAGTCCGCGCTATCGAGCACGGTCACAATCAGAGGGGCATCAAACATGCCCCGGCCTAGAAAATTAGGCGTTAGCGAGTAACGAGGGTACCCATCTTCTCGCCCAGAATCGCGCGGGTCACGTTACCCTCACCCTGCATGCCGAACACGCGCATGGTCACGTTGTTGTCACGGCACAGGGAGAACGCGGTCTGATCCAGCACACGGATGTTGCGCTGCATTGCCTCATCGTAGGTGAGGTTGTACAGGCGCTCAGCGTTGGGGTCCTTGTTCGGGTCAGCAGTGTAGATGCCGTCCACACCGTTCTTAGCGACCAGAACCTCGTCCGCGTGGATTTCCAGGGCACGCTGAGCAGCCACAGTGTCGGTGGAGAAGTAGGGCAGACCCGCACCAGCACCGAAAATCACGACTCGGTCCTTCTGCATGTGGCGAATCGCGCGGCGAGGAATGTAAGTCTCAGCAACCTGCGGCATGGTGATAGCCGACTGAACGCGGGTGTCAATACCCTCCTGCTCCAGGAAGTCCTGCAGAGCCAGGGAGTTCATCACGGTGCCGAGCATGCCCATGTAGTCTGCACGGGAGCGGTCCATACCCGCCTGAGAGAGTTCAGCGCCACGGAAGAAGTTACCGCCACCAATCACGATGGAGGTCTCAACCTCGCCAACAGTTGCGGCAATCTGCTTAGCGATGCTGCGCACGACCTCGGTCGAAATGCCAACTTCACCGCCACCAAAAACCTCACCGGAAAGCTTGAGCAAAACGCGGCGGCGGCCGGTCTCGTCACGGTGCATCGGGCGGGGATTCGCTTCAGTCATGGTTCCTCCAGTGGCTTACCTAGGGGTTGTTATAGGTGATCGGGGCGGGCTCATGCCGCCTAGTCCTTATCAAGGATACAGCAAAGCCGGGTAGCCACCAGTGGTGACTACCCGGCTTCAGGCTATAATCCCAACCTCATACGATTTCCCTTACCGGGAACCCGCAATGCGGAAGGGTAGAACTGCAGCGAGTCCTTATGCACCCACGCGGAAACGTGCGAATGCGGTAGCGGTTGCGCCAGCCTCGGACAGAACCTGTGCGACAGACTTCTTGGAGTCCTTTGCGAAGTCCTGGTCCAGCAGGGTGTTCTCCTTGAAGAAGCCCTTCAGGCGACCCTCAACGATCTTGTCCAGAATCTTCTCGGGCTTGCCCTCAGCGATTGCGGTCTCGCGAGCAACGCGCTTCTCGGTCTCGATCTGGTCTGCGGGGATGGACTCGGAATCCAGGTACTTGGGGCTCATTGCAGCAATGTGCACTGCAACGTCGTGTGCGATCTCGTCGGTGTTCTCACCGGAGACAGCCAGCAGAACGCCAACCTGTGCCGGCAGGTCCTTGGAGGTCTTGTGCAGGTAAACTGCAACGTTCTCGCCCTCAACGCGTGCAACGCGGCGGACAACGATCTTCTCGCCGAGCAGTGCACCAGCGTCGGTGGTCAGCTCCTCAACGGTCTTGCCCTCGTAGGATGCAGCCTGCAGCTCTTCCAGGGTGGAAGCGTTAGCAGCAATAGCAGCCTCGAGCACGTTCTGGCCGAAAGCGATGAAGGGGTCGGACTTTGCCACGAAGTCGGTCTCGGAGTTGACCTCGATCATGTAGCCAACGCCGTTCTCAACGCGTGCAGCTACCAGGCCCTCAGCGGTTGCGCGACCCTCGCGCTTGGTGATGCCCTTCAGACCCTTAACGCGGATGATCTCGGCAGCCTTCTGCTGGTCGCCGTTAGCCTCGTCCAGAGCCTTCTTGACGTCGAGCATACCTGCGCCGGTCTTCTCGCGCAGTGCCTTGATGTCTGCTGCGGTGTAGTTCGCCATTGTGAACTCCTTGTGTTGCTGTAATAAATCGGGATGACATCCCGGTGGTACAAATGGCGGACGGCGCCGCGCCCAGGTCAGGGCGGGCGCCGTCCGAACGTGGTCCCCGCAGGCGGGGGCCACAAAGCATAAAGCTTAGTGGGCTAAGAAAGCTTACTTAGCTGCCTCTTCAGCCTGTGCAGCCTCGTGCTGCTCCAGGAGCTCGCGCTCCCAAGCTGCCATGGGCTCCTCAGCTGCTTCAGCCTTGCCGTTCTTCTTAGCGTTGCGCTCGATCAGGCCGGCTGCCACTGCGTCAGCAATCACGCGGGTGAGCAGGTTGACGGAGCGGATAGCGTCGTCGTTACCGGGGATCGGGAAAGCAACCTCGTCGGGGTCGCAGTTGGTGTCGAGGATAGCAACAACGGGGATGCCCAGCTTCTGAGCCTCGTTAACTGCCAGGTGCTCCTTCTTGGTGTCAACAACCCACAGGAGGGAGGGAACCTTGGACAGGTTACGAATACCGCCGAGGGTCTTCTCGAGCTTCTCGAACTCGCGACGCATGAGGAGCAGTTCCTTCTTGGTGTAGCGAGAACCTGCTACATCGTCGAAGTCAATCTGCTCGAGTTCCTTCATGCGCTCGATGCTCTTGGAGATGGTGCTGAAGTTGGTCAGCATACCACCGAGCCAGCGGTGGTTCACGTAGGGCATGTTCACGCGGGTTGCCTGCTCAGCGATAACTTCCTGAGCCTGCTTCTTGGTACCCACGAACAGGATGTTGCCACCGTGTGCGACGGTCGACTTAACAGCCTCGTATGCCTTGTCGATGAAGGCGAGGGACTGCTGCAGGTCGATGATGTAGATGCCGTTGCGCTCGGTCAGGATGAAACGCTTCATCTTGGGGTTCCAACGGCGGGTCTGGTGACCGAAGTGAACGCCGGAGTCCAGCATTTCACGCATAGTTACGACGGGCATGTCGTCTCCTTTGTGGTGCCGCGCGGACCTCCCATTCGGGCCAGCCCAACGCGCGCATAGTAGTTATCAGTTTTTCCTGGCGGCGGTTAGCGTTCACGGTTACCCGTTCAGCTCAGGCCCTAACCACCCCGTGTGGGTGGACCGAAGGTCCCTTATCGGCTCCTCGTTTGAGGATGCCGCTCACGCCGCGCGTCGTCAGTGATGCTGTGCGGAATCCCTCGATGAGGGAGAATACCCGCGCAGGCACACTGCAATACGACATTGTACCGTATATTCCGCGATTAATCCGCCGGATTAGGGTTAAAACCTGCACAGGCGCGGCGAGTGTGTGCAGGGGCACTGTGGATAAAGGATTTTAAGGCGAAAACGGCGGGGTTATCCACAATTTTTCGTGAGGCGCTGCGGGGCGAGGCAATTCGTGATGTGCTCAGAAGATGAAGCAGAACATGAAGACATTAGCGACAACGCTACGGCACGCAACGCTGGTGGCGTGCTGCCTGCTGGGTGCACTTGTGAGTGCGGGCGGGCAGGGCTACACGGGTGGGCAGGACTATTCAGGCGGGGCTGGTTTTACTAACGGTACCACCGCAAGTACGCAAGCTCCCAGCAGCGCACACGTTCCCCACACCGTTGAGCTCATCGCGAGCCGACTACGCTACCGCTCCCCCACCTCCGAATCCAGACCGCGGGTGATCCGTCCCTTTGAGAAGCCCGCCCAACGCTGGAGCGCAGGGCACCGCGGCGTAGACCTTGCCGTACCCGAACACGACCGGCGCGTCTACGCACCGGCACCGGGAAAAGTGGTTTTCAGCGGCACGGTCGTCAACCGCAAAGTACTGGTCATTGCGCATCCGGATGGGCGGCGCAGCACCTTCGAACCCATGGACGAAGCACTACCGGTCGGCACCACGGTTGCAGCCGGTGAGGTAATCGGCACCGTCGCAGGCGCGGCGGGCGGCAACAGCGAGCGCCCCTACCGGCGATGCTCCACCCCCTGCCTGTACTGGGGTGTACGACAGGGAGGCGCCCGCGGGGACGGCAGCGGCAAGGCCGCCGAGTACATCAACCCCATGAGCCTGCTGGGCTCGAAGGAGCCGAGCATTCTGCTACCCGTGCCGGGCGGATATTAGGCGCGGGTACTGGATATTAGGCACGGGTACTGGTTATTAGGCGCAGGTACTGGCGCCGAGCATGAGCCGAACCAGATATAGCTGTGGCCCGTCACCTCCTCAGAAGGAGGCAACGGGCCACAGGAGCCAGCCTAAGTTGTGCTCACTAGCGTAGGCGCTAGAGGTAGCTACTTACTGGAGGACGTCACCGTCATCAGCACCGAACTGGTTCGGCTGTACGGGCTGGTTCGGCTGTACAGGGTGCTGAACGGTCTGACCGGACTGAACCGACTGAGTGGGCTGTGCAGGCTGCTCAGTCGGAGGGATGTACGCGGGCATTGCCTTGGTCGGTTCGTTCTCGCCGTAGTTCACGCCGTGCTGCGGGGTGAACACCTGAGTCGGCGAATCATCACCCGTAGCGTAGGCGGTGTTCTGCGCCGGATAGCCACCCTGAGCCTGGTAACCGGGCTGAGCGGCATAGCCATTCTGAGCAGCGTAGCCGCCCTGTGCCTGGTAGCCGTTCTGCGCGTCAGCCTGGGTTGCGCCGTAACCGGTCGCAACACCCGCCGCCGCGCCCAGTGCCGCAGCCGAAGCGGCACGACGCTCACGGCCCTTCGCACGAGCCGCCGCAATCTTCTTGCGGAACAGGAAGAGCAGAATCAGGATGAGCAGTAGCAGACCCACAATAACCGCATCCACGATTACGTCAGTCATGCTCAGACCGGACACCGGAACAGTCAGACCGGAGGTGGTGCTGACACCGCGGTCGGTCTTAACGCTCAGCTCGCCACCGTTCACGCTCAGCTGCACGTGCTGAGAGTTCTTCGCGATGCTGTTCGCGGCATCTACCTTCTGCTGGTCCAGCGAGGAGAAGGTCGGCGCCTTGAAGGTGAACTCGAAGGGAGCTGCGTAGTAGTTACCTAGCTTCGAAGAGAGCTTGATCTCAGGGGTCACGGTGTAGTCGGAGCCGAAGGGGTGGTAGCCACCGGGGCGGGTAACGGTCACCTTCGAATCGGGCAGGTATTCGTTCAGGCGCTGGTTGAACTCGTTCTGGTCCTTACCGCGAACCTTCACGCTCACGATGGTGGCGTCGCCGTCCTGACGAACTTCGGTCTCGTCATTACCGCCGCCTGCGAAAACGTCCTTGAGCTTCTGCTCAGCACCCGCAACATCCGCGGTCGGGAATGCGTAGAGGAAACGAGCTTCCATGGAACCATCCAGACCCAGGGCAGTAGCCACCTTCATGCTCTTCATCTCGATCTGGCGCGAAGAAACACGGTCAACCGCGATGAGAGTACTGCTACCGCCCGAACGGGAGGAGCTAGCGCGACCCTCGGGGTCAACCATGTAGGACTTATCGTTGGTGTCCATGATGGTCAGAGTCAGGCCATCACCGCTCGGGGAGCACAGCAGCGCGCAGTCCAGCAGACCCGAAATCTTCTTCTGAACGGTGAAGTTATTATCCTTCGCCACTACCTCACGGCTAGCGGAGAGATCGGTACTACCTGCACCAAACAGCTTCTTGAGACCGTTGCCCAAATCCTCAATCGAAGAAGCGCTAAAGGTCAGGGTACGGCCCACTTCTTCCTTCGCGCTGGGGGTCGATGCGGAAGGAGCGTATGCCTTCGCCTGCGAGGACTCCAGGCCCTTCTTCAGCTCGGAGCCCTCAGGCTTGACCTGGTTCAGGTAGGCGTCGACCGCAGAAGCGGTCTCGGTGTTCATGATTTCCTTCGCGACGAAGGAAACCATCACGGAGTAACCGCCGTCCTTCTCCTTTACGTCAAGAATGACGTTACGGAAACCGCGGTCCTGAACATCCTTCGCGGAAATCTTAGAACCACCGGAGTTCTTCACTTCCTTCTCGCCAAACTTCACAGTGGTTTCATCGCTGCTGCTGAGAACACTGTTCTTATTGGAAGCAGACACAACACCGTCCACTACCAGAGCTTCAGGAAGCCAGCCCAGCAGATCGCCCGAGCTGAAGTTTTCCTTCACCTGAATACCCTGCACCAGACCCTGGTCAGAGTTGACAATGCTAATCTGCGGCTTGATGTCGGAACCCGAAGCCTTCAGCAGAGAGGTCACCTTGGACTGGTACTCGTCCACGGAGGAGAAGGATACCTTGAAAGTCGCACGAGCCTTGTCACCCTCAGACTGAATACCTTCGTATTCCAGGCCCTCGGGCAGGTGCTTACGTACGGACGCATCCAGCGCCTGGGTGCCACCCTTAACCTTGTCCTGGTTATCCTTCATGTTGAAGGAAACCAGAATGGTGCGGGTACCCTTCTCAGCGCTCTCAAGGCCCAGCTGAGTCTCAATCTTTGCGCTGCAGGCACTCAGAATCAGGGCGGCAATGGTCAGCAGAACCGCCAGGAACATCCAGCGCTGACGAGTCGGCGCGCTCGGGGCGTGAGTCATCGCGTGCATACTAGGCTCCCATCAGGCGAATAGCCACGTAGTAAACAATCATGGAGGCAAAAACCCAAGCAGTGCTCAACGCTGCGTGCATGATAATCGGGGACTTCGCGAAACGGCCCAGACGGTTCAGACCCAGGTAGGTCAGAGCCTCGCCCGAGAACACGGCGAAAGCAAGCACCAGGCCCATGAGCATGGTCAGGAAGGACGCACCGTCACCGCTACGGCTGAGGGTCATGAAGAACACGAGCAGGTTCAGCAGCAGGAACGAAGGAATCAGCACCAGCGAAGACACCGACACGGCGTGCATACTCGCGGTGAAAGACGCCGGAGCCTTGCCAATGCGCGCGGTCAGCTGCAGCTGCACACCGCGCAGAACCTGCACGCCAAAGATGGCGAGCGCCATCAGCACGTACGCCAGAATCATGCGTCCGGTCGGCACGGCCTGCGAGGCGTAGGCGCCACCGTAGGCACCGCCTCGACCGTACATATAGCCCATCATGGACATCGCGACAGTAGCAGCCAGAATCACCAGCTGGCTAAAGAAGAACGCGCCCACCAGCGACTGCAGAGTCGTGGGAACAATCCAACCCCACGCACCTGCGGAAGAGATGCGGGCGTGCGCGGTTGCCGGGTTGCTGGAGAAAACGTCCAGGAACGCGTTCCAGGTAGCACCCAGTGCCTTCACCGCCGGATGCGGTGCGCTCGGCGCATAGGTTGCCTGGCCGGGCTGACCCGGCTGAGCGGCACCCGGCTGAGCGGCACCCGGCTGAGGTGCATCGAGCTGCGGTGCGGCGGCAGGCTGACCGGGCTGGGCGGGAGCTGCCTGAGCCTCAGTATTCGGCTGCGCATTAGCGTTTACCTGAGCGGGCTGAGGCGCCTGCTGAGGCTGGACGGGCTGCTGCGGTGCTACCGGCGCGGCAGACTGAGCAACATTACCCTGCTGGCTCGGCTGAGCAGCCTGAGCTGCGTTACCCGGCTGAGCAGCCTGACCCGGAAGCGAAGCATCCTGCGCGGGGTGTGCGCCAGCATCGTAGCCGTAGCCGCCGGCTGCACCCTGCGACGGGTTGTTGGGAGTGTTCTCCGACATTGAGATCCTCTCGTATGATGTGTGGATGCAACACCTACCGGCTGAATCGGCATCTACCGGCGGCATCGCACTGTCTTTCGTGACAAGACTCTTCAACCCTACCGTATTGAACGCTATGATGCGTCTTCGTTCGTCATTTACTCATTTTCATCACCGTTGATGCATTCCATGCACGAAAATAGGCGCCCTGAGTGTACGACAAAAAGAACACGAAAAAGCCCCGCCCGCCGACAAGTGGGTGAAGTCGACGGGCGGGGCCGTAGGGAGTGCGGGGCTCGAACCCGCGACCAAGGGATTATGAGTCCCCTGCTCTAACCGGCTGAGCTAACTCCCCATCCGGTGCAGTGACGGCACGCTATGGGTGCCAGCACCATCCTCTAGAGTACCTGAACGGCGGCTGAGAACGAAAAACACTCTACTCCTACTCAACGCTCAGAATCTAGAGAAGCTTAGCGGCGCGAATCCAGGTAGCGCTGGTACGGAGCGTCACTCACGTACAGCTCCTCGAAGGTGCGCCAGGTGTTCTCAGCACTGTGGAAGCCCACGATACGGCGGGACTCGCGGCCCATCTGCTCGCGCTCAGCGGCGGGCAGGGAGAGCACCGCCTCCAGCTTCTTCGCCAAATCCTGAGCGTTATTGGGTTCGAAGAGGTAGCCGTTCACACCGTCCTCCACCAGGTGCGGCAGAGCCAGCGCGTTCGCGAGCACCACGGGGGTGGAGGCGCTCATCGCCTCCAGGGAAACCAGGGACTGCAGCTCGGCGGTACCGGGCTGGCAGAACACGTCAGCCATCTGGTACACCTCGGGCAGATGCTCATCCGGAACGAAGCCACGGAAAATCACACGGTCGGACACGCCGCAATCGTGTGCCTTCTGCTCGAGAGCCTCACGCAGCTCGCCGCCACCGGCAATATCCAGCACCACGTGCTCGAGGGTATCGGGCAGCAGGGAGAGTGCCTCGATGAGCACGTCCACGTTCTTCTCTTCGGCAAGGCGACCCACGAAGGCAATACGCAGCTCACCGGGAACCTTACCGGCGTCCGCTCCCTCAGGCAACTCGTAGTCGCTGATTTCAATACCGTTAGAAACCGGCATGACGGGGCGGTCAAAATGACCCAGGTCGCGCATCGCATCCGCACCGATCTGGGTGGGGGTGGTAACGACCGCAGTCTTGGAGAAGCAGAAACGCATGTCCTTCCAGGTGACCTTCTCAATCACACGCTTCACGGGATCGGGGAAGGGCAGGAACGGGTCAAGGTTCGCCGGCATGAAGTGGTTCGTTGCGATGACACGGATACCGCGGCGCTTCGCCTGGAAAATCAGGGCTCGGCCAATAATGTAGTGGCACTGCACGTGCACCACGTCCGGGCGCACCTCGTCAAGGATTGCACCAACCTCGGACCAAATCTCCCAGGGGATGCAGATGCGGTTCGTCTCGTGGGTCGGAGGCAGGTGCGAACGCAGACGATGCTCAACAATGCCGCCCTCTACTTCGGTGCGGTAGCTGGGGCCGGGGATGGGGCTGGCGGCGACTACGTGCACGGAGTGGCCTCGCTTGAGCATGGAGGTGGCGAGGCGGTGACCGAATTGCGCTGCACCGTTGATGTCCGGCGGGTAGGTTTCTGCGCCAATCAGAATCGTCTTTGCCTGTTCCATGACGGGGCTCCTCATCGGGGTGTAGTGTGTCGGTGACTTTGGGGTTTCGGGTGCGACGGTGCGCCGCTTCTACCTCTGTCTGCCGCGTGCACCGGGTGGGTCCAGTACGTACAGCACTTGTCTATTCTACCTGTGAGCTACGTCCTTCTCCGACTTGTGGCGGGCGGCTTTGGCTGGGAGTTACCTCTAAACCTCCCGTTGAGACGGGAGCCTGCAACCTGCCTGTAGACGCACAAACGCCCCGATACGATGATCGGGGCGTTTGGACGCTTGGCGTTAAACCTGCGCCGGTTGAGCGGCGGCTAGGTTTAGCGGCGAACAGTGCTTAGCGGCGTACCAGGCGGTTCAGGAAGTGCAGGACGGTTGCAATGGATGCGCCCAGTGCTGCGAAGGACTTCCAGCGTGCCTGCAGAACCTCGGGCTTGCGCACGTTCTCTGCCAGGCCGCGGCCGGTAGCTGCTGCACCTGCAGCAACCTCGGAGGGAACTGCCTTGAGAGCGTCCAGAGCCTGCTGGGTGTTGTTCTGAACGTCGCCGGTGTAGGACTGCAGGTCGTCGCGCAGGGCTGCCAGGTGCTGGCGGCGTTCTGCGGTGCGCTGCTTGAGCTCTTCGAAGGTCGGCGGCTTGGGCTCTTCCTCGCCGCGTGCCTTGCGCTCTTCAGCTTCCTGACGTGCGCGTTCTGCTGCTTCTTCAGCTTCCTTAGCCTTCTGCTCTGCACGCTCTGCCTGTTCCTTCTTCAGGCGCTCAGCGGACATGGCGGTACCTTCCTTGAGTACGCCGAGGTCGAAGAGCAGACCGAAGATTGCGGATTCGGGCTTGAACGGCAGCTGTGCCTTGACCTTCTTCAGACCGACCAGGGCGCAGATTGCCAGGACGATGAGGAAGACGAGGGCGAAGACCAGTGCGGATGCCCAGTAGGGCATGACGGTGCCGAGGCCGAGGATTGCTGCGGCGACCAGCGCAATGATCAGGAACAGACCGAAGACTGCTGCGACGCCGAAGAAGGCTGCGCCCTTACCAACGGCGATGCCCTTGGTCTTCAGCTCGTGCTTTGCAATCTGGATTTCGTCCTTGACCTGGCTGGGTCCGAGGGTCTTGAAGGTTTTGCCAGCGTCGATGATGTTCGCGACGCCGGACTTAATCCCGCTGATGCCAGCAAAGAAACGCTTGGGTGCCTTGGGATTAGTAGTAGTGGTCATGACCACCTCTCCGTGACGTGTTTTTGGAGGCTTCTTTTTCGCACTCCACCTCCTATAGTTTAGCCCCTTATGATACCTCCGCGTGACCGTTTGGGTGGGGGTTTGCGCTATCTCTTCAGGTATTTTCGACTTTCTGGAGGCTGCATTGAGCTGCGGGCGTAGCTTTCTGGGTTTTGTTGTCCCTGTGGATTTGCTCTGGAGTAGGCGTAAGAGGATGCCGATGCGCCGCTCCCCCGTTACGCGCCGAGTGGGCGTGTGGTTGATGTGGGCGAGGAACTTCTCTGTGCGTTAGACTTCACATTTTTGCAGGGTACATTTTTACAGGGTGAAGTATCTTTGCCTCGCCGAGGGCGTAAGCCCGAGGAGTTACTCATTCATGACTTGAAGAGACCGTTCCGACTGGACTCGAACTAGCGAGGCGAAGATTTTCCGAGCGCGCGAGGAAGTAAAAACCATTATCCCGCCGAGGGCGCAAGCCCGAGGGGTTACTGGTACACGGTTTGGAGAGAACGTTCCGACTGGACTCGAACTAGCGAGGCGAAGATTTTCCGAGCGCGCGAGGAACCAAAAATCTTTGCCTCGCCGAGGGCGTAAGCCCGAGGGGTTACTGGTTCGAGTCTGAGGAACGTATATAGCAAGAACCCCCGAGGCGAAGCCTCGGGGGTTCTTGCTATATCTGCTCCCCCGACTGGACTCGAACCAGTAACCCTTCGATTAACAGTCGAATGCTCTGCCAATTGAGCTACGGGGGATTATTTTGTTTTCGTTGCCGGTTTCCCTTGCAACGAGTAATAACTATACCGGGGCAATTTGGGCTCCGCAACTTGAAATGCTATGAAGTGCATCACTCTTTGGGTTGCGTGGCTGGTTTGGGTGGTGAGGGAGGCTTCTACCCCGCGGTATTCCCCGGCAACCTGCAGAACACAGGACATTCGGCAGATTGCCGGGGCGTAGCGGAAGAACCGTACTTAGCCGCGCTGTGCGCTGAGCTGGCGGCGGCGCATTTCCAGTTCGAGGAGCTGACGCTGTACCGCTTCGAACTCTTCGTCGTCGGGGTTGGCGCTGAGCTGCTCTAGGCGCATCATCAGGTCGGATTTTTGGCGGGCAATCTGCTGTTCGAATAGGGCATTGAGCGCGCCAGTCACAAAACCGGGCAGACGCTCAGCGCTGCTGACCGGTAGCGGTGAGACGGCAAGTTCCGCAATGGCGGGGTGTACACCCTCCACAGCGCCGGAGCGTACGCAGTTGATCCATTCGATGCCGGGGGTAGGTGCCATGACGGTTGCGGCGTGGATAATGCCGGCGGCCACCTCGCGGTGGGTGCGGTAGCGGAACTGCACGGTGGCGAGGTTGCGCCACTGTTCCACGCTGATGAGCTCGGGGTGTTGCAGGGCAATCTCGAGCGCCGCCTTTTCGAGGCGGGCAACCGGGTCGCGCGGGTCGGGGGTGAGGAATTCCTCGACGGCGGGGGCGGGCGCCTCCGGCTGGGGTGCGGTAGGCTGAATGTTGCTCGGCGGGTGCGCGGCGGCGTTCTGCCCGGCGTAGGCGCTGGGTGCGGCGTGGTCTTCCGGTGGCGGTGCGTCGTAGGCGGGGTCGTAGGGCGCGTCAGCATGAACTGCGCCCTGAGCACCCGTATAGCCCGGCGCACCCGCGTAACCCGGCGCACCCGTATAGCCCGGCGTGCCCGGCACGCCCTGCGGCCCCTCGTTCAGACGCTCGTAACGCGGCGCGGCGGCGGGAGCCTCCGCCTGCTGGGAGCGGGAAAGCTTCGGGTGGTTCTGCGCGTACGCCACTGCGCGCTGAATCTCGTCGAGCTCCAGGCCGAGCTGACCGGAGACCTTACGCATGTAGGCGGGGCGCAGGTCGCGGTCCTTAATGCCGGCAATAATCGGGGCGATAGCGCGCATCGCCAGCACGCGACCTTCAAGGGTCGCCAAATCGTACTTGGCGAGGGTCGAATCAATCGCAAACTCGAAGAGCGGACGGCGCGAAGCAATCAGGGAGCGCACGGCGGCGTCGCCCTTGTGTAGGCGCAGGTCGCAGGGGTCCATGCCGTTCTCGGCAACCGCCACGAAGGTCTGCGCAACGAAGCGCTGGTCCTCCTGGAAGGCTGTCATGGCGGCTTTCTGGCCTGCGGCGTCACCGTCGAAGGTGAAGATGATTTCGCCGCCGGAGCCGTCGTCGGTAATCATGCGGCGCACCATCTTGATGTGGCCGGGACCGAACGCGGTGCCGCAGGTGGCAACGGCGGTGGTGATGCCGGCGAGGTGTGCCGCCATGACGTCCGTGTAGCCTTCCACGATGACGACCTGCTTGGTCTTGGTCATATCGCGTTTTGCCAGGTCAATGCCGTAGAGCACCTGGGATTTCTTGTAGAGCTGCGTCTCGGGGGTGTTCAGGTATTTGGGGCCCTGGTCGTCGTCGAAGAGGCGGCGGGCACCGAAACCGATGGTTTCACCGGCGATGGTGCGGATGGGCCAGATGATGCGGCCGCGGAATCGGTCGTACAGGCCGCGGTTGCCCTCCGAGAACATGCCGGTAGCCTTCAGCTCCTCATCAGTGAAACCCTGGGAGCGAAGGTGCTTGAGCAGGTGGTCCCAGCCGCGCGGGGCGTAGCCGACACCGAACTTGCGGGTTGCGGCGGGATCGAAACCGCGGGCGCCGAGGAAGCGCTGCGCCTCCTGAGCATCAGCGCTGTAGAGGTTACGTTCAAAGAACTCGGCGGCAATCTTGTGCGCGTCGAGCAGGCGGCGGCGCATACCCGCCTCGTAGCGGTCGCCGGGCTTACCGCCCTCATAGTGCAGGGTGTAACCAATACGGGCGGCTAGACGCTCCACCGTCTCAACGAAGCTGGTGTGTTCCATCGCCATGACGAAGGAGTACACGTCACCGGATTCACCGCAGCCAAAGCAGTGGTACGAGCCAACCTGCGGGCGCACATTGAAGGAGGGCGTGCGCTCGTCGTGGAACGGGCACAGCCCCTTGAAGGTGCCTATACCGGCGCTTTTGAGGCTCACATAGCCTTCAATGATTTCGCGGATATCGGTACGGGCGCGGACTTCATCAATGTCTTCTTTGCGGATTAATCCAGCCATAAACTCAATTCTACGGTGAGGGTCAACAGGTAGTCTCTGCAGGCGTTATAGGCGCGGGAAATAACGCACGAACATGCTCACAAAAAGGATGCGCCGCGACGCGCAAACAGCACGCCGCGGCACACAAGTACAGGTGTTTAGCCGCCGGAAATATCCAGCTCAGCCTCCGCCAGGCCCAGACGCTCAGCGTCCCCCAGGATGCGCGAATCCAGCCAGCCATCGGGCAGGTGCGGCTGCTTGGGGCTGCCGGCGCGGCCGCGCGAACCCTCCACGGCGGCACCAGGGTAACCAATCGAGTGATCCAGCTGAGCAATCAGCTCACGGAACGTCGCCAGGTCGGGCACCTGAGCCATCTTCGCGCGCAGCTCGCCACCGACCGGGTAGCCCTTGAAGTACCACGCCACGTGCTTGCGAATCTCGCGCAGGCCGCGGGTCTCATCGCCAAAGGTCTCCACCAGCAGTTCTGCGTGGCGGTAAATCATGTCCGACACCTCAGTCAGGGTCGGGCGGATACGCTCCGACGAACCCTCAAACGCATTCTGCAGGTCACCAAACAGCCACGGGCGACCCTGGCAGCCGCGGCCAATCACCACGCCGTCCACGCCGGTCTGCTCAACCATACGCACCGCATCCTCGGCGGAGAAAATATCGCCATTACCCAGAATCGGCACATCGGGAATCAGCTCACGCAGCTGCGCAATCGAATCCCAGTCAGCCTTACCCGAATAATGCTGCGCCGCAGTACGGCCGTGCAGGGCAATCGCCGCAACGCCGGCATCACGAGCAATCTTGGCGGACTCCAAGAACGTAATGTGGTCATCGTCAATGCCCTTACGCATCTTAATGGTCAGCGGAATATCGTTGCGGGACGCCTCCTTCACCGCGGTCTGCACAATCGCCGTGAACAGGTCAGTCTTCCAGGGCAGGGCGGCACCGCCACCGCGGCGAGTCACCTTAGGAGCCGGGCAGCCAAAGTTCAAGTCAATGTGGTCTGCACGGTCCTCTTCAACGACCATGCGCACAGCCTTACCGACGTTGACCGCGTCCACACCGTAAATCTGGATGGAGCGGATCTTCTCGTCCGGGTCATGCTCAATAATGCGCATAGACTCGGGCTTACGCTCCACCAGGGCGCGCGCAGTCACCATTTCGGTAACGTACAGGCCGCCGCCATATTCACTGCAGAGGCGGCGGAAAGCCTTATTGGTCACGCCGGCCATCGGGGCGAGAACCACGGGAGTATCAACGGTCAGATTGCCCAGTTTCAGGGGCGGAAGGGTAAGACGGGGTGCTTCAGAATTCACCCCTATATTGTGGCATACGGGGGCAAATCGAGAACCGGACTCAGCTGAGGGGGTACAGGAACGCAGTGCAAGCTCAGCAACCGTGAGGAGGCGCAGGTACGCACAAGGGGCAGGGAAGCAGTACGCTCCCCCGCCCCTTCAGCAAGAGTCAGCCAGCAGGCTCAATACCGCGAACCTACTCGGTTACGTAAATATAGGTCGGGTCGCCCTCCACCGAAGCAGTACCGGCGCGCAGCAGCACGTCGGTTACCTGAACCAGCGCCTCCATGGCGTCGTCAACCTCAACCAGCACCGGATACTTAGCGCTCAGCAGGGACAGCACCTGCATAATCGCCTCCACAGCGCCCTCATTATCGAAGTCGTAGCCCAGCAGCAATTCGGTGGCGGTGTTCTCATTCACCAGCGCCGCCTCCGGGTCAGTCTCAAAGGGGTGGTAGCTCACCGCAAACGCAACAATCGGGCCCTTCTTACCCTCGGCAGCAGCCTCACGAATATGGTCACGAAGCACCACGGCTCCAAAAGCACGCACCTCATCCGAGAGGAAGTAGCGGTTCACCGTGCCCAGGCCCACTTCAGCAGGAACATCCCACTCGTGGGCGCGGCGGTAGAAATCCCACAGCGCGGCGGTCAGCTCAACCGAACCGGTCGCCAAATCCTCAATCGCCTGAGTCTCGTTACCGTCAGCATCCTCACGCAAAGACACCGGAGGAATCGCCCCCGGCTCCACACGCACCATACGGGAACGCTGAATCAGCTTCATGCCAGCAGCCTGCGCAAACTCCTCACCGTCACTAAACGGCGCCAACTTCACACGCAGAGCCGTGGTCTGACCGTGCGCCGCCGCAATCTCACGCAACGCATTCAGCAGCGCGGTACCAATACCCTGACGGCGGTGATCAGCCGCAACCTCCACATAGGACCACAAACGTGTCGGATGCAACAGCGAAGCAACCACAGTACCCGCAGCCACCGGCACACCCGAAGCAGTCACCACCAGGGTGCGGCTAAACGGCGCATCCGTATCCGGGCCGAAAAGGCCACGCTGGCGCTCCTCAACCTCATTGCGGGCAGAGTTCCAAATCTCAAGCAGGGCAAGGTCATCACCCTCCTGCCAAGGGCGAATCTCAAATTTTTCGCTGAGGCGTTCAGCCATATCCGTGCACCTTTCCTTCGCTCGCGTCAAACGTGCCAATCAGTCTAACCAGGGTAGCCTAAATACACGACGGCGGGTAGCCTCTTTCGCTCTAAGAGGCTACCCGCCGACCGTGTTATGAATTATTTTTAGCCTGCCAGGCGTGCAGCCAGGTAGGACTTCACCTGATCCAGAGCCACACGCTCCTGGTTCATGGTGTCACGCTCGCGGATGGTCACAGCCTGATCCTCGAGAGTGTCAAAGTCCACGGTGATGCAGAACGGGGTACCGATCTCATCCTGGCGGCGGTAACGGCGGCCAATAGCGCCCGCCTCGTCGTAGTCCACGTTCCACAGGCCACGCAGCTCATTCGCCAGCTTAGTTGCCGGCTCAGACAGCTCAGCCTTCTTCGACAGCGGCAGAACAGCTGCCTTCACCGGCGCCAGGCGCGGGTCAAGCTTCAGCACGACGCGCTTATCCACGCCACCCTTAGTGTTCGGTGCCTCGTCCTCGACGTATGCGTCAACAAGGAACGCCATCATGGAGCGGGTCAGACCGAAGGACGGCTCAATCACGTACGGCACGTAACGCTCACCGGTCGCCTGGTCGAAGTACTCAAGCTTCGCGTTGGAGTGCTCGTTGTGCACGCCCAGGTCGTAGTCGGTACGGTTCGCAACGCCCATCAGCTCGCCCCACTCGGAACCCTGGAAGCCGAAGCGGTACTCAACGTCAATAGTGCCAGCCGAGTAGTGCGCACGCTCCTCCTTAGGAACGTCGAAGCGGCGCATGTTATCCGGGTTAATGCCCAGGTCAACGAACCAGTTCCAGCAGTCCTCAACCCACTCGTTGAAGTACTTATCAGCGTCATCCGGGTGCACAAAGTACTCAATTTCCATCTGCTCGAACTCACGAGTACGGAAGATGAAGTTACCGGGAGTGATCTCGTTACGGAACGACTTACCAATCTGGCCAATACCGAACGGCGGGCGCTTACGAGAAGCAGTGACCACATTGTTGAAGTTCACGAAAATACCCTGAGCGGTCTCCGGGCGCAGGAAGTGCAGACCCTCCTCATTATCAACCGGGCCCAGGTAAGTCTTCATCAGACCGGAGAAGTTCTGCGGCTCAGTCCACTCACCGCGAGTACCACAGTTCGGGCAAGCAATCTCTTCCATGCCCTCAGCCGCGCGGCCCTTCTTCGCCTCAAAGTTCTCCAGCAGGTGATCCTGACGCAGACGCTTGTGGCACGACAGGCACTCAACCAGCGGGTCGGTGAAGGTCGCCACGTGACCGGATGCCTCCCACACCGCACGAGGCAGAATAACAGAGGAGTCCAGGCCAACCATGTCCGCACGGGAGCGGACGAAACGCTGCCACCACTGCTGACGGATGTTTTCCTTCAGCTCTGCACCGAGGGGGCCGTAGTCCCACGCAGAGCGGGAACCGCCGTAAATTTCACCGGCCTGGAAAACAAAGCCGCGGCGCTTCGCGAGCGCAATAACGTTATCGAGGGTGGACTTTTCAGCCATAGTTACTCCTTCTGCCCCGCCACCGGCTGTGACGTGCGTGAGTTCGGGTTCATAAGGGACGCCGCCCAGAACGGGGCGCCCGTATTCGCGCTCATCGGCGCAATATGCACACTTTTTGATGCAAGACACTAGGGTACCATCACCACCCCACCCCTGGGTATGCCTACCCAACCCACCACTCCCCCATTTTTGCCGGACGCCAGGATGTACCCAGCGGGATAAACTAGAGAGCATGGAAGAAATTTTTATTCGCGACGACATGATCCGCCTCGGCCAGTTCCTCAAGCTCGCCAACCTCGTAGAGGACGGCGCGCAGGCACGCGAGGTCATTCAGCACGGCCTGGTAAAGGTCAACGGCGACATTGAAGAAGCACGCGGCAAGCAGCTGCACCCCGGCGACACCGTGACCCTCAACGGCGTGACTGTGAAGGTTGCGCACGAGGACTAGCACCGTCTGATTACACGTTTGGGGCCTAGGAACGATGAGGTGGCGGAATCTGTGAGGGGCGGTGCTCTTCCTCGTTCCTACAGGGAACCCGCCCTCGCTTCGCTTCGGGCACCCTGATGTCACTACGGACGACACCGCCCCTCCGCGCGCACCTCACCAGAGCCGAGGGTAGCTATACCCTCCGGAAGCGACATCAGGGTGCCCACCCGGGCGCTCTCCGCCGCGAAGCCAGGAGAAGCGGAGCGTCCGGGTGCGGCGGGTGCCCCTGCAGGAGCGGAGGAAGGGTATAGCGTCCCACCCACCCAGCCTCTGTAGGAACGAGGACGATAACCACCTTTCCAAGCGGAACCGCGCATTCCACGCGGAAGCAAAAGCTCAACGTAAAGCCCTCGAGTCGTAATGACCCGAGGGCTTTCCATATAGTCGATTTAGGCGTCAGAGCCTTCCGCGGTGCCGGTCGCCTCCGCAACCTTCTGCGCGCGAATACGCGGCCCCTTACCCTGCACCTTCACCTCCAGGAACTCGCCCACATTGCGGATCTCCATGGCGCTCACGCCGTGATCCATTCCACCCATCTCGTCCGTGGTCCCCATATGACCCTGAAAGGGTGCGCTTCATGGTGGAGCCTTTCAGGGTCATATGGGGCAGTGGAGAGAAGTGGTGGATCAGTGGACGGCGGTGGATGCCGGAGTAGGAGTGGTGTGTTCTTCCTTCGGACTGGTGGGAGCCAGGTGGGCAGGGTCCAGATCAATCCGGCGCAGCAACTGAGCGTTAAGCGCCACCACAATCGTCGACAGCGACATCAACACCGCAGCAGCAGCCGGGGGAAGCAGAATGCCGCTAGAGGCGAGCACGCCGGCGGCCAGGGGCACGGACAAGATGTTGTAACCGGACGCCCAGATGAGGTTCTGGATCATCTTGCGGTAGCTGGCCTGCGAGAGCTCAATCATCGACAATATTGCCCGGGGATCGTCACTGGCCAGGACCACTCCGGCGGATTCCATTGCCACATCCGTGCCGGCCCCGATGGCGATGCCGACCTCGGCGCGGGCCAGTGCCGGGGCGTCGTTGACACCGTCGCCGACCATGGCCACGCTCAGGCCACGCTCCTGTAACTGGGTGACCTTGGTGTCCTTGTCATGGGGCAGGACCTCGGCGAAGACCTCATCAATCCCCAGGTCCTGGCCAACCGCATGGGCCACCTGCTGCGCGTCACCGGTGATCATCGCGACCTTCACCCCGCGGTCCTGCAGGGCTTTCACAGCGGCGCGGGATTCGGGGCGGATCTTGTCCTCGACGGCCACCGCACCGATAATCTGACCGTCGCGGACAATATGGAGCACACCGGCCCCACGCCCGGTCCAGGCGCTGGTGGTGTCGGTGAGCTCGGCCGGGGTGGTGAGGTTGAACTCGCGCAGCATGTTCGGCCCGCCCACGAGGATCTCAGCGCCATCGACAGTGGCCCGGACCCCCCGGCCGGAGGCGGCGCTGAAACCAGTTGCACGGATTTGCCGACGAGAGGCCTCGGGATGGGCGGCCGCGGCCGCCACGATGGCGCGGGCCACGGGGTGCTCGCTGTCGGCCTCCGCGGCGGCGGCCAGGGCCAGCAGCTCGCCCTCGGTGACGCCGACAGTTGCCGCGACACCGGTGACCGCGTGCGCGCCCTCGGTCAGGGTGCCGGTTTTATCGAAGAGCACCACGTCGATGGTGCGCATCCGCTCGAGCGCCATCCGGTCCTTGATGAGCACCCCGGATTTCGCGGCCCGCTCGGTGGAAATCGCAATGACCAGCGGAATCGCCAGGCCCAAGGCGTGCGGGCAGGCGATGACCAGCACCGTGACCGTGCGCACCACGGCATCGTCCGGGCTGCCGATGGTGGTCCACACCACCGCGGTGATCAGAGCAGAGATCAGCGCAAACCAGAACAACAACGCCGCCGCCCGATCCGCCAGGGCCTGGGCCCGGGAGGAGGACTCCTGTGCGTCGGCAACCATGCGTTGGATCCCGGCCAAGGCGGTGTCCCCGCCGGTAGCCTCCACCCGGACGCGGACGGTGTTGTCGGTGGCCACGGTACCGGCGACCACCTTATCACCGGTGTCGCGGAAGACGGGACGGGATTCGCCGGTGATCATCCCCTCATCGAATTCGGCGGCTCCGTCGATGATGGTTCCGTCGGCCGGCACCCGGGCACCGGCCCTCACCAGCACGACGTCGCCGACGACCAGCTCGGAGATGTCCACGGTGCGGGTGGTCCCATCGATGACTTTCTCGGCCTCATCCGGCAGCAGGGCAGCCAGCGCGTCAAGCGCGGAGGACGCACCCCCGAGAGCGCGCATTTCCAGCCAGTGGCCCAGCAGCATGATGGTCACCAGCAGGGCCAGCTCCCACCAGAAGTCCAGGTCAAAACCGCCCAGCCCCAGAGTGGTGACCCAGGAGGCGACAAACGCCACGGTGATGGCCATGGCAATCAGGAGCATCATCCCGGGTTGGCGGGATTTCAGTTCCTTCCATCCGCCCTTGAGGAAAGGCGTTCCGCCGTAGACGAAGATGATCGTGTCCAGTACCGGGGGAATCCAGGTGGATCCGGGGAATTCCGGGAGGGGGTAGCCGAGCAGGTGGGCGACCATGGGGCTGAAAATAACGACGGGAATGGACAGAATCAGTGACCACCAGAAGCGTTCCCGAAACATTGCGGTGCTGTGCCCGGCGTGTTCGCCGTGACCATGAACCTGGTGGTCTTCGTCCAGGGCAGAGTGCGGGTGACCGTGGTGCATCGCCTGGCCGTGGGTGTCGGCGTCTGCGTGGTGTTCGTGGCTGGCATGATCCGGGTGGTGGGTGTGGTCTGTTTCCGGAGCGGGGTGATCGCCGGAATGGTGGGGAGTGTTCATGACGTTCCTTTCGCTCAACCCGGTCGGGGTCGAGATGATGGGTAAATCGATCAGGATAAGACGGTGTAGCCGGTCGCCTCGATAGCCCGGCGAACCATCTCCGGAGGTACGACACCGGTGACCGTGACGGTGGAAACATCACCAGCAGCGAGATCAACCTGGACGTCGTGGACCTGGGGGAGGGCCTGAAGGGCCTGGGTCACACTTTTCGCGCAGCGCCCGCAGGTCAGGCCGGTGACTTGGTAGCTAGAGGAGGACCCTCCTGCTGACGAGTCGCTGGCGGCAGGGTTGGAGACGGTGTCGGCACGTGAGGCAGGTCCGCAACAGCTGCAGCCGTGGGAGGCCATCGGCAAGAGGCGGGGCGGGGAGGCGCTGATGGACGAGGCGACAAACACCTTCGACAATGGGTTTATTGGCTTCTGGCTTCCCGATGATGCCATCGGCCTGATTGAGGTCAGCTACCAGGGGCGTACCGGCACCACGGAGTTTTCCACCACCGACGACGGTGCCACCTGTGTCACAGACCTGCGCCTGACGTGATGGCTCAGCAGAGTCCTCACCTGCGCCTGTCTCCCATATCACTGAAATCTTGCACCAAGAAAGGTTAAATCATGACGAACACGTTTCCCCGACGACAGTTTCTGCTCGGCGGGCTCACCCTCGCCGGCACCGGAGCCTTGGCCGCCTGCACCAGCAACCCTGGACCCGCTACCTCGACACCAGGTCCCTCCCTTCGCCCCACTCCCACCTCCACTGCGCTCGGTGAGCCGACGGTGCGCCGGACGCTGACCGCCCGGCCCCTCTCCCTGGATATCGGCGGAATCGAAGCCAAGACGTGGGGATACGTCTCTAACACCGGGGATGCGGCCATTGAGGCCACCGTCGGCGACGTCCTCCAGGTCGATATCACCAATGAACTGCCTGAGAGCACCTCCATCCACTGGCATGGCATCGCACTCCACAACGCAGCCGACGGTGTGCCCGGCATGACCCAGGACCCCATTGAACCTGGCAAGTCTTTCTCCTATGTTTTTAAAGTCCCCCACGGTGGCACCTACTTCTACCATTCCCACGCCGGCCTGCAGCTTGATCGCGGCCTCCACGCCCCACTGATCATCCGTGACCCGCAAGACGCTGAGGACCATGACGTCGAGTGGACCATCGTGCTCGACGACTGGGTCGATGGCATTCAGGGCACTCCCAATGATGAGCTCGACAAGCTCACCGGAATGGGTTCGGGCGACCATCACGGGAAGATGGGAATGGGAGATCACGGCACCCCGGACCGGGTACTGGGCGGGGATGCCGGCGATGTGATGTATCCGTACTACCTCATCAACGGACGTATCCCCCGTGCTCACCGGACCTTCGAGGCTCGCCCGGGCAACAAGGTCCGCCTGCGGTTTATCAACTCCGGCGGTGACACCATCTTCAAGGTG
Organism: Rothia sp. 27098_8_27; assembly: GCF_041432805.1. Taxonomy (NCBI): domain Bacteria; kingdom Bacillati; phylum Actinomycetota; class Actinomycetes; order Micrococcales; family Micrococcaceae; genus Rothia; species Rothia sp. 27098_8_27. The sequence goes on along the minus strand of NZ_JAPWAJ010000002.1, from coordinate 203,282 downwards.
GCCCTCGGGGGTCATCGCATGACCGTTACCCACACCGACGGCTTCCCTGTCCAGCCCGTGGAGACCGAATCGATCTACCTGTCTATGGGCGAGCGTGTCGACGTCGAGGTCATCCTCGGCGACGGCGTCTTCCCGCTCACGGCTTTGGCGGTGGGTAAGAACGACCGCGCCTTCGCCGTCATCCGCACCGCCGGCGGCCAGGCCCCCAGCCCCGATGTCGACTTCCCCGAGTTGTCGTCCACCGGACTGCTTCTGTCCTCTCTGAAGCCAGCAGACCGTGCACTCCTGCCCGAGGGCACACCAGACCGAGAAGTCAGCATCGACCTGGACGGGCAGATGATGCCGTATAAATGGAGCATTCTCACCGACGGCCAATCCTCCTCCGCGACCGTGCAGGAGGGCCAGCGCCTGCGGATGGTCATGCGCAACAGGACCATGATGCCCCATCCCATGCACATCCACGGCCACACGTGGTCGCTGCCCGGCAGCGGCGGGCTACGCAAGGACACCGTCCTTCTCCGCGGCGGTGAAACCATAATCGCCGACCTGATCGCTGAGAACCCCGGTGAGTGGGCATTTCACTGCCATAACGCCTATCACATGGAAACCGGGATGTTCAGCTCGCTTCGCTACACGTAACCCCCACAGCAGGGTTGAGTGCCGAGGTGGGCAGAGTCGCTACAGACCACCCACCGGGCAGCACGACGACCTTCTCGGTGTGTGGCCTTCCGGGACAACCAGAACACCGTCTTCTTCCCCACCGCCCCGGAATAAGAAGATCTAATCCATGCCGAGCACACCCCGCAGAGCCGCCATCGTGGTTGCCGCGGTGCTCCCCCTCGTTCCTCCCCTCACTAAGCAGGGGCGGGGCGCCGCATATTTCCTCCGCGCCTACGCAGGGGCACCCGTCACCCGGACGCTCCGCTTCCTCCTTGCTTCGCTACGGAGAGCGTCCGGGCTGACACCCTGAGGGCGCATCCGGAAAACGCGGCCGCACCCGCACAGCACCCCAGCACGGAAAGGCGGTATCGTCCGAAGTGACATCAGGGTGCCCGAAGCGAAGCGAGGGCGGGTGCCCTGTAGGAACGAGGACGATAACCACCTTTCCAAACGGAACTACACGTAAGCCCCCGAGTCGTCAGACCCGGGGGCTTTCCATATAGTCGATTTAGGCGTCGGAGCCTTCCACGGCGCCGGTCGCCTCCGCAACCTTCTGCGCACGAACACGCGGCTCCTTACCCTGCACCTTCACCTCCAGGAACTCGCCCACATGGCGAATCTCCATAGCGCTCACGCCGTGACCCGCACCGGCGTACAGCACCTTAATGCCGTCAGTGTATTTGCGGATCCAGTCGTAGGTGTAGTTCACTATCTCCTGCGGGATGACGGGGTCTTCCTGGTCACGACCAAAGAACACCGGCAGTTCGGTCTTCTTCAGCTCCTCGTCCTTGAAGTACGGCGAGTCAGAGTCCACCGCGTAGCCAGACAAACCTACCACGGCGGCAAACTCGCCGGGAGCGTGACGCACCATCGAAGTTGCGATGGCCATACCCTGCGAGAAGCCCAGCAAGGTCACCGAAGCGTACGGTTCACGGTTCGCGCGCACCCACTCCAGCACGTAGTCGCTCGCCTGCTCAATGGCGCGCTGGTCAGATTCTAGCTGCTGGTTCAGCGGGTACCACTGGTAGCCGATAGCGTCTGCGGCAATGTAGGCGCCGGTCGAGTCCGCGGAGAACTGGCTGCCAACCGGCTGCGGTGCACGCATGGAGGCGTAGGTGAAGCCCTCCTGCGGAAGATGCGCCGCCAGAGACAGCAGGTCGTGTTCCTGGGAGCCGTAGCCGTGCAGCATGAGCACCAGGTGGGTGCCTACACGTTCGTTCTCGGGGCGGGTGTATTCGACGACGTATTTGTTTTCGCTCATGAACCCATCTTAGCGAGGACTCCCCCGCAAACCTGCACCGCAGGTTCCGCCGCTAGCTTGACCCTCACCTAACGTGAGGTTTTAGAGTGAAACCATGGACGCGAACATAACACCACCTGACGGGCAACACGAATACACCGTGGGAGAAGCGGCATCACTACACGGGCTCACAGTGCGCACGCTTCACCATTGGGAGCAGCGGGGCTTACTCAACCCGGCACATGATGAGTTCAACGGGTACCGATACTACACCGATACAGACCTTGAACGAATCACCGTCATCATGGGATACCGCGCCACCGGCATGAGCCTTGATGCCATTCACAAAATACTGCAGGACGAAGCGAACAGCACCGAGCATCTGCTCGCTCAGCGGGATATGCTTCAACGCAAAATCGCCGCATACGGGCGCATGCTTGAAATCATCGAACACCTTTTGGAGGACACCATGGCACCTAAAAATAAGCAGCTCAGCGCCGCCGAAAAAGCCGAGATCATGGGCGAAGGGTTCAGCCTCGCCCACCAGCAGGAAGCGCAGGAACGTTACGGAAAAACTGACGACTGGGCTGAATACCAGCGCCGCACTGCCTCGATGGACCGTGCCGACTGGCAGACCGGCAAACAGCAGGTCGACGAGGTAGAGCAGGCCCTCGTCGAGACGTTCAACCGCGGCGTGCAGCCGGGTAGCGAGGAGGCGAACACGCTCGCCGAGCGGCACCGCGCCTCCTTGTTCTTCTTTGAGGTCACCCCCGCTAAGCACGCTATTCTAGCCCGCGGCTACGTTGAGGATGCCCGTTTCAAGGCGCACTACGAGAAGCTTGCGATCGGGCTCGCAGAATGGTTGCGGGATGTCATCTACGAGAATGCTCGTGCACACGGTATTGACCCGGAAAAAGCGGCTTGGGGTTAAACCTACGGGCTGAAAATACCCAGTAACTAGGGGTGAGTAGCTGAGTGTGAAAGCTGAGCACGAAAAACGCCCGGTATTCCCAACGTTGGGAATACCGGGCGTTTATACGCGTCTGCAGAAGACTAGCTACTTAGCGGGTGCCGTCGAGGTGACGGCGGTGCTCCTGAATACGGCGATCCAGGTGCTCAAGGTTCTGCTGCAACCCCACAATCTCATCCTCAATCTTCTGACGGGCACGCTCCATCACATCAATAGATAGGGCGTGGTCGTCCGGATTGCTCAAAATCGTGCGAATGTCGGCAAGACTCATGCCAGCCTGACGGCAGGTAGCAATAAACCGTGCTGCGGAGATAGACTCCTCATCAAAAATACGGGTTCCGTGAGCATCACGGGGCACCGCAATGAGCCCCTCTTTCTCGTAATAGCGCAGGGCGTGGGTGCTCACCCCCAACTGCTCCGCTACCTCTTGAATACTTACCACAGCGTTAATGCTATGGGGTTAGAGCGGGTCTAAAGCAAACCGAGAACCCTTACCTTCCAGTGCAACAAGAGGCTACTTCCGCGGTATCTCGCGGAGGTTCCACAAAGCACCCAAAAACCGGAAAATATTCCCTGACTTGGCACAACACTCTTCATAAAGATAGAAAAAATGCCGGACGCTCGCATCATACGAACGCCCGGCATTCTATTACATAACCCTAAGGGTGAAGGTTAATTCACGGTGGGCGGAAGGACAGTTGAGAATACCCAGTCATTCCCTCACAATCCCACACCCACTGTTCGGATAAAACAACATTCAGCAGGATGCGTGAAACGCCTTCGGGTGCCGGTTGAGTTAGCGAGTAACAGCGCCGTACAGACGAGTCATCGATTCCAAAGCTTCACGTTCACGCTGCGCCTCACTCGGGGCGACGGAATCATCCTCAACACCCAGGGCGCGAGCCAGAATCTTCTCCACCTGCTTCGCCTCAATCAAGAAGCCGTCATGGCCGTGGTTCGACTCGATAATGTCCACGGTAACCGGAGTGGGCAGTGCCTCCGCCAGGCGGTGCGACTCGTGGGGGAAGAACAGGCGGTCTGTGTTCACCGCCGCAATGGTCCACTCACAATCGGTGTGTGCCAGCGCCTGCGCCAGAGTGCCGCGGCCACGAGCCACATCGTGCGAAATCAGCGCCTCATTCACAGCCAGGTAGCTGTTCGCGTCAAAACGCTCAACCAGCTTGGCGCCGTGGTGGTCCAGGTAGCTTTCAATGGCGTAGCGGCCGCGCGGCTCACCCAGCGAACCGCCCACAGTGTTTTCGCCGCGGTTCTCCTCGCGGCCGAAGCGGTGCTCCAGCTCTGCGGGGCTACGGTAGGTGGTGTGCGCAATACGGCGCGCCAGAGCCAGACCGGCAGTCGGTGCAGGACCGGCATAGTAGTCGCCACCGGCAAAGTTCGCATCCGAACGAATCGCAATGTTCTGAGTGTGGGCCCAGGAAATCTGCTCCGCCGTAGCCGAAGGACCGGAGGCAATGACCGCGCATCCGCGCACCAGCTCGGGGTTAGTTGCCGCCCACTCCAGGGCGCGAGCACCACCGAGGGAACCACCAATCACGTAGCGGAAGCTGTTCACACCCAGGGCACGCGCCAGACGCGCCTCCGCACGTACGGAGTCGCGAATGCTCACCTGCGGGAAGCGGGAACCCCAGTGCTCACCAGCGCCCGGGTAGCCCTCGGGGACGATGCTCGACGGACCGGTAGAACCGTAGCAGCCACCCAAAATATTGGGAGCAATCACGAAGTAGCGGTTGGTGTCCACGACCGAGCCGGGGCCCACGATGCCTTCCCACCAGCCGTCCGATTCGATAGCGCGAATCAGCGGGGCGGGCATGTCGGGGGTGGGGACGCCGCGGGAGACATGCGTGTCACCGGTGAGCGCGTGCAGGATCAGGATGGCGTTATCGCCAGCCTCGTTGAGGGTGCCCCAGGTTTCGTAGCCGATGGTGACCTGCGGCAGGGTTACGCCGGATTCGAGCTCCAGGTCGCCAATGTTCAGCTGACGCAGGTAGCCTTGCGCTTCGGGGTGTTCGCGCTGGGTGCCTGCCACGGGGATGGGCGCGGTAACAGGCTGGTTGGTAGTGCCGGGCTGGGTGGTGCCGGACTGGCTAGTGCTCTGGGCGGTCATGGGGGTTCCCTTCACTGGGTTGGCCGGCGAGGTGGTGCCGGGTGTGAGCGGGGTACTCGTCTGCGGGTTGAGGCAGCGAGGCGGCGGTGCCGCGCGCTTATGAAATGCTCCGTAACGGGGAATCCGCAGGTGGACCGAAAAGCCGTAGCTTACCGGTCCACCTGCGGGTTACATCACCGTTTAGGAGAGGGTGTCAAAGCCCAGCTGCAGGTCAGCAAGAATATCGTCGATGTTCTCAATACCGACTGCCAGGCGGACGAAGTTCGGGTACACGCCAATCTTCTCCAGCTCCTCAGTGGAAAGCTGAGCGTGGGTGGTGGAGGCGGGATGAATCACGAGCGAGCGCACGTCACCGATGTTCGCCACGTTGGAGTGCAACTTCAGTGCGTCAACGAAGTTGCGGGTCTGCTCCAGGGTTGCGTCCTTGAGGGTGAAGCCGAGCACCGCACCGGGGCCCTTGGGCAGGTACTTCTGTGCGCGCTCGTACCAGGGGGAGGATTCCACGCCAGCCCAGATGACCTTCTCGACCTGCGGGTTGGCTTCGAGCCAGCGAGCGACCTTGGTGGCGTTCTCGATGTGGCGCTCGATGCGCAGGGAGAGGGTCTCCAGACCGATGCCGATGTTGAAGGCGTTGGTCGGCGAGATGGCGGCACCGGTGTCACGCAGCAGCGAAACGCGGGCCTTCAGAATGTAGGAGAGGTTCGCACCGAACGCGGAGTCCTTGCCCAGATCGCGTGCGTAGACCAGGCCGTGGTAGCCGGGGGCAGGCTGGTTGAACTTGGGGAACTTCTCGGGGTCTGCGCCGTAGTCGAAGTTACCGGAGTCCACAATCACGCCGCCGATGGAGGTGCCGTGGCCGCCCAGGTACTTGGTGGCGGAGTGGACGACCACATCCGCGCCGTGCTCGATGGGGCGCAGCAGGTAGGGGGTGGGCACGGTGTTGTCCACGATCAGGGGCACGCCGTTTTCGTGGGCAATTGCGGCGATGGGCTCAATGTCGAGCACGTCGTTGCGGGGGTTGGGCACGGACTCGCCGTAGAACAGCTTGGTGTTGGGGCGAACCGCAGCGCGCCACTCGTCGAGGTTGTCAGGATTCTCAACGAAGGTGGTTTCGATGCCGAGATCGGCGAGGGTGTACTTGAGCAGGTTATAGGTACCGCCGTACACGGAGGGCGAAGCGACCACGTGGTCACCGGCACCGGCAATGTTCAGAATTGCGTAGGTGATGGCCGCCTGACCGGAGGCCAGCAGGAGCGCGCCGACGCCGCCCTCGAGGGAGGCGATGCGGTTCTCGATAACTTCCTGGGTGGGGTTGTTGAGGCGGGTGTAGATGGGGCCCAGCTCGGCGAGAGCGAAGCGGTTTGCAGCTTGCTCTGCACTGTCAAAGACGAAGGAAGTGGTCTGGTAGATGGGTAGTGCCCGAGCTCCCGTTGTGGCATCCGGTGCCTGTCCCGCGTGAATCTGGCGGGTTTCGAACTTCCAACCGGCGGGGTTGGCGGGAGTCGGGACGGTAGTGTTGTTGCTCATGCTTGGCTCTCCTAAGGGGATAGTTAGGGGGCCGCATGCCGAGCGGTACAGGAATCGTCGTTGAGTTGTCCTGTCACGATTGATGTACCGGATTCGGTCACATCGGTCCCGCGCTTGCGTCACGCTTGTGCGTAACGCCCGGTCTTCACCCAGGGCACCCCACCGCGGAGGAGGGTTGCCGGCCAGCTAGCTGGGGCTTGTCGCTGGCGCTCTTGACCTGTTATTTAGAGTGTCATAGGGCACGGGGCGGGGTCAAGGTTTTTGTGGGTGCACGGTACTTTAAGACATTTCATTGCAAAGATGACGTTTTTTAACGTCTGTCATAAAACGTGAACGACGGTGTCGGGGCAATCCGAGGGCGAGGCAATCGAGATGCGGAGGTGGGCACCCACCACCCACATAGTAACCCCCATCACTTTTATCTACGGTTTTTCGGTACACTGAAATGACACATACACTCACGCAGGGTACAACTCACTACGGCTCGCTACGCCGTTTATCCTGCTCAGCATCCCTCCGGTATAGGGGCCAGAGGGTCATACCCGAAGGTTACCTACTATGTCTCTTGTTCTTGATGCGGCGCAGCTCAGCCGCGTCTTTGGCAAAGGTGAAAACGCTTTTACCGCCGTCGACAGGGTGTCGCTTCGCGTCAGTTCCGGTGAGATTCATGCCCTCCTCGGCCCCAATGGTGCGGGCAAAACGACGACCGTGCAGATGTGCTCGACCCTGCTCACCCCTACCGGCGGTAACCTCACCGTGAACGGTATTGACGCTATCGCCCACCCGCAGCGGGCGCGCCGTCACGTGGGCCTAGCTTTGGGAGGGGAGAACGGCTTCTACCCGCGCGCTAGTGCCCGCGACAATCTGCTGTTCTTCGCCGATGTTGCGGGGGTTTCCGGGCGGACCCGACGACACGAGGTGGAGCATGCCCTAGCACGCGTAGAGCTCACCGATGCGGCAACGCGGCCTGTCCAGGAGTTTTCCCGCGGCATGAAGCAGCGCCTACATATTGCCCGCGCCCTGCTCGGCTCCCCCGCCCTGCTCCTGCTGGATGAGCCGACCAATGGGCTCGACCCCGATATCGCTCTGACCGTGCGTACCCTCATCCGATCTCTGGCAAATGAAGGTACCGCCATTCTGCTGACGAGCCACCTGCTGGGCGAGATTGAGGACCTAGCGCACACCATCACCGTTTTGGGCGCAGGTTCTGTCGCCGTGAGCGGCAACCTCGAGGATATTGCCGCGCACGCCGGCATTGCCGCCACGACCGTGGTTCAGGTCGAGGCCACCGCCACCGAGGGCATTGATACGCTCCGCGGGTTCCTCGGCGATAAGGCGGCGGTACTTTTTGCCCCGCGTGGTTCCGGCTGGGAACTGACCCTCTACTGGCATGGCGAGCGCGCCACGTTCGAGGCGGGCGAGGCTCACCGCATCCTCACGGAGGGGCTTGCCACCGCGAACATTGGGGCACGGACCGAACCGTACACACGCCCGGCAACCTTGGAAGAGGCATACCTGGCGATGGCGGAGGGGCTCAAGCGATGAACGCTCAGACGCAACGCTCGGAAGAGTTCCAGCGGCAGGATCGACGGTACGACCTGTGGCAGGAGTGCGCCCGGCAGCTACGGCTCATGGGCTTTAGCCTGCGCCAGTTCCTGACGGTCCCCTACTTCATTCAGCTGCTCATCAGTACGGTACTCGGCTCGGTCATCCTTCAGGCGCTCGCCGTGCATGCGGCAACGCAGAACACTGCGGCTCAGCCTGTCGACCCGACCCTAGCCTGGACTCGCGCCGGCATTGTGGGCATGTGGTCGGTCTGCATCGTGTCTGCGGGCATCATCAATTTCGAGCGTTTCCGTGGGACCCTCGTGTACCTGTGTTCGGGGTCGATTTCTCCGGTGCGGGTGCTGGCGGCTATCGTTTCGAGCGCCTCCATTGTGGGTATGGCGGCTTTGCCCCTGTCGTGGCTCATCTGGGCTCTTGTGACGCTTAACCCGCAGGTCACGGATTTTTCGGCACTCTGGCCGCGCTACGTTCTGGGCGTTCCCCTGCTGTGGCTTGCGTGCCTGTCGGTCACGTTCATGATTGCGGTATTCTTCGTGGCCACGCCGAACGCTATCGCCTACGAGGAGCTATTGCTCGTGCCGGTTTTTATTCTTTCCGGGGTTCTCTTCACGACCATTGAAGCGCCCGCCTGGCTGGATGCCGCGGGCGTGCTCATTCCCCTGCAGGCGCCGGTTCACCTCCTACTTGGGCGTACCGCCATCACTACCCCGACGGATGCACTCCTGCCCGTAATTCAGACCCTGGTCGTGAGCTTCATCTGGGCGTTGTGCGCCTTCCTTTTTGCCCGGAAGGCTCTCGCCTCCGCCCGTCGTCGCGGCACCCTGGGGGCGATGTAGCGTGCCTGTTCTCTCTACTGATTCCCTGCCCGGCGTGGTGCGCCGGGCACTGTCTACCGCCTCTATTGGCTGGTCATCTTCTATTACCTTCGCAACCCTCGGAACGGCTGTCACGACCCTGGTTCTCGTACCCGGTCTTAACGTGCTTTTCACGGTGCTTCTGGGTGCTGATCTTGCCGCAAACGATACGGTACGCATCGGCTGCGCGTCTGCTCTGATTGCCACCCTCAGCTCCGTGGCAGCCGGTATTGTCGCGCGCGTTGCCACCGACCGGTGGATTGGCGTCTTCGAGTATGTGTGCACGGCACGCCCCGTGGATGCTGGCTACTGGCTGGGGGCGGCGGCGGTACCGGCGTTGCTAGCTTCCGTGACGGGTCTGAGCAATGTGGGCATCGTGTGGTTACTCTCCCTCACATCCTCCGCTGCGGGAGCAAGTTCCGGGCTTTTAGTTGGCACCATCTTACTGATGCCGGTTGCGATTCTTGGCGGAGTCTGCCTGGGTATTTTTGCCGCCGGGCTGGGCCTGTACCTGTCGGATCCGTACACGGGCTCGAATGTTCTGTCTATTGTTCTGCCAGTGAGCGCGGGCGTGATTGTGCCGGTGAGCACCTACCCCGCGTGGCTTGCGTGGGTGTGTTCCTGGGTTCCGGGGTCCCGGCTGGTGCAGGCTTTAGATACCTCTGGCAGTATTACGAGCAGCACCGCACCGGATCTCTTCGCGCTCCTGGCGACGGACGCGGCGCTGGCGGTGCTCTACGCCGCAGTGGGGTTGGGGCTGACATTCCTTGCCGCCCGCCGCATCCGTGCCGGTGCCCGCGCCTCGCTATTGTAAACGGTGAAACCTGAAAAAGAACGAACCTTTTAAGTGCCCGTGCCCGCTACCGGGCGCCGCAACCAAGAAAGACTATTCCTGTGACCATTGCTCCCGCTTCATACACCTTAGAGGCCCTCGGCTTCGACCCATCCTGGCAGGGCGCGGCAATCCGCGCCGCGTTCACCCTCAACGGCACGCTTGAAGATTTCACCCTCGCCCGCGTGAGCGCAGTGCACCGTACTCGCTGCGAGCTGCTGACCTGCGAGCGGGGCGAGCTCGTGAAGCTTTCCGCTCCCCTGCGCTCGGTTGAGAATGACTACGGTGAAGAAGAGTACCCCGTCGTGGGTGACTGGGTGCTGGCTCAGTCCATCCCTGGAACCGGTAGCGATAGCCAGCCCGCGGAGCATAAACCCCTCGCGATTCTGCCCCGCCGAAGCTACCTTACCCGCCCCAGCGCCACCCGAGAATCCGCGGATCAGCCCGTCGCCGCCAACGTGGATATGCTCTGTATCGTTGAGCCCTGCTTCCCTGAGCCGTCGATTGGGCGAATTGAACGCTACACCGCTCTGGCGCACGCTTCCGGGGTGCAGGTCGCACTGATTCTCACCAAGGGCGATTTGGTGACCGCGGAACAGCTCGCCAACTACAAGGACTCCCTCGCAGGTGGTGTGGATGCGGTACTCACCGTCTGCACCGATAACGGCTACGACCCTGCCCCGGTCGCGGAGCTTGTCGCCGGACGCACCGCCGCATTCTTGGGCCGTAGCGGCGCCGGAAAATCCACCCTGGTCAACGCCCTGCTCAACCCCGGAGTTGACCCCCGTGAGGATAGCCAAGAATACCAGGTGCAGGTCACCTCCACGGTCCGAGATGCTGACGGCAAGGGGCGCCACACCACAACCAGCCGCCAGATGCTTGTTTTACCCGGTGCGGAAGGCTCAAGCGAAGGAGACTCGACCAACACAAAATCATCATCTGGCACGGTGCTGATCGACACTCCGGGTGTGCGAGCCCTAGCCGCAACGAGCGATAGCGCCGCGATTGACGAGACCTTCGACGACGTCTCCGGTTACGCTTCCGCCTGCCGGTACAGCGACTGCTCCCACGGCTCCGAACCCGGATGCGCGGTGCAGCAGGCCATCGCTGACGGCGCTCTCGACCCCGAGCGCTTCGAACGCTACCGCAGGATGATAGCCGAATCCGCGCGTCTACGCCTGCGCTCTCAAGAACGTGAGTACCGGCAGAGTAACCGTGCCTTCACAAAGGCAAACAAGGCGGGCCGCCGCACCCTCATGTCCATTAAGGGCCGCGCTAACTAGCCACCGAATGCGCACGTTCCAGAAGAGTGCAGGGGGCTAATCTGGGTGATACTGCTCAGGCCGCAATATAGTAGCCTGCCTCACTCTTCGATACACTAGAACTAGGCGTGCCCACAGTCCCCCGCGCACCCTCACCGCCACCCGGCGGCACAGGAACGCGGGCACAGACGGCACACACCATTCACAAACCCATAACTCATGAAAGAGGTGGCAGCATGGCTGAACAGAACCTCACCCCGCCCGTACCGAAGAAGGTCGAGCACCGCCGCGAACACCACGGCGACGTCTTCATCGACCCCTACGAATGGCTCCGCGACAAGGAAAGCGAAGAGGTCCTCAACTACCTCAAGGCAGAAGCCGAATACACCGAAGCTGTCACCGCAGACCAGCAGCCCCTCCGCGAATCCATCTTCAACGAAATCAAGGGCCGCACCCTGCTGTCGGATCTGACCGTCCCGAACCGTATCGGTGACTGGTGGTACTACAGCCGCATGGTGCCCGGCGGCCAGTACCCCGTCTTCTACCGCTACCCCGCCCTGCACGAAGGCGACGAGGTGGTGCGCTACACCCCGCCGACCGTCACCCCCGGCGAAGTACTCGAGGGTGAAGTCGTCATCCTCGACTGCAACGAATACGCCAAGGACATGGAGTTCTTCTCCCTCGGCAGCTTCCAGCCCGCACGTAACGGCAAGCTGCTCAGCATCTCCGTGGACGAAAAGGGCGACGAACGCTACGAGCAGCGCTTCCTCAACATGGAAACCGGCGCCTTCCTCGAAGACACCATCCCCAACATTGCGGCGGGATCCTTCTTCATCAACCACGCCGAGCAGCTCATCTACCTCGTGCCCGACGAGTCGTGGCGCCCCTGGCGTGTCTACGTGCACGACGTCGGACAGGGCACCGAAGACCACCTGATTTACGAGGAACCGGACAACACCATGTGGCTCGGCGCCGCCATGAGCTCCGACCGTTCCTCCGTGGTCATTACCAGCTCCAACTCCGAGTACACGGAGGTGCGCCTCATCCCCACCCGCGAACCCAAGGGCGAGCCGACCCTGCTCATCCCCAAGAGCGCAGGCATCGAATACTACGCCGAGCCGCTTAACATTGCCGGCGAGCAGCACCTGCTGATTCAGCACGACTACAATGCGCTGAATTCCGAGCTGGTGCTTGCCGACATGCCGCGCGAGGGCGAAACCCTCGAAGAGTACGCGCAGCGTTGGGTGCCGGTCATCCGTCACAGCGAACACGTGCGCCTGGAAGGCTTCACCTTCACCGCAACGCACCTGGTCGTCACCGCCCGCGCGGACACGACCACCCGCATCTTCCTTGCACCGCGTGAGCAGCTGCCCATCCAGTGGCGCCGCCGCCGCCCCGCCGGCGTGACCTTCATGGAGCCTGCCGGTTTCGACGAGGAGCTGTACACCGCCTCCGTGCTGCGTGCTGAGAACTACTCCCCCGTGCTGCGCATCGCCTACACCTCGTACCTGACCCCGCGCCGCGTCTACGACTACTTCCCCATGTCGCAGACCCTGCTGCTGCGCCGTGAAACTCCGGTACTCGGCGGCTACAACCGTGAGGACTACCGCGCTTACCGCGACTGGGCACCGGCGGCGGACGGCACGCTCATCCCGATCTCGGTGATTCACCGCGCCGACCTGGACATGAGCAAGCCGCACCCCGTCCTCCAGTACGGTTACGGCTCCTACGAGTCGTCCATGGACCCGTTGTTCTCCATTCCGCTGCTATCGATCCTGGACCGCGGCGTTATCTACGTGCTTGCGCATATTCGCGGCGGCGGCGAGATGGGCCGCTCCTGGTACCAGAACGGCAAGAAGCTCGCGAAGAAGAACACCTTCACCGACTTCGTGGACGTCACCAGCTACATTGCGGCTAAGCCGTGGGCTGATGAGGCGCGTATCGGCTGCTACGGCGGTAGCGCCGGCGGCCTGCTCATGGGCGCCGTCGTGAACCTCGCCCCCGAAAAGTACGCCGCCTGCCTGGCTGCCGTGCCGTTCGTGGATGCGCTGACCACCATCCTCGACCCGGAGCTGCCGCTGTCGGCAATGGAGTGGGAAGAGTGGGGCAACCCGATTGAGGATCCGGAAGTGTACGCCTACATGAAGTCGTACACCCCGTACGAGAACATCCGCCCGGTCCGCTACCCGGCGATTGCTGCGGTGACGAGCCTGCACGACACCCGTGTGCTCTACGTAGAGCCTGCGAAGTGGGTTGCGGCGCTGCGTGAGCAGATTGACCCGTCGTCGCCGGTGCCGCTGCTGAAGATTGACATGTCGGGCGGTCACGGTGGTGGTTCCGGCCGGTATACGCGTTGGCGTGAGATTGCGTGGGATTACGCGTTCCTGATGAGCAACCTCGGCGTTACTGAGTAGCTGGTCTCTTAAATAGAACGCTCCGTCTGTATCTAAGTGATACGGACGGAGCGTTCTTCGTTTATGTAGGTTGCTCTGCTGGAGGGACGGTGCTCGTCCTCGTTCCTACAGGGGCACCCGCCCTCGCTTCGCTTCGGGCACCCTGATGTCACTTTCGGACGACACCGCCCCTCCGCATGCACGCTAGGCTATCCGAGGTGGCGCGCCGTGTTTTCCGGATGCGCCCTCAGGGTGTCACACGGACGCTCTTCCGCAGCGAAGCAAGGAGGAAGCGGAGCGTCCGGGTGACGGGTGCCCCTGCGTAGGCGCGGAGGAAACATGCGGCGTGCCTCCCAGATGCTATAGGTACGTAGCAAGGACGATAACCGCCTTTCCAAGCGGAGCCAAGCGACCCAGCTTTTCCAAGCGGAACCGCGCATCCCGTGCAGAACAAGAGAGCACAAAAGAGGCGCCGCCTCCCACCTCGGGAGACAGCCCTTTTTTACGCTTAGAGCTGGGTCAGAGAAAAGCTTCGCCATCCAGACCTTATTTTAGATATCACTACTGTAGAGTGGGTAAATGGAGGAAGCTCGAGTCTGATGACTCGAGCTTATATCCGTATTCAAAAACCGACGAGGGGCGTGATTTCCGATCTCAGTCCCTCCGCAATCACTATTTAAGGAGATTGATAATGACCTCAAGCAATCCTGTCGAAGCCCTGCTGGGGACTATCCACATCTTGATGTCGCTAATCCCCACCCTGGCCGATTGGATTACCATTTGGTATTTCTGCTCCAGCTATCTCTACAATCCCGGTCGGATTGCTTTGGGATACATCTTGAGCCTTTTTTCAAAAATTGATCGCGAGGCTGTTCTTATTGAGCTGATGCTCTCAGTAGACGAGCGCAAATCCATCCAAATCATTGGACGAGGAGTGCGCACTTACCTCAAGCTTACGGCGCTTCTCAAGAAAACGCCCGCTTCAGAGAAGGACAAGCCCTCCGGCCTCTTGGAGTAGCACCAGCTACTAAAAGCATCCTGGCTTGCATCCGGATTTTTATAGCGCTACACCAAATACACAACACGGTTAGAGTACCACACTAAAAACTAAGTATGCAAGGCCGAGGATTTTCTCTTCTCCATATAGTCCGAGATACGAGGACGAATACCGCTTTCCGTGCGGAATCCAAGCGGAACCGTGCAGAACCTGGAATGGGACAAGAGAGCACAAAAGAGGCGCCGCCTCCCACCTCGGGAGACGACGCCTCTTTCGTTAGAGCCGGGTCAGCAGAAGAGCTTAGTCTTCCACGCCGCACTCAGCCAGAATCAGCTCACGCACGCGGGCGGCGTCAGCCTGACCGCGGGTAGCCTTCATGACCTGACCGACGATAGCGCCAGCAGCCTGAACCTTACCGGCACGGATCTTGTCGGCAACGTCGGGCATTGCTGCCAGGGCTTCCTGAACGGCTGCGGTGAGCGCACCGTCGTCGGAGACCACGGCGAGGCCGCGTGCCTCAACGATTTCGGCGGGGGTGCCTTCACCGGCGAGGACGAACTCGAGCACCTGACGGGCGATCTTGTCGTTGATCTTGCCTTCGGAGATGAGCGCTTCGAGGGCGACCACGGTTGCGGGCTCCACGCCGAGGGCGGTGAGCTCAACTTCAGCCTGCTTTGCGCGGCGGGCAATCTCGCCCATCCACCACTTGCGGGCTGCTGCTGCGGTTGCGCCTGCGGCGACGGTCTCTTCGATGACGTCGAGTGCGCCGGCGTTGACCACGTCGCGGAACTCTTCATCGGAGTAGCCCCATTCGTTCTTGAGGCGGCGGCGGCGCTCTGCCGGGGGTTCGGGCAGTTCGGCGCGCAGACGCTCAATCCACTCGCTGTTGGTGACAACCGGGACCAGGTCCGGCTCCGGGAAGTAGCGGTAGTCGTCAGCATCAGACTTGGGGCGACCCGAGGAGGTTTCGCGGGTGTCTTCGTGCCAGTGGCGAGTCTCCTGGGTGACCTTTTCGCCGCGTTCGAGGATCGCTGCGTGGCGGCGAATCTCGTAGCGGACGGCGCGCTCGACGGAACGGAGGGAGTTCACGTTCTTGGTTTCGGAGCGGGTGCCGAACTTCTCTGCGCCCTTGGGCATGAGGGAGACGTTGGCGTCGCATCGGACGTTACCGCGTTCCATGCGGGCGTCGGAGATGCCGAGGGAGCGTACGATGTCGCGGATTGCGGCAACGTAGGCGCGTGCCAGTTCGGGTGCACGTTCGCCGGCGCCGACGATGGGTCGGGTGACAATCTCAATGAGGGGCACGCCTGCGCGGTTGTAGTCGACCAGGGAGGAGGTTGCACCCTGGATTCGGCCGTCTGCGCCGCCGACGTGGGTGAGCTTGCCTGCGTCTTCTTCCATGTGGGCGCGCTCGATTTCGACGGTGAAGATGGTGCCGTCTTCGAGTTCTACGTCCAGGGAGCCGTTTTCCGCGATGGGGCCGCCAGCCTGGGAGGTCTGGAAGTTCTTCGGGGAGTCCGGGTAGAAGTAGTTCTTGCGGGCGAAGTAGGACTTGTCTGCGATGTCGCAGCCCAGTGCCAGGCCGAGCTTAATGGCGGACTCAACAGCGGTCTTGTTCACCATGGGCAGTGCGCCGGGCAGGCCGAGCGATACGGGGGTGACGTTGGTATTGGGTTCGTCGCCGAACTCGTTGGGTGCGGAGTCGAACATCTTGGTCTTGGTGTTCAGTTCGACGTGCACCTCGAAGCCGAGGACCGGGTCGTACTTTTCGATGGCTTCTTCGAAGCTGAGGACTTCTTCACTCATTACTTGGTTCCCCCAAAGTCAAAGTCGCGGATCAGAGTTTCGGTGTCGGGCAGGCTCTTGTAGAGCGGTGCGCCCCATTTTTCGGTGAGCAGTTCTTCCAGTGCTGCGCCGACGCGGTAGAGGCGTGCGTCTTCGCGTGCGGGTGCGGTGAACTGGATGCCGACGGGCAGGTTGTTCTCTTCGGAGAGGCCGCCGGGCAGGGAGAGCGCCGGGACGCCTGCCAGGTTGACGGGCACGGTTGCGACGTCGCCCAGGTACATTGCCATGGGGTCGCCTTCGGTCTTCTCGCCGAGCTTGAACGCGGTGGAGGGCGCGGTCGGGGAGATGAGCACGTCGCACTTTTCGAAGGCTGCTGCGTAGTCGCGCTGGATGAGGGTGCGTACGCGCAGTGCGGCGCCGTAGTAGGCGTCGAAGTTACCAGCGGACAGTGCGTAGGTGCCGAGGATGATGCGGCGCTTGACCTCGTGGCCGAAACCTGCGGAGCGGGTTGCGGACATGACGCGTTCGATGGTGACGGGGCCGTCTTCGGGTACGACGCGCAGGCCGTAGCGGACGCCGTCGTAGCGTGCCAGGTTGGAGGACACCTCGGAGGACATAATCATGTAGTAGGCGCTGATGGCTTCGGTGACGGAGGGCAGGGAGACCTCGATGATCTCTGCGCCTGCGGCACGCAGCTCTTCGACGGATTCGCGGAAGCGTGCGAGCACGCCTGCTTCGAAGCCTTCACCGTCGCCGCCGCCGAGTTCCTTGATGACGCCGATGCGCAGGCCGGACAGGTCGCGCTTGCGTGCTGCTTCTGCGCCTGCCTTGGCTTCTTCAACGAAGTTGCCGGGCTCGTCGGGCAGGGAGGTTGAGTCGAGCGGGTCGTGGCCTGCGATTGCTTCGTGGAGCAGCGCGGTGTCCAGGACGGTGCGTGCGACGGGGCCTACCTGGTCGAGGGAGGACGCCATGGCGATGACGCCGTAGCGGGAGACGGAGCCGTAGGTGGGCTTGACGCCGACGCTACCGGTCAGTGCTGCGGGCTGGCGGATGGAGCCGCCGGTGTCGGTGCCGAGCGCCAGGGGTGCCTGGAATGCGGTGACGGCTGCTGCGGAGCCGCCGCCGGAGCCGCCGGGTGCACGGTCGAGTGCCCAGGGGTTGCGTACTACGCCGAATGCGGAGTGCTCGTTGGAGGAGCCCATTGCGAATTCGTCGAGGTTGGTCTTGCCGAGGATGGGCATGCGTGCTTCGCGGACCTTGCGGGTGACGGTGCCGTCGTAGGGGCTCATCCAGCCTTCGAGCATGCGGGATGCTGCGGTGGTGGGCTGGCCCTTGGTGACGATGAGGTCCTTGACGGCGATGGGTACGCCTGCGAGCGGGGGCAGTTCCTTGCCTGCTGCGCGGTCTGCGTCCACTGCTGCTGCGGTGGCGAGTGCTTCTTCGGCGTTGATGTGCAGGAAGGCGTTGAGGCCGCTCTTGCCGTCTGCTCGGTTGTCGCTCAGGGGTGCGCCGTCGGTGGCTGCGATGCGGTCCAGGTGTGCCTGGGTGAGCTCGACGGAGGTGATTTCGCCGGATGCGAGCTTTTCTGCTGCTTCTGCGGCGGTGAGCTGGATCAGTTCGTTCACTTGGTTGTTCTCCTCTTAGTCTTCGTCGAGGATTGCCGGCACGCGGAACTTGCCGTCCTGTGCGTCGGGGGCGCCGGAGAGCGCCTCTTCCTGGGTGAGGGTGGTGACGGGCACGTCTTCGCGGAAGACGTTCTCGAGGGGGATGGGGTGGCTGGTCGCGGGGATGTCGGCAGTTGCTTTCTGCGACATGGTCTCAACGGATGCGACGATGACGTCCAGCTCAGACGCCATCGCGGTGAGTTCTTCATCGGTCATCTCAATGAGTGCCAGCGATGCCAGGTGCTTTACCTGTTCAAAGGTGATGGCAGACATGGTTCTCCCGTAGTTTGTTTTCTTGTCTCTTCTCTAGTGTAGTGGAGGTTGCGTGTTCCGTCTCATTGGGGGTTGGAGGGTTTACCTGCTGGTTTGCGTGTTCAGACGGTGCGCCTCTGCCCTTTTTTGGGGTTAAATGCTCAACGCCCCGCTCCTCGTGTGAGGTGCGGGGCGTTGGGCTACAACGTTTCCACGTTACGCTTAAGGGTTAATCCTTAGGCGGGGATGGTCAGAACCTGGCCGGGGAAGATCAGGTCAACGTTGTAGATGATGTCGGTGTTCGCAGCTGCGATTGCCTGGTAGCCGCCTGCAACGCCGAGCTTTGCAGCAATCAGCGAGAGGGAGTCACCGGGAACCACGGTGTAGGTGCCTGCTGCAGCCTTGGGAGCTGCAACGGGTGCAGCCGCGGGAGCTGCTGCTGCGGGAGCCTCAACTGCCGGTGCAGCGGGTGCTGCTGCCGGAGCCTCAACTACTGCAGGTGCTGCCTGAGCTGCCGGTGCAGCTGCGGGAGCCTCAACTGCTGCGGGTGCAGCCTGAGCTGCAGGAGCTGCGGGTGCAGCCTGTGCCGCGGGAGCGGTGTAGGTCTGCTGGGTCTGCGACTGTGCAGCCACGGTGGTGGGCTCGGTGTAGGTGGGAGCTGCGCCGGTCTTGCCGTAGAGGCCAAGCTTAGCGGAGCATGCGGGCCATGCGCCCCAGCCCTGGATAGCGAGCAGACGCTCGCCTGCCTCGATCTGCTGTGCACGGGAAGCGGTCGCGGGGGAGCCGGACATGCCGACGCCGTTCCAGGACTGCTGGGTGAACTGCAGGCCGCCGTAGAAGCCGTTACCGGTGTTGATGGACCAGTTGCCACCGGACTCGCACTGTGCCAGTGCGTCCCAGGTAGCACCGTCTACTGCGTTTGCAGCGGGCATCGACATGGTAGCTGCTACAGCGCCACCGATGGCGAGAGCTGCTGCGGTACGACGAATGGAAGTGTTCTTCATAATGCTCCTTGGGGCCGTCCCCGCTCGTTCCGTCCCCGGAACTCTAGCGCGCCGCCGCTCACCCTTTGATAACGAAGTAGGTTACTCATTTTCTGGCTCTACCATGTGAGCGGCTCTCCACCGATTTCATGTCACCGTGAGCGATTCTGCACTTATGTGCGGAATCCGGGTGGCACTTCCTCGATGGGGACGTGCGGTAGAACCGGGCATCGTTTCAAGCATTCCAAGCTTGAAACCACACAGGCGATTCCCTTGCGAGAATCTATCTGGTCTCAAAGATAGCCGAGGTTTTTTACGATTCCAACCCAATTTCAAGTTCACAGCGAACGCCCCGGCTTCTCCCAGGGTTCTTTCAGGTTAAAAGTGCATGGAACATTAATGGTGATCTTGAACCCCGCATATCTTAGGGGTTTTTCCCCGGAATTTCGGGGTTTTCTAGGGTTTTAATCCGGAGGCGCTCCCCCGCTGAGCTTTCTGATTCGGGGTTGGCGCACGCCCCCTTTAAGGGTTTTGAACAGCGTGTAAATATTTTTTAAATATTTCTTCGCTTTGGGAGTGTTTTAAGGCGCTTCCGCCTTAAAAGCTGTGGTAATTATAAATGCCAAAAATCGGCATTCAGGCTCTGGAGCACGCACTCCAGAGCCTGAATACTCTATATATTGCTGGGGTCAGATTCAGATGACCCCGCTACCGGGTCTACTCCGCGGGAGCCTCAACTGCCTCCGGGCCACCCTCGAGCAGGGCGGTGAAGCCCTCCTCATCCAGAATCTTCAGACCCAGCTGCTGAGCCTTATCCAGCTTCGAGCCGGCGTTCGCGCCAGCAACCACAAAGTGGGTCTTCTTAGACACCGAACCGGACGCCTTACCGCCGCGAGAAATAATGGCTTCCTTCGCGCCATCACGGGTGTAACCGTTCAGCGTGCCGGTCACGACCACGGTCAGACCCTCCAGGGTGCGTTCCACGGACTCGTCACGGGTATCTTCCATGCGCACACCGGCGGCAGCCCATGAGTCCACCACCTCGGCGTGCCAGTCCTCGGCGAACCACTCAATAATCGAATCGGCAATCGTGGTGCCCACACCATCCACAGCGGCAAGGCGTTCACGGTCAGCCTCGCGGATCGCCTGCATCGAACCGAACTCCGCGGCGAGCGCGCGGGCAGCGGTCGGGCCCACGTGGCGAATCGAGAGGGCAACCAGCACACGCCACAGCGGCTGTTGCTTTGCTTTCTCCAGCTCGGCGAAGAGGTTCAGCGTATTCTTCGTGGGCTTCGGCTCGGGGCGTGCCTTGGTCGGCTTGGTGTAGAAGTAGGGCACGCGCTCCATCTTTCCAGTGCCCACACCCTTGACCTTCTTCTCACGTTCGATGGTGACCTCGCGCAGGTCCTCAATGTTGAGGCTGAACAGGTGCGCCTCGGTCGTTAGCGGAGGGGTGTGCGGGGTTGCGGGGCTGGTGAGTGCCTTTGCTGCTTCGAAGCCGAGCGCCTCAATGTCGAAGGCGCCGCGGCTTGCCGCGTAGTACACGCGCTCGGTCAGCTGCGCCGGGCAGGAGCGCGGGTTCGTGCAGCGCAGATCCACGTCGCCTTCCTTGCCGGGGGCAAGGGGCGAGCCGCAGGAGGGGCATTCGCTGGGCATGACGAACTCTCGTTCGGTGCCGTCACGTAGGGCAACCACGGGGGCGACGATCTCGGGGATCACGTCGCCTGCCTTGCGCAGCACCACGGTGTCGCCGATGAGCACGCCCTTAGCTTTGACCACGTCCTGGTTGTGCAGGGTCGCGCGTTCGACAGTCGAGCCGGAGACGAACACGGGCTCCATGACGCCGTAGGGGGTCACGCGGCCGGTGCGTCCCACGTCCACGCGGATGTCCAGCAGCTTGGTGTGCACCTCTTCGGGCGGGTACTTGTACGCCACCGCCCAGCGCGGCACGCGGGAGGTATAGCCCAGCTGAGCCTGGGTCGCGAAGTCGTTGACCTTAATAACGATGCCGTCGATTTCGTGCACCAGAGAGTGGCGCTGCTCGCCGTACTTATTGATGAAGTCGAACACCGCCTCGGTGTTGGCGGCAATTTCGCTGTAGGGGCTCACGGGCAGACCCCAGGAGGCAAGCAGATCGTAGGTCTCGTACTGGGTGGCAATATCCAGGCCGGTGCGCGAACCGATGCCGTGCACGTACATGCTCAGCGGGCGCGAGGCGGTAATCGCCGCGTCCTTCTGGCGCAGCGAGCCTGCCGCGGCGTTACGCGGGTTCGCGAAGGGGTTCTTGCCAGCGGCAATCATAGACTCGTTGAGCTTCTCAAAATCGGCGGAGGAGATGAACACTTCACCGCGGATTTCAATCTCTTCGGGGTGGTTCTCGCCGGTCAGCTGCTGCGGGATGCTCGCAATGGTGCGCACGTTGTGGGTGACGTCTTCGCCGGTGGTGCCGTCGCCGCGGGTTGCCGCGCGCACGAGGGTGCCGTTGCGGTAGAGCAGGTTCACCGCCAGGCCGTCGATCTTCAGCTCGGTCAGCCACTGCGGTGCGCTGCCGGTGAGGTTCCGGGCACTCTCTTCGGTCTTGGTCAGCCAGGCGCGCAGCTCTTCGAAGGAGAAGACATCCTCGAGGGAGTACATGCGCTGCAGGTGGGTGACAGGTGCGAAGGCCTCGATGGCTTCGCCGCCGACTTCCTGGGTGGGCGAGTCGTTGGCGATGATGAGCGGGTGCTCCGCCTCAATGATTTCGAGGCGGCGGTAGAGCTTATCGTACTCGGCGTCAGAGAGGAAGGGCGCGTCCTCGTTGTAGTAGGCGCGGCGGGCGGCACGAATCTTATCGGTCAGTTCCGCGTACTCAGCACGCAGGGCCTCGGTAATCTCCGCAGTGTTTTCTGCGGCGTTTTCTGCGGGGCTCTCTGCTCGAGTCTCGGCGGGGGCAGTCTGCTGGGTGGTGTTGTTCTCAGTCACCCGTCCAGTCTAGCGTTTTTGCTCCGCCTCTCCCCTATCGCTCGTCATATTGCCGGGTTCCTCGCGCGCGAACAATGACGCAAACGATGAGGCAAGAGTGCCGTAGCCACTTCCTGGATCGCGCTTCCTTAGTTTCTGTGCGCGAATACAGTTCACCCCCGCCTTCTGCAGACACTCGCACGAGTACCCGAAGAGAGCGGGGGTGAATCATAAGGTATGAAGTTTAGGCTTCGACAGCGTCGGCAACAATCACGGTAATGTTGTCGCGGCCGCCCGATCGCAGCGCCTCGTGCTGGAGCACGTCAGCGGCATCCTGCGGGTGGCGAATCGAAGTGAGCACACGCGCCATGTACTCGTGCGAAAGCTCGCCGGAAAGGCCGTCGGAGCAGAGCATCAGGCGGTCACCGGGGCGGGCGGGCAGAACCCAGAAGTCCGGTTCCCAGTAGTTGCCGGTACCCAGCGCGCGGGTAATCACGTTGCGGCGCGGGTGGGTCAGCGCCTCCAGGGCGGTAATCTGACCCTCGTCAACCAAGTACTGCACCTCGGAGTGGTCGCTCGTGACCTGCTCCAGCGAAGCGGAACCCTCAGAGCCGGGCAGCTTCTCCATCGCGGAGTGGTGGATACCCTCGTCCTCACGTAGCAGGCGGTAGGTGCGGGAATCACCCACGTTGAAAATAACCCACAGGTTACGGTCGCCAATGCGAGTCAGCCAGGCACCCGTCACAGTCGTACCGCCAGAGCGGGAAAGCGCCTGCTTAATCTCCTCGTTGGTTTCGCCAATGATGTCGTGCAGACGGTTCAGGGCGCCCACGATTTCATTGTTAAGCAGGGTGTTTGCACGGCGGCGGCGCTTGCCGGGATCGGAGTCGTCAATAGCTGCCAGGCGCTCAACGTAGGCCTGCTGCTCCTCTTCGCTACGGCCACCGGGCATGGTGAAGAAGGGCGAGTAGGCGAGCTGACGCACGCACAGGCGCGAAGCAACCTCACCCGCCTCGTGGCCTCCCATACCGTCCGCGACCACGCAAAGGGAACCGGCGACGACCATCGAATCTTCGTTATTTTCTCGATGTGCGCCGCGGTGCGTTGCACCACCGGTACGTAGTTTCAGTTCAGTCATGAGAGGTCTATCTCCATTGTGTAGTTCACGCGACGAGTCACCGCCACGGGGTCTACGTTACCAAAGCTTCTAACATTTCGCGTTCCTTGAGAGGTGAGAGTATAGCGATTTCCCACCTGTCGGAGCGTGTTTGCTGTCTCATTATCGGTCAGCACGGTACCCGGTTCAGCCAGGGAAACCAGGCGCGCAGCCAGATTCACACTGGAGCCGTACACGTCACCGCGGTTAGCCAGAACCTCACCCCAGATGAAGGCGACACGTGCATCCGGCAGTTGCGGGTCGGCACCGATCTTTTCGGAGAGCTGCAGGCTGATTTCTGCGATAGCGTCCGGGGTTTCGGTGAGGAAGAAAACTTCGTCACCGAGAGTCTTAATAATGCGACCGCCCAGGGGTGCAATAACGTCCAGGCAACTCTGCTCGAAGTGGTTGATGAGCTGAGAAAGAGCCGCCGCGTCTAGGTTACGTACCAGAGAGGTGTACGAGACCAGATCCACGAATCCTACACCGCGCACCAGGGGCAGACGGGAAAGTCCGGAGGTGGTCACGTTGTTTTCGCGCAATCCCAGGCGCAGGATTCCGGCGTACATCTGGCGACGGTATGCGTACAGCGCCAGACGTTCGAGAACCTCAAGGTAGCGTGGGAAGTCTTTAAGGAGCTTGCGGCGGGCATCATTATCGCTAAGGTTTTCGGTGACCATGATGTTGTGCACGAGCGCCTCAATCTGCCAGGCGACGGTGCGATCGGTCAGTTGACCTTCGGCGCGCACGAGGGATGCCACATATTCCATGCGGATGTCGCCTTCTGCGTCCAACTTCTGTAGGTCGGCGAGCATCTGCACGTCTGTTTCAGTGAAGTAGGGCGAGTGGTTGGGGATCGTCGGGAAGCCCATGTTGTGCCAGATGCGCTGGGCGGTTTCGAAGGGAAGTCCGGCGCATTCTGCGGCTTCTACGGGGGTGTAACGGCGACCCTGTCCCAGGAGCGACTTTTCGAGGGCTCGGATTCCTGCTTTGGATTCCTCGTCGCGGTAGATATTGTTCTGGGCGAGGTTCTGCAGAATTTTGAGGTTCAGCATTTGGGTTTCGGGGCCCATGGTGGCGCCGGTACCCTGCGGAGAGTGCGCAGGTTCATGGTGGTCTGCCGTGCTCATTGCCGCTGCCGCTCCTTTCATCTCTGCCGGAAAATACTGTCTGGTTTATACCGTGGTGGCACGAGGTTACGAGGTGCCTCGTTACGCTCTGTGGGTTTTGCATTGCGTCACTGCGATGATGCTCACCGTGTAGCGCCTTGTTAATATACCCCTCCGCTATGGTGTTTGGGTCACATAAGCGCCCGCACCCTAGGATAGTTTAGTGGAGTAATTCACATTTAAGAATACTCTAATCCGCATTTTTTCGGCAGATTTGGCGGCTGATTTAGGCTCTGAGCCAACCCGACAGCTCCCTCCCAACTCGGTCGCAGAGGCGATGAAGCTCTAAATATAGCGAGCGCGCAGGGCGTAGTAGTCGCGTCGGGCGGCTTTAATTTCTTTTTCAAAGCGCTTGGGATCGGGCACGTAGGTCAGGCGGTGGTGCACCCCGCGGCACACCACGTACACCGACCCGTACCCCAGCCAGGCTCCCGGACCGGGTTGTTTTGCCCAGCGCTCCCCCATGGAGTCCAGGTAGAGCGACTCATCTCCGCTGCGGGTCATCACACCGCGGCGAACCACGAGCCGGTGGGTGGTCAGCAGGTAGTAGGTGGTTGCCCAACGCCAGGCGGTGCGCACGGCACCGAGCAGAGTACCTACCGCACAGATCATGCCGAGAGTCCACAGAATCGGTGAGGACCGTGCCGTGGAGGCGAAGGTTGACGCGGCAATCGCAACCAGCAGGTAGGCAAGCGTGGGCAGCAGGGCACCGTAGTGCTGTCGGGTCGCAATGATGACATGCTCACCGGGGTTGAGTTTTCCGCGCAAACGCATGGTGGTCCTTAGCTGTGCTGGTTGTTATATTCCGGCTGGAGGCGCCGGTTGAGGTGGTGTGGGTTGAGGGGTGCTGCCGTGCCGGGCAGAAATTTTGTGGGCTGAAATTTTAGGGATTGGTTCTAGTGTGCCTGCTGAAAATCTCCGTAGCTACCATTGGCGGGGCGAAGGTGCTCAATATCGCCCACCGCGTAGGGCTCTAGGGCCCCATCCTCGCGGCGGATGAGGATGCGCCCCTGCGCATCGAGGTCTTCGGCGGTGCCTTCTACGGTGCTTCCGTCGGGCAGACTCATGCGCACGCTGGCGCCGAGAGTGGCGGTGGCGGCGCGCGCCTGGTCAAGCAGGCTGAGGCTATCAGGGGTGAGCGGGTCGGGGCGTTCAGGGTCGCCGCCGGCGCGCACGAAGGCGTGGTAGCGGCGGGCGAAGATGCTCAGCAGTCGGGTGAGCACCTCGGAGGAGTCGATGACCTGCCCGGTACACAGGCTCAGGCTGGTGGCAGTGGGTACGGGCAGCTGCTCGGCGGACATATTCGTATTCTGACCGATGCCCACGATGATGCTGCGCTGCCCCTCGGTGGAGCCGCTTTCAGGGACGAGCTGGGCAAGGATTCCGCAGCCTTTGGCTCCCTGCGCGATGACGTCGTTGGGCCATTTGAGGGCGGCATCCACGCCGTAGCCGCGCCAAATATCGACCACGCTGAGCCCGGCGATGAGGGTCATCCAGTGGTAGCTGTCTTCGGGGAGTTCTCGGGCGAGCGGGTCGGTGGAGGCGTGCGGGCGCACCACGATACTCGCGGCGAGGCAGGCCCCGGGAGGGGCGGTCCAGGCTCGGGCGAGGCGACCGCGTCCTGCACTTTGGTAGAGGCTGGCGTAGACGGAGAGTTCACCGAGCTGTTCGCGTTCGGGGTCGCTACCATCCATAAGTAGTTCGCGGGCGCGGGTGGTGGTGGAGTCAACTTCATCGTAGAGGTTGACGCTGGAGTAGCCCGCATCCAGCGCGATGGTGCGGATTCGCGGCGCATCCAAAACCGAATGGTCGCTCTGGGTGTGTGTGTTTCTCTCCATGGCATGTGCCTTTCTGCACTATCTGAATCAGCTCTGCGATACGCCGACCCGCTATCAACTCGCCGCCATAATCAGCCAGTTTCTGCCGAGTCACGCTGATTTCTCACCATATCAATTTCTTACCGCCGGTGATGCCCACCCGGTACCCGAGACGGTACATTAGACAGTGAGGGTGCATCAAGCACCGACCGGCTGCGGAGGTTCCTCCGCCCTGCTCGAAAGAAGACCGCTATGGCTTATTACGCAATTACTTACGTTTACGCAGCTCCCGAGGAGCAGGCGAAGTACCGTCCGGCTCACCGCGAGTACCTTGGTTCGCAGATTGAGGCGGGCAACCTGATCGTTTCCGGTCCCCTGCTGGACGGCGAGACCCCCGCTGGCGCTCTGCTGATCGCAAAGGTTGATTCCGCTGAGGCAGCCGAAAAGATCGTGGCTAACGACCCGATGAACGTTGGTGGCGCGGTTCTGTCTCACACCGTGACCGAGTGGAACCCGGTTCTGGGCACCATCTAAGGTCGAGCACCGCTTCACGCTGGAAAAGCTTGAACGTAAGCCCCCTTTCCGTCGACAAGGATTGCCGAGACGGAAGGGGGTTTTCTGCGCTCTTTTAAGCCGCTCTTTCGCACTTTTCGTTTACTGTATGCGCCTTCTTGGGTGCTGAGTGCATAAAAGTGTATCTAGTGTTGATATTCTGGCTTCTCACCTGGCATATGTGCCCTAGTTCGCACTATAGTTGAGGGATATGCACATTGTTCAAGAGCGTTCTTCGGGGCCTTCTGAACAACCATCACCGCAACCACTGGCTCCCGACGATCGGGTGGAGCAGGAACGAGGAATAATGTCCGAGAACCTCCAGCAGGAATTTGATTTGAGCACCACCGCCGGTAAGCTCGCTGATTTTTACGCACGTCGAGAGCGCAGCTTCGCGCCCAGCGGTGAGGCAGCAATCGAGAAGCAGCACGCACGCGGCAAGAACACCGCCCGCGAGCGCATCGAGATGCTTCTGGATGAGGGTTCTTTCGTTGAGTTTGATGCCCTCGCCCGCCACCGCACGACCGCGTTCGGCATGGAGGCGAAGAAGCCCCTGGGTGACGGTTTGGTCTCCGGTTACGGCACCGTGGATGGTCGCCTGGTTGCCGTGTATTCGCAGGATTTCACCGTGTACGGTGGCTCCCTCTCGCAGGTGAACGGCGAGAAGATCGTGAAGGTGCAGAAGTTCGCGCTGAAGAACGGCTGCCCGGTCATCGGCATTAACGACGGTGGTGGCGCCCGTATTCAGGAGGGCGTGGCTTCCCTGGCGATGTTTGCCGATATTTTCCGCATGAACGTGCGCGCATCCGGTGTGGTTCCGCAGATTTCGGTCATTATGGGCCCCTGCGCTGGCGGTGCCGCGTACTCCCCCGCTCTGACTGACTACATCATCATGGTGGATAAGACTTCGCACATGTTCATTACCGGCCCGGACGTCATTAAGACCGTGACCGGTGAGGATGTGGACATGGAGACCCTCGGTGGTGCGCGTCAGCACAACTCCGTGACCGGTACCAGCACCTACCTGGCTGAGGACGAAGAAGACGCGTTCGACTTTGTGCGTGAGCTTCTGGAGTTCCTGCCCTCGAACAACCTTGCCGAGCCCCTGCCCCTGGAGCATGACCAGGAGCCGGTGGTGACCGTTGACGATCTGGATCTGGACACCCTGATTCCGGATTCGGCGAACCAGCCTTACGATATGCGAGCGGTCATTGAGTCCGTGGTCGATGACGGCCACTTCCTGGAGATGCAGGCGCTGTACGCTCCGAACGTAATGATTGGTTATGCCCGCGTTGAGGGCCGCACGGTCGGTATTGTGGCGAACCAGCCGATGCAGTTCGCCGGCTGCCTGGACATTTCTGCGTCCGAGAAGGCTGCCCGTTTCGTGCGTCATTGCGATGCGTTCAACATTCCGATTCTGACTT
Organism: Rothia sp. 27098_8_27; assembly: GCF_041432805.1. Taxonomy (NCBI): domain Bacteria; kingdom Bacillati; phylum Actinomycetota; class Actinomycetes; order Micrococcales; family Micrococcaceae; genus Rothia; species Rothia sp. 27098_8_27. Next base: position 175,114 of record NZ_JAPWAJ010000002.1, on the reverse strand, counting down.
TTGTGGATGTTCCCGGCTTCCTGCCCGGTACCGATCAGGAGTTCAACGGCATTATTCGCCGCGGCGCAAAGCTACTCTACGCTTACGCAGAGGCGACCGTTCCGCTGGTTACCGTCATTACCCGTAAGGCGTACGGCGGTGCGTACATTGTGATGGGGTCGAAGAAGCTGGGTGCCGATATTAACCTGGCGTGGCCCACCGCTCAGATTGGTGTGATGGGTGCTCAGGGTGCGGTGAATATTCTGTACCGTCGTGAGCTGGCGGCTCTGGCGGCTGAGGGCGGCGATGTTGAGGCTCGCCGCGCTGAGCTGATCGCCAAGTATGAGGAAGAGCTGCTGAACCCGTACCAGGCTGCTGAGCTGGGTTACATTGACGAGGTGATTGCCCCGAGCGAGACTCGCGTGCGCATCATTTCTTCGCTGCGTGCCCTGCACGATAAGCGTGCGGCTACCCCGGCAAAGAAGCACGGTAACATCCCGCTGTAGGCTTCCGTTGTGCCCGCACCATTTGTGGTGCGGGCATTCCCACGATTTTAGGTTTCTAAGGAGGCGAGCCTTTGGCAGGCTACAATCCGCTGAGTTATTTCTCGTTTGGCAAGAAGAAGGACAGTTCGGAGGCTACTGAGAGCGCCGAGCAGCTTGAGCGCGGGTCTTCTCGCACTACCTCTTCTGCCCGTTCTTCTGCGCGCGCGGCTACCGCACCCAGCACAGCGAAGGACTCCGTTCAGTCTTCGGTTGATACTGACACTGAGCAGGAGCCGCTACTGAAGGTAGTGAAGGGCTCCCCCACCCCGGAGGAGATTGCCGCTCTCACAGCTGTGGTTGCGATGATGCAGGCGAATGCCGCGCAGAAGGAGCAGAATTCGCTGGTGGGTGCTGCTTCGCGCATCCTGAACCGCGGCCAGCGCCTGGGTGTTTCGTTGCGTCCGGGCCCCGGTTCGTGGAGGCGCGCTCGCCCCAGGTAACGCGAGCTGATAACTCTGCTTCTTATATTCCCGTCACGCCGGTTGGTGTGGCGGGAATATATTGTTTTGCTTCAAATTCAAGATTTATATTGCGTTATTCAACATCTAATGCGCTGATTCTTGTGGTTTTGTCATATTAGAAACGATAAAGTCATGATGATACGTACTGATGCTACGATGTATATACCATCACATTAGTGTTAATAAATTGGCAGGGACCATGGCAAAGATGCTGAATAAAAACCATAGGCCCCCACCGGATGTCTATATCGCGCTTCTGTTGCCGACGCTACGGCGCTTGTCGAAGACTGTACCTCGCACCGCCGCCTATGTTAGTGAGCAGTTGCGGCAGCAGACTAAGGCATTGGGGTCGAAGAAGAACCTACCCGATCTTGAATCCACCGATTTTGCGGTGGCTGTACGTACCACCTTGAAGATCTTGGTGGCACTTCGTTATGCCCAGTTGATGCCTCGCCTGACCCCGTGGGAGAAGAGGAAGTACCTGCTCACTCCTCTGGGTGCCGAGCTGACCTGCACCCCGCATCTGCACGGTTCGGTGCCGCCGCGCGTGGTAAAGCAGGTGCAGGCGCTGTGTACTCAGAGTTTGACGGCGAGGACGACGAAGAAGCTCAAGAAGCAGGCGAATGCACTCCTGGCGACTGCGGAGGCAGAACATCGCCTCATTTTTGGTGCTTCCGATGGTGATGCGGTCACCGGTATGGAGCCGTTCCTCCCTGCTGCCGATGCCGGGGAAGCTACTGCTGCCCATAAAGCAACCGGTGCGGAGCACCTTGCACATGCGTTGAATTCTGCGGGTACTGCTGAGACCTGGCCTGCGGGTCAGTCTCCTTTGGATATTATTTTGCGTGCCAGCGATTCACCGGTTATTCATGCTCAGGCGGAATTTGCCGAGCACTTTACGCAGGATTTAATTCAGCATATTCACGCGGTGACTCCGGAATATTTTGAGCAGATTGTTGCCGATATTTTTACGGCTCTTGGTTTTAGTACCGAGGTGACCGGCGGCGCCGACGATAAGGGCGTGGATGTTATTGCCCGCTACTCTGACGGCCTGGATTTCGCACCGATTTATATTCAGGTGAAGCACTATTGCGGAACCATGAAGGTCACTCCTAACGAGATTCAGAAGCTTGCCGGTGCGGTGCTTCTGCACGGCGGTTTGCAGGGTGTTTTGGTGACCTGCGGTGCTTTTGCGCAGCCGGTGCCTGAGTATTTGCAGGGATTGCCGGGTGCACGCAATATTGCTCTGGTTGATCAGCATCAGCTGGTGGAGCTGATGATTCGTCACCGTGTGGGTGTGCTTGATGGTGAGGGCGAGTGCGGTTATCGCATTGACGAGGAGTATTTTGCCCGCGGCATGGAGTAACCGGAGGGGGCTTGGGGTAAGCATTTCCTTCTGAAGGTCTCTGGTCTTCGCGCATTTCCTACGTCATTTCACTTAATGTATTTTCACTTTTCCTTGAGGATATTTTTCATATATCGGCGGGTTTTAGAAATCTAGGTTATTTCTTGAACCAGCCGATACAATGAGAGGGTAATGCGTTACATATTCTTCGCATTATTTCACGAAGTGTATATACCCGTGACGGTATAAGCACTTCACCATAATTTATAGCGTTCTTTCTGAAGTGTTCGTCATAGAAGACGGTACGTGAGCGGAACGGGCTGAGAAATCTGCCGTTCCTACTTCTCTTCACGTACTTCTCTTCACGAGGGGTTACCAAAGTGTCGACCCAAAAATAAAAATGGTGTCGCCCAGTATTGTGTGAATATTTTCCCGCTCGAATGACTGCACCTTATGAAGAATGCCCGCACGATAAATAACACCAGATAAGGAGCCCGGCGTGGCTTTTGTGAATAAAACAATGCTCCATATCGACCATTCCGAATTGCACTCTCTGCAGCAGGAAACCTCGTGGGAGACCCTACCCGAGGAAGCACGCACTCTCAGCGTTGCGGCGGCTTTCTCTCTGCTCCGCCACTTTGAGCGCGCTCAGGACCGTGGCGAGAAGGTTTTCTTCCCCGATATGTACACCCCTGTAGGTGTGGACCTGGGTTTCAACATGACTCAGCGTTTCATTGCGGTCGGTGACAATGTTCTCTTCCGTGAGGCGCTCAATAAGCTGATTGCGGCGCTGGTCAATGCTGACTATCTTGAGGTGTCCCTCAGCCAGCTGCATCCGGGCAACCTGCACTACACCCTCAGCGAGGCTGGCCGTGAACTTTTGGGCACCCCGAAGGAACAGCAGGCGCAGGCTCTTCTGCCGGTTCTGCCCCTCCTCAGCGGCGTGTACCTCTACTACCTGAAGCAGTTCTACCCGGTTCTGCTCTCGCACATTACGGTGCGTGAGCTTCTGCCCATCGTCCTGAGTGTTACCCCGGCATACCCCGCGGCGGCGCCCGTGAAGATTCGTGAGCTGGTGCTGCGTGAGTGCGGTTTTGTGCAGGGCTGGTACGGCCTGTCGTACCTGGAGCAGCGCATTGTTGAGCCTGTGATCGCTCAGGCGCTGAGCCTGCTGACCCGTGAGGGCTACCTGCGCACCAAGACGATCCACGAGCACACGGATTCTCCGCTGACTCTGTACTCGCTGTCGCCTTCGGCGAAGGAGCTGGTGGCACGCCACGAGGAAACCGGCGTACCGGCAAGCGAGCTGAGCTCCGTGCTGGCGCTGGTGAAGGATGAGGGCGCTTCCATTACGGCTGAGGATATTGCCGCAACTGATGCTCTGCTGACTCATATGGGCGTTCTTCTGCTCGACACCCTCAACGACCACGGCGCCGATGTGGAGCTGAGCCTTCCGAGCCTGGAGCAGGTCTTTGACCGCGACGAGCGTATTCAGCAGGCGGCCTCGAACCCCTATTTTGTGCAGATTGACGCGCAGGATTACCTCTACGATGTGCTGATCGCCCACCACTACCTCTCCGAGCGTGAGACTGTCTACTCGCTGGGTCCTGCTTTTGCGCCGGTTCTGGCGCAGATGGCTGAGCCGAGCGTTCATAAGCTGGTGGCTTCGGCTCTACTGGATCCTGCGGCGGTGGACGCTCTGCCGTATCCGCATCAGCTGCTGTACCCGATTCTGAAGCTTGTGGAGGAGAACCCGCGTATCTCCTACTACGACATTTACGATGAGTTGAAGCTTGCCCTGGACATCCCGTACCTGCAGGGTGAGGTCGCTCCGCACCGTTACAAGCTGACCCCGCGTCTGCGTAACCGCTATTCGGTGGCGATGCACGTGCTCAAGGGCGAACGCTACCTGAACGCTCTGCGTGAGGGTACGGGTCGTACCTCCCGCAAGAACCCGGAGCGTTATGAGCTGAGCGAGGCGGGTAAGGAGCTGCTCAAGCGTTTCCCGGAGGGTGCTCCGGAGGCGGTGACCGCCCGCATGGCGCCGCTGCCGCCGCAGTCCCTCAAGCACAAGCTGCCTCAGGATATTGCCGCTGAACTGCAGGCTCGTGAGGAGGCTCTTCAGGCTGCCAAGGAGGCGCGCGCTGCGGAGCGTCAGGCTCGCCTGGCGGCCCGTGAGGGTCGTGAGCCGTTGGCTCCGGTGCCGGGTGCTTCTCCTGCGCTGTTGGCGCGTCCTGCCGGTTCGCCGGTGGCAACTACTACCCAGGCGGTTACTACCCAGGCTCCCGCTGAGGTTCCGGCGGTTGCGCCGGTTGCTTCCGCGGCTCCGGTTGTTGAGCCGGTTGCACCCGCTGTTTCTGCACCCGTTGTGGCTCCTGCTCAGCCTGCTGTTGCTGTCCCGGTTCCCGCCTCCGCTGACCCGTCCACTGCTCTGCAGGTGGCTGCCGCTCAGGTGCGTGAGGCTCTGAAGCGTTACCGTCAGGTCTTCCGCCGCGACGCGCTGGCACCCGCCCTGGCGCAGGTGTCTGAGGAGCGTTTCCGCCGTATTGGTTTCGATCTGTTCCTGATGCGCGGCTACACCGTGGAGCCGCTGGAGGCTCGGGGTGTGGACGGCGTGGCGACCCCCGCCACCGGTGAAAAAGAGCGAGCGTTCTACGTTCGTACTCTGCGCCCGGCATCTAACGGCGTGCTGTCCGCGAGCGTTCGGCCTCAGGACATTACCGCGTTCTTCCTGGCAATTCACGCCCGCGGCGGTCAGCTCGGCACCTTCATCACGAACGCCGCGTTCAGCGATGAGGCGTACGACGAGTTCATCCGTTGCTCGACCAAGTACCCGAACATTCTGGTGGATCTGGTATCCGGCGATGAGCTGCAGGACCGCCTCATTGCGCACCGCCTCGGCGTGGTCCAGAGCGCGAACGGTCTGCTCGGGCTCAACGGTGAATACTTCACCGGCTAAGTCGCCAGCTAGCAGCTTGTAACCCATCTGGGTGACGCCCCGGTCTTCCTCTCCTGCACGTTCAGGAGGGAGAAAGCCGGGGCGTTTTCGCGCCTGAGCCCCGGTGAGTTGTCCACAGGTGAGCTGTTTTCCTTGCGTTCGGTACCGCTCAGCCCGTAATATTGCCGGTTTAAGCGAGCTAAATCACCGAAAATCGTGGTTGAAGGCACACCCCTGAGTTAGGATATGAACATGAGCACTTACCAGGAACTTCCCAGCATCTACCGATTGAAGCGCTCGCTGACCGACGTCGATCAGATTGCTAACGAATATTTTGAGAAGGTCCTCGACCTGAACCCCGTCCATGCAACCGAGCTTGGTCGCAAAGGCGTAGAGACCCTGTACCCCGACTACTCGCCCGCCGGCGAGAAGGCTTTTGCGCGCCTTGCGAAGAAGACCTTGAAGAAGGTCGATAACGTCCTGCCTATTGATGACGTTGACCTGGTCACCCTGGATGCTCTGCAGGAGCGCCTGAGCCTGTACCGCAAGCAGTACAAGGCTGGCTTTGGTGGCTGGCAGATGAACAATATTGCCTCCGTCCCGCAGGAGGTGCGCTCGGTCTTTGACCTGATGAAGCGCAACACCCAGCAGGATTGGGAGCACATTATCGGTCGTATGCACCGCGTGACCGAGGCGCTGGAGGGCTACATCCAGACCCTTGAGGCGGCTCGTGAAGAGGGCAAGGTCGCCCCGCGCCGGCAGGTGGATATTGTCATTGAGCAGACCGCCGCGTACTACGCTCCCGGTGGTTTCTTTGACGAGCTTGCCGCTGAGGTCGCCGAGGCTGTCCCCTCACTGAAGGAGGAGGCTGCCGCAGGTGCCGAGGCTGCAAAGGAAGGCTACCGCCGCCTCAACAGCTACCTGGTGGAGAAGCTGCAGCCGGTCGCTCCCTCCCGCGACGCTGTGGGCCGTAAGGCGTACAGCCTGCACTCCCGTTCGTTCCTGGGTACCACCATTGACCTGGACGAAACCTACGCCTGGGGCGTGAAGGAGCTGGAGAGCATTATCGCTCGTCAGCGTGAGGTTGCCGAGGAGATTGAGCCGGGCGCAAGCATTGAGCGCGCTAAGCAGCTGCTTGATGAGGATCCGGCACGTCAGCTGCACGGTACCGATGAGCTGAAGGCATGGATGCAGAAGCTCGCCGACGCCGCCGTGGAGAACCTGGCGGGTAGCCACTTTGAAATTGGCGGCCCCATGCGCCGCATTGAGTGCTGCATTGCGCCCACGAACGAGGGCGGTATTTACTACACCGGCCCCTCCCCCGATTTCTCGCGTCCGGGCCGCATGTGGTGGTCGGTTCCCGAGGGTGAGGATACGTTCACTACCTGGCGTGAAACCTCCACCGTGTACCACGAGGGCGTTCCGGGCCACCACCTCCAGATTGCTATTGCTACGGCTCTGCAGGGCACCATGAACTCCTGGCGTACAAACATGCTGTGGGTTTCCGGTCACGGTGAGGGCTGGGCGCTGTACGCCGAGCGCCTCATGGAGGAACTGGGCTACCTGAAGGATCCGGGTGACCGCATGGGCATGCTGAACGCTCAGCGTATGCGCGCCGCCCGCGTGGTCTTCGATATTGGTGTTCACTGCGAGATGCCGATTCCGGATGAGTGGGCTGAGCAGTTGGGTGTTGAGCCGGGCACCATCTGGACTTCTGAGCTGGGTTACGAGTTCTTGAAGCTGAACCTGGACGAGTCCGAGGGTCACCTGCGTTTCGAGTTCCTGCGTTACCTGGGTTGGCCGGGTCAGGCGCCGAGCTACAAGATTGGCGAGCGTCTCTGGCTGGAGTTGCGCGATCAGGCTGTGCGCCGCGGCGATGACATGCGTGCATTCCACACGCGTGCGCTTCTGCTCGGTTCGGTGGGTCTGGATACTCTGCGCCGCGCTCTGACCGATGAGATGATGCTCCCTCTGGATACTGAGGATGACGACGATGAGGACGATGACGAGTAGCCTCTAGTCTGCTCGCTCCTCGTCGAGTGAATCTCTGGAGCCTCTGAACTAGAGCCTTGAGATTAGGAACTCTATAGACGAAGCCCCCGCTTTAGCTTTATGGCTGAGGCGGGGGCTTCGCTGTGTTTTCGTGTCGTCTGAAGGCTATGTCTTCTGGTGGCTATCCGAAGTTTGCGGTGCCGGGGTCGGTGGTGCCGAATCCCATGCCGGAGGAGTCGTTCAGGTCTACCAGGTGCGGGGCGAAGCGGCACCAGTAGTCGGTGAGCGCGCCGTTCGATTCGCGGATGCCCACGCCTACGGTGCGTCCGTCGACCACCCACACGCCGAGGATGGGATGGCTGACCGGGTTGATGATGCCCTCGTAGCGCGGTGCCGGGATGTACTCCTGGTAGATGAATTCGCTTTCGGGGGCGTTGGCGAAGAAGTCGTCATCTTCGGGCTTGATGAAGACGTCGTAGTCGGGGGCGTAGATTTCTACTCCGTCGCCTTCGCGTCCGAAGAGGGGCTTGCGAACCCAGTTGCGCATGCCGCCGCGGTGCCCCGCGTAGGTGGGTACGAGGTTCGGGTGGCCGGGGTACTTATCCCAGAGCGCGGCGAGCAGCAGCTTATTGGAGAGGAACATCTTCCACGCAGGCTCGATCCAGCGGTCCATGGCGCCGTGGTAGGCGAAGAGGAGCTTGTCGTAACCTGCATCGCTGTCGGTGACCAGGTCTTCCCAGGGGTAGAGCTTGAAGAGGTTGGTGATGCGCCGTCCCTGTGCGTCTTCCCAGCTCTTGGTGTCTTCGTTGAAGATGACTTCGTCGATGGGAATCATATGGGTTTTGATGCCCGCCTGCTGTGCCGAGTAGGCGATGAGCCAAAGGTTGTTATAGTCCTCGTTGTTCTCATCGATTTCGGAGGGCACATGTGCCAGGTGCAGTACGGGCTGCACTCCAGCGGTGATTTCGGGGGCGAAGATGTGGCGCCAACGGTTGGTGAAGGCTTCACCGATTTCACCCCAGTGGGCGTAGCCGCGGGTGTCGAGGCGCTGGTCTTTCGCCCAGGTTTTCTGGCTGACTGCCGCCTCCACGATGCCGGTGGGGGTGTCTGCGTTGTATTCGAGCAGCTTCATGGGGTCGCCGGGCACACCGGAGTAGGTGAAGTCGAAGCGTCCGTAGAAGTCGGCGTCGCGGCGGTTCCAGGATTCTACGGCGAGGTTGAACGCCGCCTGGGGCAGGCCGAGGGTGCCGAACGCACCGGAGGCAATGTACTCGACGGTTTCCAGGCACATGCGGTGCATTTCTTCCGCTTGGGCGCGCACAGAGTCCATTTCTTGCGGGCTGAAAATGTAGGCGGCGTATTCGTTCCAGTAGTGGTCGGTGTCGTGGGGGCCGTCCACGCTGTAGGTGAGGCCTTCCTCAACGATGACGTTCTCCCAGTCGGGTCGGCCGACGGGAAATTCTTCGCGGCGCATGAGGGGCTAGGCTCCTTCGAAGTAGTGATTGGAAAGCGGTGTTGTTACGTCACCGCGAGTGTGGTTGTTCTAGTGAGGAAAATGCGGGCGGGACCGCTCAGTCCCTGCCCGCATTCAATGTGATGGCTTATGGCTTAGCCGCCGGAGGTACCTCCGCCGGACTTCGAGCCGCCACCGAAACCGCCCTTGCTGCCGGACTTCGAGGAAGAGCCAGACTTGGACGAAGAACCGGACTTCGAGGACGAACCCGACTTGGAGGACGAACCGGACTTGGAGGTGTTCGACTTGCTGTAGGAGCCGGTGCTACCGCTATTGCTGGTGCCCTGCTTACCGCTGGAGACCGAGCCGGTGGTCTTATTACGCACCGTGGAGGTCTTACCGGAGTTATTGGTGCTGGTCACCTTGCCGGAGGAAACGGTGGAGGACTTCTTCGCGGTGCGGTAGGAGTCTTCAAAGCTACCGCCCTTGGAGGACACACCGCTGTAGACGGTGCCGTTGCTGGGGCGGGTGGTGCTGCCTCCGGAGAGCTTGGTGCCCACACCGGGAACCGTAGGGGTGCCGGTAGAGTTCGCGGCACTTTGGCGACCCAGGTAGTACCAGAGGAACGCATTCGAATTATTGTGGGTGGTGGTCGAACCGGAAGTGCCCGACGACCCAGAAGAGCCCGAGGAGCTGGAGGAACCGGAAGACCCAGAAGAACTTGAGGACTCCGTGGAAGAGGCCGAGGGCGAGTCGGTCGGCTCCTGAACGCCTGCCTTCTCACATTCGCTATCTTCCACGCGCAGACCGGTCTTCGCGTCCTGGCAGACGCGGGCGTACTCTTCGCCCTGCGACAGGAACGCGTTCTCTTCCTGGTGCATGGAGTTGTAGGCGAAGATGCCACCGCCAACCAGCAGCACGCCAGCGCCAGCTACGGCAATCATCTTGGCGATGCCGGGGCGGGTCGCACCCAGGTTCAGGGTCTGCTGGGCAGAGGTCTGTGCGGCGCGGGTAGCGAAATCTGCAACCGCCTCCATGCGATTGCGGGGCTTCTTCGGGCCGTTAGGGGTGGTGGTTCCGCCGGGGTATTGGGGAGCAGAACTCATGCATCTCTCCTTGAAAGGTGGTGCGTGGCGTAACGCTCAACGCGTACATGAAGCTGAGTGGGTACAGCATCATCCGGCGACTTTCGCCGGACTATCGGTGTGGTTCCAGCATATCAAGCCCTAGCTTTCGGATTATTAGCTGACGGCAAAATCTCAGCAAGCTTCGCCGCATGTTGCGCAGTTGTTTCCTTTCTGTTTGCTTTTGCGGTGGCTCCCGAATAACTATCAGCCGTTTTAACCGCCTACGTGTGTGGGGCAGCTGGCGGCGTTGCTGGTTGGGCTGCGCTGCTGACGGCATTGCTGGTTGGGCAGTCGGGTTGGGCTGCGTTGCTGGTTAGACTGCGGGATGTACAGCCGAAAGGTCCCTTCGGAAAGTCACAGTTCGTCACGCATCCCCTACACTGCAGCGGATTGCAATACTTCTTCACACAAACTCGCGCCGGAGCGCGCAAAAGTTTTAGAGTATGCCACATGTCTACACCGCATGCATCATCTCGTTCACGTCTGCCCAAGTGGGCTACTTCTTTCGGCAACCAAATCATTGCCTCCCTCATTCTGGGTATTGTTCTCGGCGCGCTCGCCCTCGCACTGGGCGGGGACGCGAAGAGCAACCCCAACTGGCTCATGGTGACCTTAGATACCATCGGCTCTTCCTACGTCACCCTGCTGAAGGCGGCCGTTGTTCCGCTGATTTTCACCGCCGTGGTCGCCTCCATCTCTAACCTGTCGCAGGTGACTAACGCGGCGCGTCTGGCGGTTAACACGCTCATCTGGTTTGCGATTACCGCGTTCTTCGCGGTGCTCATTGGTATTGCAATGGGCCTCATTGTTCAGCCAGGCGTGGGTGCGCAGGTGCAGGGCAAGGCGTACACCGGCTCGACCGGTTCGTGGACCGCATTCCTGACCGGTCTGATCCCGGTGAACTTCCTGGGTCTGGGTGTCAGCGCTAAGTCCGGTGAGTCCGGCATCACCGCCTCGGCATCCTTTAACGTACTGCAGATCCTGGTCATTTCCGGCGCGGTCGGCATTGCCGCACTGAAGGTCGGCGAGGCAGCCAAGCCGTTCATTGACGTGGTCAAGAGCGCCCTGGCGATTATTCAGAAGATTCTGTGGTGGATTATTCGCCTGGCACCGCTGGGCACGGTGGGTCTGATTGCTAAGGCAGTGTTCGCGTACGGTTGGGCGTCGATGGGTTCGCTGGTCGCGTTCGTTATCGCCCTCTACATTGGCCTGTTGCTGGTCTTCCTCGTGGTCTACCCGATTATTGTTCGCGCGAACGGCCTGTCGGTTCGCCAGTACTTCTCGGGCGTGTGGCCGGCGCTCCAGCTGGGCTTCGTGTCCCGCTCCTCGATGGGTTCGATGCCGATGACCCAGACCGTTGCCGAACGCAACCTGGGTGTTCCCCGCGCCTACGCATCCTTCGCCGTTCCGCTGGGTGCGACCACCAAGATGGACGGTTGCGCCTCGGTTTACCCGGCTCTGGCCGCAATCTTCGTGGCTCAGTTCTACGGTATTCAGCTGGACTTCACCCAGTACCTGCTGATTGTGATGGTGTCCGTGCTCGGTTCGGCTGCGACCGCTGGTACGACCGGCGCTATCGTGATGCTGACTCTGACCCTGTCCACTCTGGGTCTGCCCCTGGACGGCGTGGGTCTGCTCCTGGCGATCGACCCGATCGTGGACATGGGTCGTACCGCCCTGAACGTTGCCGGTCAGGCTCTGGTTCCCGCGATTGTGGCTCGCCGCGAGGGCATCTTGGATGAGGAGCTCTACAACGCTCCCCGTTCGGAGGGCGGCTTCGTGGCTCAGGAATTCTACGATGAGCGCATCGCCGGCGAGGCGCAGCGACTTCACGAGGTGGAAGACAACACCGCCGTGGCACACCGCTAATCTGACGAAGGCTCACGCACACGGCGCTAGGCGGTACCGCTTAGCGCCGTGTAGCTTCTCCGCCACCCATGCCCCCAGCATGGGCGAAATACATTTGTCAACCGTCATAAAAACGTCACGATTGATTCTTCTTTTCTTTAACGTTTGAGAAGAGTTATGATTTTGAACGGCGTGTTCCATCTCCTACGTGGTTGAGGGGGATGGGACACGCTCTTTCTATGCCCGCCGGTTTTATGCCCCCTCGTTATACCCCTCGGCTCGGCGCTCCAGCCCTCCCCCAGATTACGCCCCCAGATTATGCGAATGCCCCGTGTTCAACGCTGACGCACCGGCGGAGGCTTCCACCCAGTGACCCTCAATCTGCACTCGAGGGTAAGGCTCACCCGCAAGGCTCTAAAATAGAACCTATGAGTACCACACCGATCCGTTTGATTCTTGCCTCTGCCTCCCCGGCGCGCCGCAAGCTCCTGGAAGACTCCCACATCGCGTTCACGGTGCGCGTCTCTTCCGTAGATGAGGACGCCGCACTCGCTACCGCCAACGAACAGGCGCGAGCACAGGGACGTGCGGGACTCACCCCGGCTGAGACAGCTTCCCTGCTGGCGCAGCTGAAGGCACAGGCAGTTGCCGCTGAACTCGCCGCCGAGGGTGTGCGCGATGCACTGGTTCTGGGCTGCGATTCGGTCTTCGAGTTTGAGGGTGTTGCCTACGGCAAGCCTCACACTGCCCAGGCGGCACGCGAGCGCATCAGCGCAATGAGCGGCAACTACGGTGTGCTGCATACCGGTCACGCGCTCGTGGATTTGCGCGGTCTTGAGCCAGGTGCCGAGCTGTCCGCTACTTCTGAGCTTCCTACTGTCTCGGAGCTGCGCAGCGCCACCGTCCACTTTGATGAGCTCAGCCCCGAAGAAATCGAGGTGTACATTGCTACCGGCGAGCCGCTCTGGGTGGCGGGTTCTTTCACCCTCGACGGTTACGGTTCCGCGTTTATTCGCGGTATTGAGGGCGAGTTCCACACGGTGGTGGGCCTGTCCATCCACGCGCTACGCGATATGTTGCGACGCCGCGAAGTAGCGGTGACCGAGTTGTGGCTGCCTCCCGAGGATGAGGATTAGAACCACGCCCACCGCATAAACCCACAGCATAAATCTGTCTCAAAGCGCGCCCTGAAATATACATTGTTGAACACCAATCGATAAGATAGAACAGTATGATGCGCGTTATATTCGCCAATCCTGCCGATGTATCCTTGGAGCAGGAGATTAAAGGAGAGCTTTAAGTGACTCAGCACCAGGCAGAAGCCGCCAAGAAATTTACTGCAGTCCCCGGCCGCCACACCGGCCCGGTCAGCAAGATTCTGATCGCTAACCGCGGTGAAATTGCTGTCCGCGTGATTCGCGCAGCCTGCGATGAGGGTCTGCAGACCGTCGCCGTCTACGCTGACCCCGACCGCGACGCCCAGCACGTAAAGCTCGCCGATGAAGCCTACGCTCTCGGCGGTGCCACCGCGGCACAGTCCTACCTGGTGATGGACAAGCTCATTGAGATTGCCGTCCGCTCCGGTGCTGACGCCGTGCACCCCGGCTACGGTTTCCTCTCTGAGAACGCGCAGTTCGCGCAGAAGTGCATCGACGCGGGCCTGACCTGGATTGGCCCCTCCCCCGAGTCCATTACCCAGCTGGGCGATAAGGTGGCGGCACGCCACATCGCGCAGAAGGTGGGCGCTCCCCTGGTGCCCGGCACCAAGGACCCGGTCAAGTCCGCCGATGAGGTTGTTGCCTTCGCGGATGAGCACGGCCTGCCCATTGCGGTGAAGGCCGCATTTGGTGGCGGTGGCCGCGGCATTAAGGTGGCTCGCGACCGCGAGAGCATTGTTGAGATGTACGAGTCCGCTGTTCGTGAGGCGACCGCGGCGTTCGGTCGCGGCGAGTGCTTCATTGAGCGTTTCCTGGATTCGCCCCGTCACGTTGAGACCCAGTGTCTGGCGGATGCGCACGGCAACGTCGTGGTGGTTTCCACCCGTGACTGCTCCCTGCAGCGCCGCAACCAGAAGCTCATTGAGGAGGCGCCCGCCCCCTACCTGAGCGATGAGCAGAACGAGCGCCTGTACGAGGCGTCCCGCGCGATTCTGCGCGAGGCTGGCTACCAGGGCGCAGGCACCTGTGAGTTCCTGGTCGGCACCGACGGCACCATCTCTTTCCTTGAGGTGAACACCCGTCTGCAGGTGGAGCACCCGGTCTCCGAGGAGATTTCCGGTCTGGACCTGGTTCGTGAGCAGTTCCGTATTGCTCGCGGCGAGAAGATTGAGGAGAAGGACCCGGTTCTGCGCGGTCACTCCTTCGAGTTCCGTATTAACGGTGAGGATGCGGGCCGTTCCTTCATGCCCGCCCCCGGCACCATCGAGAAGCTGACCGTGCCCACCGGCCCCGGCGTGCGCTGGGATTCCGGCTTCGTGGCTGGCGACGTTATCGGCGGTAACTTCGACTCTATGCTGGCTAAGCTCATTGTTACCGGCGCGGACCGTGAGCAGGCTCTGCAGCGTGCCCGCCGTGCCCTGGCTGAGCTGACCATTGAGGGTATGCCCACCGTCATCCCGTTCCACCGCGTCGTGCTGGATGATCCCGCCTTCGCGCCGGCTGAGGGCGGCGAGTTCAAGGTGCACACCCGCTGGATTGAGACCGAGTTCAATAACACCATCCCCATGTACTCCGGCGCACCCGGCAGCGTGGATTCCGATGAGGACGAGCGCACCACCGTGGTTGTTGAGGTCAACGGCAAGCGCATTGAGGTGTCCCTGCCCGATCTGGGCGGTGGTGCTAAGCCTGCCGCTAAGCCCGCCGCCAAGACCCGCAAGTCCCGTTCGGCACGTAGCGCGGCAAAGGGTGGCGGCGACGAGCTGACCAGCCCCATGCAGGGCACCATCGTGAAGGTTGCCGCATCTGACGGCGACACCGTCGCCGAGGGCGACCTGATTCTGGTGCTGGAGGCTATGAAGATGGAGCAGCCCATTACCGCACACAAGGCGGGTAAGGTTTCGGGTCTGTCCGCTAAGGCCGGCGATACCGTCACCTCCGGTGCGGTGCTGGCGACCATCAAGTAACGCTCTATCTCGATACTAATATCTCGATACTGAGGTCTCGCGACTGCGAGCGCTATAGGCTATACGAATCCCCCGGAAGGGTATGAGGTAATGTCTCGTATCTTTCCGGGGGATTTTCCATGTCCGCTCTTGTCTGTTTCTGTGGGGTTTGAACGACCGCCTATTGCGATTACGTCCAGATAGTGGCTGTATTTGTTTGGGTTTTTCTGAACAGAGTTATAATGTTGCACTTTAGAGGAGCCTTTCAGATTCCTACGCCCACCGCACCCACCCGGTGCGGTCACGGCACCCGATACGCGCCTACGGCACACCCGCCTCACGCGCTGACCGACAACGGAACACCTACCTCAGGCTCCATGTGTACACACAAATTCACCATCTCGGGAGTTTTCCTCATGAGCGCTTCTGCATCCGACACGAAAGCGTCTGCTGCACCGGTGAAGAATACGACTCCTCGCAGTCGAGTTATTCTCGCCTCGCTCGTTGGTACCACCATCGAGTTCTACGATTTCTACATTTACGCCACTGCAGCAGTGGCTGTGTTCCCCGTACTGTTCTTCCCCTCGAAGGACGCAACCACTGAGCTTCTGGCTTCCTTCGCGACCTTCGGCGTCGCCTTCGTTGCCCGCCCCCTCGGTTCCGTAATCTTCGGTCACTTCGGTGACAAGATTGGTCGTAAAGCAACCCTCGTTGGTGCGCTACTGACCATGGGGCTGGCGACCTTCATCATCGGCCTACTGCCCACCTACCACCAGATTGGTCTGTGGGCCCCGACCATGCTGACCATTATGCGTTTCTGCCAGGGCCTGGGTCTGGGCGGCGAATGGTCCGGCGCGGCGCTGCTCGCGAGCGAATACGCTGAGGACGGCAAGCGTGCCCGCGCCGCGATGTGGCCTCAGCTGGGTGCACCCATCGGCTTCGTGCTTGCGAACGGCTTCATGCTACTGCTGACCAGCTGGATTACCTTCAACTCCGCAACCGATGCGAAGAACCTCGAGCACCCCTTCCTCATTTGGGGTTGGCGTATTCCGTTCCTGCTGTCCATCGTGATGGTCGCTGTTGGCCTGTACGTTCGTTTCAAGCTGGAGGAGACCCCCGTCTTCGCCAAAGCAGCAGCTAACAACGAGAAGGTTAAGACCCCGCTCGTTGAGGCATTCAAGGTCGCTTGGTGGCCCATGATTCAGGGTACCTTCATCATGGTGGCATGCTACGTGCTGTTCTACCTGATGACCGCGTGGGTTCTCTCCTACGGTATCGGCAAGGCTGATAAGGGCGGCCTGGCGATCCCCTACCGCGAGTTCCTGATCATTCAGCTGATCTCCATTATTGGCTTCGCAATCTTCATTCCGATCTCGGGTTGGCTGGCTGACAAGTACGGCCGCCGCACCCAGCAGCTGTGGACCACCATCGCGATGGCTGTCTTCGGTCTGTCCTTCGGTCTGTTCATCTCCCCCTCCGTTGTTGGTACCGGCGCGAACGCAAACGCCGCTGTGGTTACCCTCTTCATCTTTATCGGTATGTGCCTGATGGGTCTGTCCTTCGGTTCCATGTCCGCATACCTGCCGGAGCTGTACCCCACTAACGTGCGTTACACCGCCAGCGGTATCGCATACAACGTGGCGTCCATCCTCGGTGCGGCACTGACCCCGTTTGTGGCTGTTTGGCTGAACACTTCCTATGGTGTGGCTGCCGTGGGCGGCTACCTGGCGTTCGCCTCGATCCTGAGCGTTGTCTTCATCCTGCTCACTCACGAAACCCGTGACGTGGACATGAACGCTGTCAGCACCACGAAGTAAAACTTCGCAGGGGCTAAGGCGTCTCTACAGCAAAGCGGTGGGGGTCGCCTCCTGAATTTCTTAGGTTCAGGAGGCGACCCCCACCGCTTTTATACTGTTCCGGGATGCTGCACCAGGCGGGGAACGCCCAGCTCAGCACCTAATAGGTTGATGCCTACAGACCGCGAGTGTGCAGCTTACGTGCCGCCTCAGCAATAGAGCCAGAGAGCGAGGGGTAGACCGTGAAAGTATCCGCCAGGTCATCCACCGCGAGCTTCTTCTCCACCGCCAGGGCAATGGGGTAAATCAGCTCGGAAGCACGCTGACCAACCACCACGCCACCAATGACGGTGCCGGAGTGACGGCGAGCAAAAATCTTCACGAAGCCATCGCGCATCGCCATCATCTTCGCACGCGGGTTCGTGCCCAGCTGCAGGGTCACCGCGTCGCCGCGGTAGGCGCCCTCGGCAAGGTCCTTCTCACTCACGCCTACGGTCGCAATCTCCGGGGAGGTGAAGATGTTCGCGGCAACCTTATCGGTGCGCAGCGGGCGCACCGCATCACCGAGGATATGCGCCATAGCGATACGGCCCTGCATCGCAGCCACGGAAGCCAGCGGGTACACGCCCGTGCAGTCGCCGGCAGCGTAAATGCTGTTCACGCTCGTGCGGGACACACCATCCACCTTAATATGACCGCTCGGGGTCTGCTCAACACCGACGTCTTCCAGGCCCAAATCTTCAGTGTTCGGAATCGAACCAATAGCAACCAGGCAGTGAGTGCCAGAAACCTTACGACCATCCGACAGAGTCACAATCACGCCGGAGCCATCCTCAGTACGCTCAACAGCAGCCGCACGGGAACGCGGCATCACTCGCACGCCGCGACGTTCAAAGACGTCCTCCAGCACGCGAGCTGCGTCCTCGTCCTCACCGGGAAGCACGCGGTCACGCGAAGACACCAGCGTCACCTTCGAGCCCAGACCGTTATACGCCGACGCGAACTCGGCACCGGTCACACCCGAACCAATCACAATCAGTTCCTCGGGAACCTCGGAGAGGTTGTACAGCTGAGTCCAGGTCAGAATACGCTCGCCATCGGGCATACCGGTCGCCATTTCACGCGGATGCGTACCCACCGACAACAGCACAAAGTCCGCGTGCAGGGGGTAGACGAGGCCCGCCTCATCGGTCACCTGCACGGTGTGGCGGTCAAGGAGCTTACCGGTACCGTGAATAATCTTCACTCCTGCAGAGGCCAGGGCGCGCTTAATATCGGCGGACTGCTGCTGGGCCAGGTCGCGGACTCGGCGGTTCACGCGGTCCATATCAACACGAAGCTGCGGCGCCTTACCCTTCGTGTTCTCGATGCCCAGGCTACCCGCCTCGGAGAAGCGGGTCATCATATCCGCCGTAGCAATCAGGGTTTTAGAGGGCACAACGTCAGTCAGAACGGCGGAGCCACCAATGGCGTTGCGTTCGATCAGAGTCACGTCCGCGTTGGATGCGGCAGCCACCATCGCTGCCTCGTAGCCGCCGGGGCCACCACCAATAATTACAATTCGCTGAGATGCGTAGTTCACCGTTGAAGTCATGCCTTAATTGTGAGCTATGCCGCCCCTACGGGGCAAACGCACTCGCCGTGCAGATGTGCCATATTGTGGCAATCTGCACGGCGAGCATTTACTTGGGGCATGCCGGTTAGACGGGGCGCCCCCCCCCGTTCTTCTAACCTCTACCCTATCTTCTAACTTCTACTCCTCGAGAGCCTGCGGTTTCTCGGCATAAATCGAGTTGATGAACTTCTCAGCCCACTGCAGCATCGCGCCGTCCACCAGGTCCTTACCGCCCACCGGCATGGTCTTCGGGCGCGGAACCAGCGTCAGCCAGGTATCCATACCCTTCGGCTGGGCGTGCGTGGAGCCAGGGTACACGCGCTTCATGCGCATCTGGCGGGACTCCGGCAGCGGCGTAGCGGTTACCACGCGAACCTTCGGACCCAACACCACCAGTTCATGAATACCGGCGGCACGGGCGTGCATACGCACCGTCGCCACGGCAAGCAGGTTCTCTACCGCATCCGGCAGCTCGCCGTAACGGTCGACCAGCTCCTCGCGAGCCTCCGCAATCTTCTCTTCGGTATCGGCGGCAGCAATCTGACGGTACGCCTGCAAGCGCAGACGCTCAGAATCAATGTAGGTGTGAGGAATATGCGCATTGACGGGCAGGTCGATCTTCGTCTCGACCTCACGCTCCTCCTTCTCGCCTCGGTAGTTTGCGACCGCCTCGCCGACCAGGCGCAGGTACAGGTCAAAACCGACACCGGCAATATGGCCGGACTGTTCGCCACCGAGCAGGTTGCCCGCGCCGCGAATCTCCAGGTCCTTCATCGCAAGCTGCAGGCCAGCGCCCAGCTCATTGTGGGTCGCCACGGCCTTCAGACGCTCGTGGGCAATCTCGCCGAGGGTCTTATCCACCGGGTACAGGAAGTACGCGTAGGCGCGCTCGCGGCCACGACCCACGCGGCCGCGCAGCTGGTGCAGCTGGCTCAGACCGTAGTTCTGGGCGTGGTCGACAATGAGGGTGTTCGCGTTCGAAATATCCAGGCCGGTCTCCACGATGGTCGTGCACACCAGCACGTCAAAGCGGCGCTCCCAGAAGTCCACAATAATCTGCTCCAGGCGCGATTCACTCATGCGGCCGTGGGCGGTGGCGATGCGCGCCTCCGGAACGAGCTTGCCGATTTCCGCAGCAACATCGTCGATATCAGCCACGCGGTTGTGCACGAAGAACACCTGTCCTTCACGCATGAGCTCGCGGCGGATTGCGGCGGTAATCTGGCTGTCGGTGCGCGGACCGACGAAGGTCAACACGGGGTGGCGCTCCTCCGGCGCGGTGGCAAGGGTGGAGGTTTCGCGAATACCGGTCAGCGACATTTCGAGGGTGCGCGGGATCGGGGTTGCGCTCATGGCCAGCACGTCCACATTGGTGCGCATCTGCTTGAGCTTTTCCTTGTGCTCCACTCCAAAGCGCTGTTCCTCGTCAATGATGACCAGGCCCAGGTCCTTGAATACCACGCTGTCCGAGAGGATGCGGTGGGTACCAATCACCACGTCCACCGCGCCGGATGCGATTTCTTCGGTAATCTGGCGGGTTTCCTTCGCCTTCTGGAAGCGGGAGAGCACACGAATCTTCACGGGGAATCCCGAGAAGCGCTCGCTGAACGTCTCGTAGTGCTGCTGCGCGAGCAGGGTCGTGGGTACGAGCACCGCGACCTGTTTGCCGTCCTGCACCGCCTTGAATGCGGCACGTACGGCGACCTCGGTTTTGCCGAAGCCCACATCGCCGGAGATGAGGCGGTCCATGGGGATTTCTTTCTCCATATCCTCCTTCACCTCGTGGATGGCGGTGAGCTGGTCGGGAGTCTCGTTGTAGGGGAAGGACTCTTCCAGCTCTCGCTGCCAGGGGGTGTCTGCGGCGAAGGCGTGACCGCGCGAGGCCTGGCGTGCCGAGTAGAGTTTCACCAGGTCGGCGGCGATTTCCTTGACTGCCTTGCGAGCGCGGGACTTGGTCTTAGCCCAGTCGCTGCCGCCCATCTTGGACAGACTCGGGTTCTCGCCACCCACGTAGTTGGAGATGAGATCCAGCTGGTCGGAGGGCACGAAGAGGCGGTCGGGTGCGCCACCGCGCTTGGCGGGGGCGTACTCGATGACCAGGTATTCCTTCATGGGTTGCACACCGTTGACCGGGGAGGCACCCGCCACCGGGCGAGAAGTCATCTCGACGAAGCGACCGATGCCGTGGCGTTCGTGTACCACGTAGTCGCCGGGGTTCAGCGCGAGAGGATCAACCGCGTTGCGGCGGCGGCGTGTCTTGAATTTCTGTCCTGTGGCGCCTCGGGGTGCGTAGGTTCCGCGGCGTCCGAGCAGTTCTGCTTCGGTGAAGACGGCGAGCTTCGCTTCCTCAAGGAGGAAGCCTGCGGAGGCGGGCGCCTCGCAGACCTCGACGATGCCGTGTTCGAGGTCCCCGGCGGGGTCGGCTTCGAGGCTGGTTCGGCGGGCTGCGGGTACGGCGGGTGCCCCTTCGCCGGAATGGAAGAGGTCGATGAGGCGGTCGGTGGAGCCGCGGCCGTTGGTGAGGGCGAGGACGGTCCACTGTTGCTGGATGAGTTCGCCGACCTGGCTGAGCATGCGTTCGACGGAGCCGTTGAATGCGGTTGCGGGGGTGGCATTGACGGTGTAGGTGTCGATGCCATCTTCGATGGCGTCGGCAATGCTCTGGTTTTCGAGTGCGCCTGCGGCGGCGTCTTCGAGCAGGTCTGCGTCGGTGACGAGTTCGGTGATTTCCCACCAGCTGAGCTTGGCTTCGAGCGCCTGTGCTGTGGTTTGGTCAATGGTGCGGAATCCGCTGTCGCTCATGCGGAGCTGACCGAGGTCGATGGGTGCTACTGCGTCGGCTTCTGCGGAGGTGTCCCATGCGGCGGCGAGGAATTCTTCGTTGGTGGCGACGAGGTCTTCGGCGCGGGCGCGCACACGCTCGGGTTCGACGTTAATGATCATGGACCCAGCTGGCAACAGCTCGGTGAGGGTGTTCATGGATTCGATGAGTAGCGGGGTGAGTGATTCCATGCCTTCGACGTAGATTCCGCCGGCAATCTTCTCAAGCATGGTTGCGGCTGCCGGGTAGTCGGCCTTCAGGCGCGCGGCGCGGCTCATGACCTCGGGGGTGATGAGCAGTTCGCGGCAGGGCAGCAGGGTGAGTTCGGTGAGCTCTCCTCCCCCGCTGAGGGTGCGCTGGTCGGCGACGGAGAAGTGGCGCATTTCGTCGAGTTCGTCGCCGAAGAATTCGAGGCGGACGGGGGTAGTTGCGGTGGGCGGGAAGACGTCGATGATGCCGCCGCGTACGGCGTATTCACCGCGCTTGGCAACCAGGTCTACGCGGGAGTATGCGGCGTCGTTGAGGCCGCGCACCACATCTTTGAAGGGGTATTCTTCGCCGCGGACCAGGTGCACGGGTTCGAGCTTTTCGATGCCGGTGACGATGGGCTGGATGACGGCGCGTACGGGTGCGATGACAACCTGGGGGCGGCTGCTGGGCTCCCCGGTCATGGCGCGTAGTACCTGCAGGCGGCGGCCTACGGTGTCGGAGCGCGGTGAGAGGCGTTCGTGGGGCAGGGTTTCCCAGGCGGGGAAGAGCGCGATGTCTGCGGCGGGCAGGTAGGAGCGCAGGGCTGCGGCGAGGTCTTCTGCTTGGCGGTCGGTGGGGGCGATAATGAGGCTGAGCGCTTCGGGGGTGGTTCCACGTACGGCGGCGGAGATGTCTGCAATGAGCGCAGCGTGGGTTCCGGCGACGGCGCCGATGAGGGTGCGTGCGCTGCGTTCAGCGGGCTTCGCGGAGGCGGCGGTACGAATCGCGGCCCAGCTGCTGAGTTGGTTGAGGGTGTTCAGGAGGGGGTGCAGGGGTGCCTCGAGGGGCTGTGCGGTAGCTTTTCGGGTGGTGCTCACGGGTTCTCCTGAGTCTGGGGCCTTCGCTTGCGGCGGTTGAGCTGGTGGAGGGCTGCTATGGATGGTCGGTATAGGGCGGTGCCGGTTTGGGGCGTCCGAGTGAATTTGCCTTTATTTCATGGTGCTTTTTGTGCGTTTTGGGGTGTTTTTTTGCGGCTTTTCCATTGTAGGACTTGTCTGCTTTTTCTGGCATTTTTCTCTTGTATTCTTCTGTGATGGAATATATTCCTTTTTGCACTCGATTGTCGCTTTCGTGGGTGATATTTGAGTATGGTTTTCTTCCGTGTCTGTTCCTGTGCCACAACGTTCATCACATGGGGCACAAATCACACATTCATGGGCATCTTTGCACTTTGTGCACCATTATTTTCACAGCTTAATCCTGTACCCTAATCATTAACACTTAGAGAAAAACCAGACAGTATATCCCCTTCCGGATTCTGTTTACCTCTTCCAACCAACCTCAGGTTTTCAGTATTTACTGCGGTTTTTCTAGTGCGCTAAATTCACCGTATCTTTCGATGTTTCTTCCGGAACGTCGCATCAGAAAGACGCATATGACAACCACATACACGAACAAACCCGCTGAAAAGCGCCATGCCCATTCATGGTCTGCTAAAAAGTGGGCCGCTTTCGCACTCGCTTTTGGTACCGCTTTCACTGCGGCACCTCTTACTCCTACTACTCCCGCCTCGGCTGCGACCGGAACCCATGACGGTTCCAGTAGCGATAAGGCGGCTGCTTCCTGTTACGAGGTCAAGCAGGTTAATCCTTCCGCCTCCTCTGGCACTTACTGGCTGTACACCCCGCAGATGAGCGGCCCGGCGCAGTTCTACTGCGATCAGGAAACTGATGGCGGCGGCTGGGTCATGATTGGTCGCGGTCGTGAGGGTTGGACCGAGTCTTACAACGGCACCGGCGACCCGAATCAACTGCACCAGAACCCCACGGGCCCTTCCGCTTTTACTCCCGTCCAGCTTCCCGCAAACACTGTCGATGCCCTGCTGAACGGCATTAAGCCTCAGGACCTTCCCGATGGTATGCGCCTGCACCGTGCCCACAATGCAAGGGGCACCCAGTGGCAGAACGTTTATGTTCAGCGTCCTCAGACTGAGCAGTGGACCTGGGCAATGAGCTACGGTCAGCGTTGGGGCACCGTGAAGTTCACCGGTGCCGGCATTAACCGCACTGCGCGTATGGGCGGTTCCCCCTCGGAGATGGCTCCGGGTATTACCACCAGTTCTGTTCGTTTCTTCGCGAACCCGAACCAGGGCTACCAGATTGGTTTTGCGTACGGTTCGCTGGTGAACTTCGGTAATGAGAATTCGGATTCATACATTTACCACAAGCGTGGTTCCGCTGGTTACTCCATCCCCTTCACTCAGGTGTTCCTGCGTCCGAAGCTGACTCAGCGTGACTTGAACTTCTCGCAGATTGGTTCTGGCTCTGCCGCTAGCAACCGTCGTGCTCTGCCAAATAGCTACACGATGCCCGTTCGTTGGCGCACCAGTGAGCAGACTGGCACCGGCAAGAAGAACGAGATGAACACCTACGTTCAGGCTATTACTCAGGTGGGCGACACCGTCTTCACCGGTGGCGACTTCAAGTATGTGGAGTCGGCTGGTGGCGAGCGCGTGGACCAGTCGTACCTGGCTGGCTACAACGTGGATTCGGGCGAACTGGTTCGCTCGTTCCGCCCGACTTTCAACGGCCAGATTAAGGCTCTTGAGGCTCTGCCGAATAACCGCCTGGCAGTTGGTGGCGAGTTCACCGAAGTTAACGGCGAGAAGGTCAACCACTTCGTCATTCTGGACGCAACCACCGGCCAGATTGACCGCACCTGGGATCTTCAGATTCAGCGCCGTAATGGCGATGCAGTTCAGGTGAAGACCCTGCTGGTTCAGGACGGTTACCTGTACATTGGCGGTAACTTCACCCATGTAAAGGGCAATACGTCTAAGGCGTACGCTTACTCGCGTGGTGCCGCTCGTATTAAGCTCTCGAACGGTGCGGTGGATTGGAACTGGCGCCCGAACTTTAACGGTACGGTCAACGGTATTACAGCTGCGTCCGATAACTCGACTGTTCACGCTGCGGGTTACTTCACTGAGCTGAATAACCAGCGTGCGTTCCGACTGGCTGCTTTGAATGGCTCGGATGCTTCGAACATTAGGTGGGAGTGGGAGCCGTCGCTGAAGCTGAACATTACTGACCGTATTGTGTATGCGTTCCAATTCGATGTTCAGGATGCTGGCTCAACCGTGTGGACTGGCGGCGCTGACCACTTGATTGCTAACTACTCGAAGAACGGTTACGGCCGTATTTCCACTGCGATTTCTAAGTATGGTGGCGACTGGCAGGATCTGCACCTGAGCGGTAACACCATTTACGGCGCGTGCCACTGCGGTGACGTCCTCTTTGAGGGTTCAACCGGTTACCACACCTACTGGAAGGAATCGAAGGCGGTTCACCGCATGCGTTTGGTCGCGGCGTTTGATAAGGACAGCGGCGAGGTTGTGGGCGAGTTCAGCCCGGTTCTGAAGGGCGCGAGCGGCTACGGTGTCTGGGAGTCCTTCGTGGATTCGCGCGGCAACCTGTGGGTTGGTGGCGACATTAACCGTTCGTTGGGTGCTAATGGTGAGCAGCGCACTGTCGGTTTCGCTCGCTTCGCAGCTCGCGATGTGACTCCCCCCTCGACTCCGTCGAACCTGTCGGTTCGTCGTGAGGGTTCGACCGATAAGCTGTCCTGGTCTGGTGTTCGTGAGAGCGGTGCTCGCTACCAGGTGCTGCGTGATGACCGTGTGATTGCTACGGTCTCGGGCACCAGCTACGAGGTTGAGCATACTGATGGCGCTCGCTACTATGTGCGTTCCATCGATGCGTCTGAGAACTTCTCGGCTTCCACGGGAGCTGCTCAGGCTTAGGTCAGATTGTTGATCTAGTTTCTTTGAGCCGCCGCCTGGTTCGGGCTCTGCAGGGTTTGCGGGGTCCGGGTCAGGCGGCGGTGCACCCGGGGTGTATGCCCTCTATAGTTTTGGTTCGGTCCGGTTTTCCCAGTTTGCTATCTCTTCGCCTCTGCGGCGGCTATGATGGGTTGAGATTCATTGCGTCGGATGGGTTGCTTCCGTCCTTTCCGATGATGGGCTGAATCTTGGTCTGTGGTGTTTCTTCGCTGTTGGTACGACAGAGGAAACTTCACAGATTTTTAGCGTTCCGCTTCGTACGGGTACGGTGCCATTGTTGGCTTCGTGCGTGAGGGGTGGGGCGTATTCATTCAATTTCCGATAACTACACTCACTGATTCCGGCTACAGACTCGCTGTTAGCGCAGTTCATAACGCTTCCCCCTTACCCCGATGCCTGGTCACTATGCTGTGCCTTGTGTGGGGTTGGTGTTGCTGTGTGAATTGCAGTTTTCTGCTGTGTGCCGGTTGAGGTCTCTAGGAGAGACAAATGAATTTTCTTCCGTTCACGCGTGGAGGGCGCGCGCAGGGTGCTGCTTCCTCCGCTTCTGAGGGCTCTCGCGTAGCTTCTCGCTCCGGGTCCCGTGCTTTGGGTGCGGCGGCTGCTTCTTTTGCGATGGTTGCGGCTTCTTTGGGTCCGATTGCTTCGGGCGCGCAGGCTGCTGATGCACGCTACTATGACGGTTCGTCGAGTGAGCGCGCGGCTGCGAGCTGCTGGGAGGTTAAGCAGAATAATCCGCGTGGCAAGAGCGGCGCGTACTGGCTGTACACCCCTGCGATGAGTGCTCCTGAGCAGTTCTATTGCGATCAGGAAACTGATGGTGGCGGCTGGGTTATGATTGGCCGCGGTCGTGAGAGCTGGACTGAGAACTACTACGGTCGCGGTAATGCCGATCAGCTGTATAAGAACCCGACCGGCTTTGATGCGGTGCAGCTCTCCGGCGTGACCGTGAACGCGCTACTGAACGGTACCCGTCCGCAGGATTTGCCCGATGGCGTGCGTTTCCATCGCGCGATGAACGTTGAGGGCAC
The DNA here is from genome assembly GCF_041432805.1 of Rothia sp. 27098_8_27. Taxonomy (NCBI): domain Bacteria; kingdom Bacillati; phylum Actinomycetota; class Actinomycetes; order Micrococcales; family Micrococcaceae; genus Rothia; species Rothia sp. 27098_8_27. Next base: position 149,033 of record NZ_JAPWAJ010000002.1, on the reverse strand, counting down.
TACCTGGCAGGATTTTAAGGCTCACCGTGATTCCAGTACCGAATGGACTTGGACTTTGCGTTCGAAGATGTTCTGGTCAAATATTTCGGTCAAAAACACCTGGCAGTACAGTAACCGTTATGACTACGCCAACCGTGGTCAGGTGGCTGGTAACATCTTCACCCATGATTCTGATGATTTCCGTTCCCTGAACTTCGAAGAGAAGGCATCGCAGGGCTACAAGTTGGGCTTCACCTACGGTCGCAACGCCAAGATTACATGGTGGACCGAGACCTACCTGATGAACCGTCCTTCGGCGTATATTTACCGCCCGGCGGATGATTCGACCACTCCCCTGGTATTTACTCAGATGTTCTTGCGCCCGAAGGTGACTCAGAACGATTTGGTGGCTAAGGGTCTGCATGATTATGGCCAGCAGGGCTCTGCGGCAAGTAACCGCCGCGCGCTACCCAATAGCTACTCCGAGAAGTGGAAGTGGCGTACCAGCACTGAGACCGGTACCGGCAAGAAGGGTGAGATGAACACCCAGGTTGAGGCTATCACCGAGGTCGGTGGCGCTGTCTTTACCGGTGGCGATTTCGCGTATGTTGAGTCGGCTAGCGGCGAGAAGGTTGAGCAGGCTTTCTTGGCTGGTTACGAGGTGGGTACCGGCGAACTGCGCCGTTCCTTCCGCCCGAAGATTAACGGTCAGGTGAAGTCGGTTGAGGCTCTGCCGAACGGCCTGCTTGCTGTGGGTGGTTCTTTCGACCAGGTGAACGGCGAGTACTACAACGGTTTTGTAATTCTGGATCCGCAGACCGGTCAGGTTGCTAAGGACTGGGATATCCGCGTGGTCAGCCGCATCACTTCCCTACCGGTACAGATTAAGACCCTGCACGTGCGTGATGGCTACCTGTACATTGGTGGATCCTTCACTCACTTGAAGGGTCAGACCTCCCCCACCTACGCGTATGCAAGGAACCTGGCTCGCATTAAGTTGAGCAACGGTGAGGTGGACTGGAACTGGCGTCCGGTCTTTAACGGCACGGTTAACGGCGTGAGCGCTTCTGAGGGCAATGCCGATGTGTACGTCGCTGGTTACTTCACCCAGCTGAATAACCAGGAGGCGTTCCGTCTCGCTCATATGCAAGGCAGTAGCACGAACCCGGTGGCTTGGCACCACCGTCCTTCGTACACCCCCAAGAATGCCCAAACCTGGGATCTGAAAAACGAGCGCAGGATGTGGGGCTTCCAGTTCGATGTTCAGGATGCTGGCTCCTCCGTCTGGGTGGGTGGCACCGAGCATATGATTACCCGTTACGAGAAGTCGAGCATGCGTCGCACAGACAGTGCGATTACTCGTGAGGGTGGCGACTTCCAGGATCTGCACCTGAGCGGTAACACCATTTACGGTGCGTGCCACTGCGGCGATTTCCTCTTCCAGGGCGCAGACACTGTCTATTCGGAGTGGGAGAACGCGACCAATGCTCAGACCATTCGCCTGGTAGCGGCTTTCGATAAGGACAGCGGTAAGATGCTGCCGGAGTTCGCACCGATTATGAACGGCGCGTATGGATACGGTGTGTGGGAGTCCTTCGTGGATTCCACGGGCACTCTGTGGGTTGGTGGCGATATCCGTAAGTCGTTGGGCGCTAATGGCGTACAGCCGACTATTGGCTTCGCGCGTTATGCTCCTCGTGATGTGACCCCTCCGGCTCCCCCGAGCGATCTGAAGGTCACGACGAACGGTTCCAAGGATCAGCTGACGTGGTCGGGTATTTCCGAGCGCAGGGTGAAGTACCAGGTTCTGCGCGATGATCGTCCTATTGCGACGGTTACGGGTACGAGCTATTCGGTGGATCACCGCGATGGCGCCCGCTATTATGTGCGCGCGGTAGATACTGCGGATAACTATTCGGCAAGCACCGAGGCTGTCCAGGCAGCATAACCCCTCATCAGGGCGATATGCACTTTTATGACAAAGAATTTTAGTGATGTTCGCCCTATTGTCCCGGGCTGGTTCATGACCAGCCCGGGACTTTTTTGCACAATGTGAACCTATTTCATTCATTTACATGAAGGTTCTTTCATTCAGAGATATATATTTATCTTCCATTCGAGCAAAAATAGAGCATTATTTAGAGCTTATTCTCATCATTTATAAAAACGTTATTTTTGCGGGTCTAAGTGTTTTCCCAGCTTTGCGTGTTAGCCTTTAGGTGCTTTGCCGCTGTGCGAGGTATTATCTTCCGGAATATAGTCATTCTCACTCCAACCACTAAAGAGGCTTCCTATGTCAGCATTCTTCAAGCAGTCCTCCCGGTCCCGGCTTCTGGGCGCTCTGGGCACCGTTGCGGTATCCGCTTTGGTCCTGAGCGCTTGCGCTACTGAAAACCCGAGCTCCGATAGCTCTTCTTCCGCTTCTGCTTCCGCAAGTGTTTCCGCTTCTGCGCACGCTTCTTCCGCTCAGTCTTCGAGCGCTTCCCCTAAGGTTTCTGAGCAGGGCACCGCTTCTGCATCCGCTGAGGCTTCGGGCGAGGCATCTCCCAAGGCAAATGCTGAGGCTACTTCTTCTGACGGTCAGAAGCTTGAAGAGATTTACACTGGCTCTGAGGAAATGAAGAACGCTTCCTCCGTGCCCGTTGACGCTGAAGAAGTTAAGAAGACTACCGAACTGGTTAACTCTTTTGAGACCATTCTGACCAAGGTTAAGGCAGCTCCTTCCGCTGCTCCCTCTCCCGAGCGTACCGCTGACCCGAGCAGCGATGAAGAGGCCGAGCAGCAGAACGTTGAGCAGGCGCGTGCTGTTCTCGATGATGAGACGATTCGCTCCATCGAGGCGGTAGCTGTGGATTCCGCTGCCGCTGAGTTTGCCGTGCAGGCTTCCGAATACGCACTGGCTGGCTGGCACTACGAAGGTTCTTCCACTGTGGTGGGCACTCCCCGTATGACTGAAACTCAGTACAAGGGTCAGCCCGCGCGCATGCTGGAAGTATGCATGGATTCTTCCTCGGTGAAGATCTATGACGAGAATAATCAGCCCGTTAAGGATGACAATTCTCCTAAGCGTTCACTCAATATTTACACCCTCGTTCAGGTCGATGGTCAGTGGAAGATTGCGACCCATGATTTCCCGAACAATCCTGATTGTTAGGGTCTAATTAAAGATGCCGGTTTCCAGCTATGATTCGCTGGAACCCGCGCATTATCATCCATAGCGCATTAATGTTGATGCGCACTCGATAACATTTCTTGGCATTCATTTGGAGATATTATGAAAGCCCACCTTGGCATGACGGGCTCCGGCTTTTCACGTTCTGCTATAACTCGCTCAACTCTTTGCTTGAGCATTGCTACGGCTTTGGCTTTGCCCGTAGCTATCCCCGCTATTACGCCGAGTACCGCTGTTGAACAGACTGCGGAAAAAAGGGACTCTGCTTTCTACAATGGCACGACTTCCGAGCGTGCTGCCGCTAGCTGCTGGGAAGCCAAGCAGGCTAACCCCGAGGCAAAGAGTGGCGCCTACTGGCTGTACACCCCCGCGATGAGCCAGCCTACCCAGTTCTACTGCGATCAGGAAACTGATGGTGGCGGTTGGGTCAAGATTGGTGAAGGTCGTGACGGCTGGACCGAAAACTACGAGGGCCAGGGTGACGCCTCCCAGCTCTACAGTGGTGCCGCACCCGCGTCGTCCGGTTTGACTCTCGAGCAGGGTAAGGCGCTGAGCTCCCTGCCCGCTGCGAAGACCCCGATTCAGCTTTCGGGCACCACTATTTCTCAGTTGCTCAACGGCACCCGCCCTGATCAGCTGCCCGATGGTTACCGTTTCCGTCGCGCTCTGAACACCTCGGGCACCAAGTGGCAGGAGGCGACGGTGGATCGCCGCCAGACTTCTGAGTGGACTTGGGCTCTGCGTTCGAACGCTATCTGGGCCAACGCGACAGTCACCAACCCTGACGAGTTCTCTTCCTACAATGAAAATGGCCGCAGGGACTGGCCTAATGGCACGTGGCAGGACCATATGCTTGGCGGCCAGAACTACGGCTTCAGGACGATGCTCTTTGAGGAAATGGCTTCGCAGGATTACCGTATGGGCTTCCGTTACGGCGCCAACTCCCCCATTTCGCAGGATGGCTCTGAGCCGGCGATAACCGACGCGCAGAACTCCTATATCTACGGCAAGGATAGCAAGGGTGAAACCTCTTTCGGTTACACCCAGATGTTCCTGCGCCCGAAGCTGACCCAGAACGATTTGAACCTGGGCGCTATCCCGGATTCCGGTACTCAGGCGAGTGCTCGTCGTGCCCTGCCCAGTAGCCGTTCGGCAGATTGGCGCTGGCGAACCAGTACTAGGACTTTCACCGGTGAAACCAACGAGATGAACACCTACGTTGAGGCGATCACCGAGGTCGATCACGGCAACGGCACCTCCAGCGTGTTTATTGGTGGCGACTTCGAGTACCTTGAGTCGTCTTCCGGCGAGAAGGTTCACCAGTCTAATATTGCTGCCTTTGATCCGGAGACCGGCGAGTTGCGCCGCGACTTCAAGCTGACTGTTAATGGTCAGGTGAAGGCTGTTGAGGCTCTGCCGAATAACCGTCTGGCTATTGGCGGTAACTTCAAGCTTGTTAACGGTGAGGAGCATAAGAGCTTCGTCGTTGTTGATGCCACAACCGGTGAAGTTGCCCCGGAATGGGCCCAGGTTAAAGTCGAAGATCGCATTCGTACCGAGGTCATGACGGTGAAGACCATCCATCGTCAGGGTGACTACGTGTACATTGGTGGCACCTTTACCCACGTTTATGAAAGCGAAAACGCGGGTGCTGCGTATTCACGCAATATTGCCCGTTTTAAGCTGGGCGAACCATCTAACGGCGTGCCCGGTATTGTGAGTATAGACCGTAACTGGCGCCAGGTGTTCAACGGTACTGTCAACGGTATTAGTGCCTCCGCTGATAACTCTCACGTTTACGTAGCCGGTTACTTCACCTGGCTCAACGGCGGCCTTGCCTACCGCGTGGCTGATATTACTCAGCACCTGCAGAAGGGCAGCCCGTGGGCGTACCAGCATTCTGAGATTCCTGCCGGCGCTAATGTCTCTGACCTGCGCAACGAAACCAAGATCTGGGGTTTCCAGTTCGACGTTCAGGATGCCGGTTCTGGTGTCTGGGTGGGCGGTACTGAGCACCTCATCTCTCGCTACGATAAGGCCTCCCTGAGCCCCACCTACACCGCGATTACCCGCGACGGTGGAGACTTCCAGGATCTGCATCTGCACGGCAACACCATTTACGGCGCCTGCCACTGCGGCGACTTCCTCTACCAGGATTCGCGTAACAAGCAGGCCCCCGTGGGCGGTTCGAGCGTGATTCACTCGGTCAAGCTGGTTGCTGCGTTCGATAAGGACAGCGGTAAGATGCTGCCGGAGTTCTCCCCCGCTATTAAGGGTGACCACGGCTTCGGTATCTGGGAGTCTTTCGTTGATTCGAAGGGCACCCTGTGGGTTGGTGGCGATATCCACCGTTCGCTGGGTGTTCACGGCACTCAGGATACCGTTGGTTTTGCGCGCTTTGAGGCTCGCGATGTGACTCCTCCGGCTACCCCGCAGAACCTGCAGGTTGAGCTGAAGGACGATAAGGACGTTCTAACCTGGGATGTTGTGCAGGATACCGGTAGTGTCCGCTACCAGATTCTGCGTGACGACCGCGTCATTGCAAGCACTTCGGGTACGAAGTTCGAGATTGACCACACCGATAACGCACGTTACTTTGTGCGTGCTGTGGACACCTCGGATAACTACTCTGCGTCCACTCCGGTTCAGGTAGCTCCGGTTCGCCCGACTCCTACCCCCACGGAGACCGCAACCGAGACTCCTACCGCTGATCCGACCGCGAGCGCTGACCCCACGGCAAGTGCTGATCCTACCGCGAGCGCTGACCCCAGTGCTTCGGCAAGCGCTACCCCGAGTGCAGAAGCGACTACTGAGGCACCGAAGGCCCAGGATCCGGACCCGAAGGTTGAGGAGCCTAAGCCTGCCGATCCCAAGCCCGAGGACCCGAAGGAAGAAACTCCTAAGGACGAGGCCGCTAAGGACCAGATTGTTCTGCCCTACGCGTCCGAGTGGAAGTACATGGTCTCCAGCAAGGCTCCTAACCGTAAGTACGGTTGGAAGTACAACTTCCACTTCACCTTGGAAGATATCGCGCAGGAAGCATGGCAGACCGGCAAGACCCCGATTGGTGTCGGCACCGGTAACCTCAACACCTCGGTTAATGTTCCGCTTGTGCGTACCCGTCACAATATCTACGCATACACCACCATCCAGCTCACTCGTGAGCAGGCGAGCCGCGACCTGGTACTGACCACCTACGCGGACGATGCTATTGCTGTGGGTGTCAACGGTGAAGAAGTTGGTCGTACCAACTTCGATACCAGGGGCAAGCTGTGGAATAGCACGGTAGCTTCCAGCTCGGTAGATACCGCTGAGGCTCAGAAGACTCCGGTAACTTTCACCGTTCCGGCTTCTCAGCTGAAGGCTGGCGAGAACCTCATCGCGATTGAGGTTCACCCGGGCATTAGCCGACGTAACGTTCGCCCGAATGTGAGCTTCGATTTGCAAGCTACCTCCAAGGCACCGGTTGCTGAGCAGCCCGCCGAGAAGGAAGCTGGCAAGGAGGCGGAGGCTCCCGCCGCAAACGAGGCTGAGCAGCCCGTGGTCGACAACGCGAACAATGCGAACAATGCAAATAACGCGGCAGCCGATCGGGGCGAGCGACGCATCGTCAATAACGGAGTCGGAACCCGCGTTCCGATGCAGTCCCGAAGGAACTAATACCTTCTAGACAATCTCAGCTAAATGGGGTTTGATTTTCTGAATGATTCAGGAAATCAAACCCCATTTGCGTACGCTCCCCACTTTTCCGTGTTTTTTGTATCTTTTATTCCCATTATTTGTGCTTCTGTTATGTGCATCTCTGCACAATGTTCAGAAATGTTTTCTAAATCCACAATTCAAGGGAACAAAGCGCCGATAACCCCGCCTGACAGCACGCCAAATCTGCCCAAAGGATCCCGCAAATCTGCACCAAAGCGCATTGTCAGGGGCTTTTTACGACACAATTGTTGACCCTGACCACACGCACCCTGTCGCACTTTATCTCGTTGTAAAATATCTATATAGTGGTGTATGTGAAAAAAGGGACCAACCACCTCTTTTTTCGCGCGCGGGACTTCCGGACTTTCTCGCAACCACCCCGAAAGGGAGTAATTCACTCTCCTTCACTCCTCTCACCGATTAAAAAGGAATGTGCATGTCCACCTCTGAGGCACCTCACGCCCCGAACTCCGCGCCCGCATCGGGATTTGCCGCGAAGTTCTCCCACACCCTGCGCTCCCTTGAGGCAGCGCAGAAGCCCGGCATTGGCGTTCCCGCCTACACCCGCTGGGTCAACCGCCGAGTAGCACGCTACTTCGCTGCGGCAGCTGTTGCTCTGGGCATCACCCCCAACGGCGTCACCGCAATTTCCGCTGCATGTTCCGCGGCAGGCCTCATCGTTCTGATTACCTGCCCGCCCAGCGTTGGTGTAGGTATCTGCGTTGCACTACTCTTCGCCCTCGGTTACGGCCTGGACTCTGCTGACGGCCAGGTTGCTCGCGTGACCGGTGCGTCCTCCCCCGCCGGTGAGTGGCTCGACCACGTGGTCGACTCCATCCGTGTGCCCTCGGTGCACATGGCAACCCTGCTCTCCTTCCTGCTGTACCCGGCACACTACTCCTTCACCGGATCTAGCGCTTTCAACGGCTGGATCATTGCGATGCCCATGATTTTCACCGCTCTGACCGCCGGTCACTTCATGAGCCAGATTCTGGCTGAACAGCTGCGCAACAACCGCAAGACCGCAGCACCGCCCACCGGTGGCCCCCTGCGCTCCTTCATCAACCTGCACATGGACGCTGGCACCCTCTGCTGGATCTACATTTTTGTTGGCTTCGGCCCCGTATTCGTCATCGTCTACGCGCTGCTTCTGCTGGCTAATGCCGCAACCGTCCTGCTGTCCATGCGTCGCAAGTACGTTAGCCTCGCGACCCCCGCTGAGTAAGGAGAATCCCAATGATGCACTTCACCTCTCGCAACCCTGCTGTTTCCGCCGTTATCGCGACCAACGGCAAGCGCCCCGAGCTGCTGCGCGTGGCTGTCCGCTCTATCCTTGAGCAGAGCTACCGCGGTTTCGTTGAAGTTGTTGTCGTCTTTGACCGTGTTGAGCCCGACCGTCTCGAGGACATTGAGGTCGGCGAAAACCGTGCCCTGAAGATTGTCTCCAACACCCGTTCCGGCGGTCTGGCGGGCGGCCGCAATAGCGGCATCATCGCCTCCAGCGGTGAGATGATTGGTTTCTGCGATGACGACGACTACTGGATGCCTTCCAAGCTCACCCAGCAGGTCGCTCTCTGGCGCGAAAACCCCGAGGCAGCCGCTATCTCTTCGGGTATTACCGTCCGCTCCGGCGGTCAGGACATCGTGCGCCTGGCACCCGAGCGCGCAACCTTCGCAGACTTCCTGCGTTCGCGTATCACCGAGATTCACCCCTCCGCCATGCTGTACTCCCGCGAGGACCTGCTCGGCGTTGACGGTCAGCCCGCCCGCATCGGTCTGGTCGATGAGGAGCTGCCCGCCGCCTACGGTGAAGACTACGACCTGTTGCTGCGCGCAACCCGCCACGGCGATGTACTGAGCGTACCCGAGCCGCTGATTCTGGTGCTCTGGGACCGCCCCTCCTTCTTCTCCGGCAAGTGGCAGTCCATGGTTGACGGCCTCAGCTACATTCTGCGTAAGTTCCCCGAATTTGAGCAGGATCCCAAGGGCCTGGCACGTATTGCCGGTCAGATTGCGTACGCTCAGGCATCGCTGGGTAACAACAAGGAGGCGCGTGCCTACGCTCGCGCGGCCCTGCGCCGCGACCCCAAGCAGCTTCGTGCTTGGGCGGCGTATGTTGTATCCACCGGCGTTATTAAGCCCGCTACTCTTCTTGATCTCGTCCAGAAGACCGGTCGAGGTCTCTAACCAGGTATCGCACAGACATGGTTTCTTCTTCCGTTCTTTCCCCTCCGGGCACTTCGCCTGTGGCGCTGAAGGATTCCGCCGGGTCGGCTAGTACGCCCCCGAGCGGTATTCTGCGCGCCCGCGCGCGCATCCGCCCGGTATCTACGGCGCAGAAGAAGCTCCCCGCCTGGCCTCTGCTGGCGTTGCTGTACGGCTTCCCGGCGCTGTGGGCTCTGGGTGTGCTTCAGATTGCACCGCTGGTACTGGCAGCGATCATGCTTTTTTACCTCATTATTCGAGGTAATGTGCGTGTTCCCGGTTCCCTGTGGGTGTGGGGCGCATTCTGCGTGTGGGTTGTTGTTGCGGCACTTGCTCTGACTCGTTCCACCGACATTATTGGTTGGGGTCTGCGCTTTGTGAATATTCTCAGTGCCGGCATTTACGCCCTGTACTACTACAACGCGCGCTCCTCTATTAGCGTCAATAGGCTGCTGGGCGGTCTGGCGACTCTGTGGGTGACCCTCATTGTTCTGGGTTACGGCGGCGTTCTCTTCCCCGAGTTCCGTCTGCGTACCCCGATGAGCTTCATCATGCCTTCTGGCTTTATGCAGAACCCTCTGGTGCGCGACTACATGCTTCCTCCCCTGGCGGAGGTTCAGCGTCCTTGGGGTGCGCCTGAGGCGTATATTCGCCCCTCCGCGCCGTTCCCTTACGCGAATAGTTGGGGTCTGGCGTACACTCTGCTCACCCCGGTGATGCTGGCGTGCTTGCTGCGTCTGCGTTCCATCTGGTTGCGTATTGCGTTGCTGACCGGCATGGCGCTTTCTACCGTGCCGGCAATTGCGACCAGTAACCGCGGTATGTTCATTGGTCTGGGTATCAGCGCAGCGTACGTGTTGCTGCGTCAGTTCCTGGCAGCTAATTGGCGTGCTGTGGGTATGGGTGTTGCGGCAATTGCGGCTGTGGTTGTGGCACTCTTTGCGTCAGGCACCGTGGATAATATCCTGGGTCGTCAGGACTACTCGGACTCCACCGGTGGTCGTGCGGCGCTCTACCGCGCTACTTGGAACGCGACCTTGGAGTCCCCGATTATTGGTTATGGCACCCCACGTATGGAACCGAGCATTGGCGTGTCAATGGGTACCCAGGGTTACCTGTGGACTCTGATGTTTTGCTTCGGTTTCGTGGGTCTTGCCCTGTTCGCACTCTTCATGGTGTGCACTGTGGCAAGCGGTGCACGAGTGAAGACCGCATCCGGGTACTGGCTGCATAGTGTGCCGGTGGCATGTTGCATTGTCTTCATCTTCTACAGCTTCGATATCGCTCAGCTGACCATTCTGATGCTCGCGTCGATGGCGTGTATTCGTTCCATTCGGGATGGTGAGGGGCTATGACGAAGAATCAGTCCCCTCGTGGTTTAGATACTTCTGCGGTTTCATCTTTCGATGATGTGTATTCGACGGGTGGTCACCCTAGCCGCCGTGCACGCCTGCGTGAGAGCGGCGAGTACGTGGAGCCGGTAGTGGAGCAGGCTGATTCAGAGGCAGAGTCTTCTGCCGATGAGTTTGCTCCGACGGTGGATGACATCCGTTCCGGTCGTTTTCCTGCAACCACAGCGCTGTCGATTGTGCCTCCGGCTCGAGGCTTTGCATCCGAGGAATCGTTGCCCGATTCTTTGGAGGCAGGTACTTCGGCTACGGGTTCTTCAGCGGCGAGCGCTGTAACGGGTGCTCATCTGCCCGGTTCCCGACGGATAGCCCCCTCTACTGCTGAGTCTGCCGATAAGGTTCAGCGCGAGAAGACGGATTCTTCTGTAGCAGTGGCCAAAACCGATAGCGCATCAGCGAAGGATGTACCGGCGAAGAAGGCTCCCGCTAAGGGTAAGCAGCCCAGCCTCGCAAAGAGCGGCTCTCTTGCTTCTCTGTGCGTGATGTACGGTGCGGGTATCGCGTTCGTGACCACGATGGTGGTGTCGAACGGTATTGGTGCTGAGGGTTCGGGCGAGTTTTTCCGTCTGATGGCGTTGTTCGCGATTGCGATTTCGCTGGTGACCTTCGGCGCGGATACTGGTTTGGTTCGTACGATGAGCGCTCAGCGGGCACTGGGACGTTACGGTGTGTTGCCGCAGCTGATCCGTTACGGACTGATTCCTTCGTTGGTGACTTCGGTGCTTCTGGTGGTGGGTGTTTACGTCTACACCGAGATTGCGCCGATGGCTCCCGAGTATCAGGCTGCGATGCGTGTTAGCTCGGCTTTCGTGCTGGTGGCGGCGCTGATGACGGTGTTCTTCGGCGCACTACGCGGTCTGCATCGTGTGGTGACTTTTACGGTCTTGCAGAATGTTCTGCTTCCTACTCTGCGTTTTGCGGCTGTGGGTTTGGTGGTTCTGTTCTCGGGCCAGCTCATGGATCTGGTGTATGCATGGACTGTTCCGGTGGCAATTACTGCGGTGGTTGCTTTGTGGCTTTTGGAGCGGGCGTTCCCCAACGAGGAGCATGTGGAGGTTCTTCCTTCTGAGGATTCTCCGACTGAGACGTTCCGTTCGTTCTGGGGTTTCAGCTCTGCACGCGGTGTCGCAACCGTTGTGGAAACGATTCTGGAGTGGATTGACGTGCTGGTGGTGACGGCGTTCTTAGGTGCTGCTGCAGGTGGTGTCTATGGTGCTGTGAACCGTTGTGTTCGTGTGGGTGCCATGATTGAGCACACCGGACGTGTGGTGACCGGCCCGTCGATTAGTGCGGCGTTGGCGACTCGTCAGCTCGATCGTGCTCGAGAGATTTTCCTATCGACTACTCGCGTGTTGACTGCTCTGTCTTGGCCGTTCTACCTCTCCTTGGCGTTCTTTGGTCCGGTTCTTCTGGGCTTCTTCGGTAAGGGTTTTGAGGCTGGCGCCGGTATTCTCTGGGTGATTTGCCCGGCGGCGATGCTGTCGATGAGTGCCGGTGGTGTGCAGTCTGTTCTGCTGATGAGCGGTAAGAGTCGCTGGCAGCTGTTGAACAAGCTCTCCTCGCTGGTGGTGGCTGTGACTTTGAACTTCACCTTGGTTCCGGTCTGGGGCCTGTACGGTGCGGTGACGGCGTGGGCATCGGCTCTGCTGATTGATACCTTCCTGGCGAGCTACCAGGTGTTCCGTTTGGTGGGTATTCGCGCTTCGGTCCGTGAGATGGCTCCTTCGCTCTTCTTGGGTGCGGCTGTTCCGACGGCGTGTGCTCTGGTGTCTTTGACTTTCTTGGGTCAGAGCGTATTGGGCGTCATCGTGTACGTGGTGCTACTGGTGCCGGTGTACGGTGCGGTACTGTACCGATTCCGTAAGGCTCTCGGTATTGAGCGTTTCCTTTCCGCCCGCCGCGCGAAGTCTTAGCCTTCCGCTTCTTCTACGTTTTTCTCCGATATATAGTGTCCGTTTCTCTTCCTCTAGGATGTCCTCATGGATAACACCTCTCATTCCTCCTCGGTTACCCTTGGCAGCCAGGTACGTCGCATTTTCCGACACCCTCTGCTAATTCTGCTGTCAGTCGTGGTTTTCGCTGTGGCGGGTGCCGTCTACGGCTACATGACCAATAGCAAGTACACTTCTAAGGCTTCGCTGGTTGTTTACCCGCTGGTGGTTGATCCCGCCGGTACCGGTAGCGCTAACTCCGCGAAGGTGGATATTGCGACCGAGTCTCGTGTTGCTTCCTCTCGTGAGGTTGCGCAGAACGCCGCGAAGTCTCTGATTGCTAACGGCGATACCCTCTCTGAGGCTCAGCTGACCAGCCGCCTGATGAGCTCCGTCAAGGTGACCGGCACCTCCCAGACTGCTGTGCTGGATGTTGAGGTAACCCGTCCCAACGGCACGGATGCTGCACGTTACGCTAACGCTATGGCAAACGCGTACCTGCAGGTTCGTTCCGAGTCTCTAAAGAGCAGCGTTGATTCCGCTCTGCACCAGATTGATGAGCAGATTTCTGCCCTCGAGGGTGATAATGGCCGTGCGGGTCTGCTTTCTCAGCTGCAGGAGCGTCGCGCTCAGATTCAGCTGACTTCTACTACCGGTGGCCGTGTGATGAGCGAGGCTCAGGTTCCTTCTTCTTCCTCGGCTCTTGGCCCGGTGAAGATGGCTATTGTTGGTGCTGTTGCCGGTCTGCTGATTGGTGCTGTGCTGGCTTACGGTCGTGACCGAACCATGCGTCACGTTGGTTACGCTGACCGTCTGGAAGATGCTGGCATCCCTGTTCACGAGCTGGGTTCCTCTTCTGAGGCGAATGACGCGTTCATGCTGCTGCGCACCATGGGTGCTCCCGATGGCGATGTGAAGAGTGCTGGTGCTTCCGGCATTGTCATTCTGCCCGGTACTGACCGCGGTGTTGAGCACCTGTACCAGATGCTGCAGCGCGTTCTGCCCACCGAGTACGCACATTTCACCGATTACGCTTCGGTCCGTGACGCCCTGACCCGCCACACTCCCGAGTCGCTGGTTGAGAAGAGCGAGACTCCTCTGGTGATTAGCCTGAGCACCGCTACTCCCCTGTCGACCCAGCTGCGTTTCGTTCAGGCTGGCGGCGTGGCTCTGGTTCCGGTGACTGCAGCTACTTCTCTGCAGCAGGTTCGTGAGCTTTTCGCTCAGCTGGATCAGCTTGAGGGCGTGAACGCTCTGGCTGTGTTCCTGGATCGCGAGTAATCGGGGTTCTGTTGATGGATGCCTCGCCTCTGTGCGGGTTCGTCCTTCCGTCCTTGAGCGTGGGGTGCGGTAACGCCTGTTGAGGCGGATCTGCTGATGCAGGCGTTGTCGGCCCACCAGCTCACCCTTATCTTCTCTTCTTATTTTTCTCTTGTATTGGGGCTTTAGGAGAACACTATGACTGAGGCAACTTCCTCTCAGGCACCGAAGAAGCTTCTGCTGGTTTCTAGCAGTGGCGGACACTTGAAGCATCTGACGGCTACTTCTGCTGCGTGGCAGGATTATGACCGCGTGTGGGTTAGCTTTAAGCAGCCCGATGTTGAATCTTCTCTCGCTGATGAGAAGACCTATTGGGCGTATTACCCGACCACCCGAAATATTAAGAACGCTATTCGTAATCTGTTCTTGGCATTTCGTATTTTCCCGAAGGAACGTCCGGATGCGGTTGTTTCTGCGGGTGCGGGTGTTGCTGTTCCTTTCTTTGTTGCGGCTAAACTTTTTGGCGTAAAGACTCTTTATATTGAGTGTTTTGACCGCCCGACTCTGCCGACGATGACCGGCAAGATGTTGTACACCTTTGCTGATCGAATTATTGTTCAGAGCGAGGAACAGCAGAAGAATTTCCCTGATTCTCGTGTGATTCATCCCATTTTCTAAGAGTGATGAATTTATCCTGAAAATAGCGTCCTCGCGTGTGCTGGGGGCGTTATTTTCAGGGTATAGTATTTATTAAACATACAGATACGCATAAGTCGTGCGCTCCACTGTGGACTCACCATCCAAGCGAACTAACCACTCGCCAGAGAAGCGTATGCGGAGATTACTCACCATTTTCTCCGGCACGACGCCGCCGCGTATACCAATGATGCCCTCCGGATTTTTTGCGTCAGGTATACGGGGTTACTACCGATAAATACATAGAGAGGAATAGGCGATGTCTATTCAGAACTTCCCCCGCGTCAGCGTTGATACTTCCAAGTTCGACCTGCCCGTATTTACCCCTGCCGTCGCGCCCGTTCGTATTCCTACCAAGACTTACGATTTGGTGGTGTCCCTCGGCACCGACGTTCACACTTTTGATCGTCTTCTGCGTTGGGTTGAGGCTTATCTTGAGGCTCACCCCAAGGTCACCTGCCTCGTGCAGCATGGTCACACTGCGCCCATTAAGCACGCAGACAACCTCAAGCTTCTTCCCGCCTCCGAACTGCTGGACTACTACGCAACCGCGCGCGTAGTGCTGGTTCAGGGCGGCCCCGGTTCCATCCAGGATGCACGCCGCACCGGTGCTCTGCCCCTGGCTGTTCCGCGCCGCGCAGAGTTCGACGAGGTCGTTGATAACCACCAGGTCCCCTTCACCGCTCTGATGGAGAAGCGCGGCCACGCTGTTGTTGTTGAGAGCCGCGAAGACCTCTTCGCTAAGCTGGATCTTGCTCTGGCGAACCCCTCCCTGTTCCGCACCGCTGAGCCGTACGTCTCCACTCCGGAGATTTCTGCCGCACAGCTGGGCGAGGAACTGCAGGATCTGCTTGCTGGCAAGACCCACCGTAAGGACTCCTTCTGGGGTCGTCTGAAGCAGGCCGCTCGCGCACACCGTGCGGGTAAGACTGAGATGGCTCGCATCGACGCGATGGCTCCCAGCGCCTAAGGTTTTTTATCTTTCTAAGCTCAGTATCCTTGTGATGCGGTGTGGGAGGTGCCCTTGCCGGGTGCTTCCCACATTTTTAGACCGGCATGCGAATCCTCCAACCACCCTGTGAGAGGTTGTGGATGTTTTCCCTTGTTCACGGCATATTCTCAGGTGGATTCGCGTCTTTACATTGGTTGCGAAACCCCGCGCCCCGTATCCTTAGTAAGGGATAATGCGCGGGGTTTTCGCGCACTACGAAAGGAACAATTATGGCAGTTCAGGAATCGACCGTTATCAACGCAAGCGTTGAGCAGGTTATCGAGGCGTTCTCCAGCGAGGACTTCGCACGCTTCGTCTGCTCCGAGGTTGGCGTTGAGTTCGGCAGCTTCTCCGTTTCCGGTGACACCTCCGCAGAGTTCACCGCAACCACGGAGCGCACCGTGCCCGCTGAGCGTGTGCCGGACATCGCCCGTAAGTTCGTCGGTAGCGGTGTCTCCATGACTCAGGTGGACACCGTGAGCGCACCGGCAGCTGATGGTGCACGCACCGTCTCTACCGAGGTGAAGGTTAACGGCGTGCCCGTGTCCGCTCAGGCTACCCAGCACCTGATTCCCGAGGGCGAGCAGACCCGCCTGGACGTCAACGGCGAGGTTTCCTGCTCCATCCCGCTGGTGGGCAAGAAGATTGCTGCCGCTGCTGAGCCGCAGGTTGGCCGTGTGCTGAAGGTTCTGGGCACCTCCGCTGAGAAGTGGCTGGCACAGCGCTAAAGCCTATATACGCTCACCTTTGAGGTGTAGTTGATATACGGCTAGATACGCCAAGATACAGAGGATCCCCGTCGTAAGTAATTACGGCGGGGATCCTCTGTTCTTTATGGGTCTCTACGAGCTCTAGAGCCCTGATAAGGACGTATGCGCATTAGGAGGCGACAGCCTTAGGAAGCAACAATCGCCTCGGAGTACTCACGCTCACCGAGCAGTTCGGCGAAGCGGCGCATCTCTACGCGCAGGTCGTGCTCTGCTTCGAGCAGGTCAACGACCTTGCGCAGCTTGGTGCTGGAGGTGTGCTCGGTGTAGGGGAAGTAGTGTACTTCCACGCCGACCTCTGCGAAGCGTGCTTCGAGGGCGTTGCCCTTTTCGGTGCCCTTCCAGTCGTCGCCCTTGAAGAAGACGTTGAAGGGCTTCTGCTTCCAGGTTTCGAGCTTGTCGGGGGTGGTTTCGACGTGCACTTCGTCCACGTAGTCGATGTGGCTGACGATGGCGGCCCGCTCTTCAATGGGGATGACGGGGCGGCGGCCCTTGGTCACTTCCAGAACATCATCGTGCACGACGCCTGCAATAAGGTAGTCGCAGTTTTCCTTAGCCTTGCGGAGAATCTCGAGGTGGCCGTAGTGGAAAAGGTCGTAGGCGCCTGCGGCGTAGCCAATAATCATGGGGCTTCCTTGTGGTTGGTAGCGGCGATGGGTATTCCGGTGTGGTTGAAGTACCGGAGGGTGAGAAACATATCCGCTGTCTAGGGCGAGAGCCTAAGAATAAGTGAAGAATATGCAATATCGAGAAAATATCTTCTACTATTGTCCTATTTCTTCTCGCTGTCACCTCAGAGTGCGCGGGTCCGAAAAGAGTTTCTCGAGGGTGCTGGTTGGGCGCCCTTCGTCCTTTTATTTTACCAGTCACTTTTTTAGAGGAAAAAGGAAAAGATATAAATATGAGGCGGATACAGTGTAGTATCCGCCTCATATTTTCATCATATTGTTTTAAATCAAAGAAATCTTATAGCAAGAAAGAATAGGGAGTAGATTCTCGGATCGAGTCTCGTTCGGTACTCACCACGAAAAGTTCATCGAAAAACATTACACTTACATGCAATATATTGTCGATGGCTCCATTCGATATTTTCGATTGGCGTTCAAATATTGGCTACTTACCGAACATTCCAACCTACCCTCTCAGCAAAAAATTAGTTCTTCGCGGCTGCTTCCTTAGTAGCTTCCTCAACCGCAACCCACGAAAGCATCGCACACTTCACGCGCGCCATGAACTTCGAAACGCCGGAGAAAGCCGCCATATCGCCATACTCCTCTTCGTCCAGGGTCACCTTACCGCGCGAGCGCAGCATCTCGCGGAACGCATCCACGTGGCTCTGCAGCTCAGAGGTGGTCATGCCGGGAGCCATTTCAGAGAGCACGGAGGCGGCAGCCATGGAGATGGAGCAACCGTCGCCTTCCCAGGAGATCGACTCGATAGTCTTCTCGCCGTCCTTCAGCTCGTCAGAGAGCACCACGCGCAGGTTGATTTCGTCGCCGCAGGTGGGGTTGTACTGGTGGTTATCGGCGCTTGCATGGCCGGCGGGTACCTCTACGAGGTGCTCGCCGCTGCGCTGCTTAGAATGCTCCAGAATAATTTCCTGGTACAGGGATTCAAGAGACACGGTGATCTTCTTCCGTCAGTTGGTATGTCTGAAAAATTGGGGCGTTAGCTTCTAACGCGTCTGCGTTAAAAACCGAAGTAGGGGCGTACCTCGGCGAGTGCCTTCAGGAAAGCGTCCACGTCTTCGGTGGTGTTGTAGATGTAGGTGGATGCACGGGTCGAGGCAGTCACGCCGGCACAGCGGTGCAACGGCTGGGCGCAGTGGTGGCCCACGCGCACGGCGATGCCCCGAGTATCGAGCAGCTGCCCCACATCGTGCGGGTGCACGCCGTCGATTGCGAGGGCTACCAAGCCAGCACGCTTGGAGGGGTCGGCGGGGCCGAGCAGACGCACGCCTTCAATCTTCTGAACACCCTCAACCAGGCGAGCGCCCAGTTCGTGCTCCCAGGCCTCAACATTCTCCATACCCAGGTGCTGCAGGTAGCGCACAGCGGCGGCGAAAGCTACCGCCTGGGAGACGCGCTGGGTACCCGCCTCAAACTTAATGGGGGCGGGCATGTACTCGGCGTCCTGCAGACCCACGCGGGTAATCATGGAGCCACCGGTCAGGAAGGGTGGCAGAGCCTCAAGCAGTTCCGCACGGCCGTAGAGGGCACCGATACCGGTGGGTGCCAGCATCTTGTGGCCGGAGAACGCCGCAAAGTCGACGTCCAGGGCGTGGAAGTCTACGGGCATGTGCGGCACGGACTGGCAGGCGTCCAGTACAACGATTGCGCCGTGCTTACGAGCCATAGCAACCATGCGGGGCACATCAGTAATTGCGCCAGTCACGTTCGAGACGTGGGTGAACGCCACGATGCGGGTCTTCTCGTTGATGATGCCCTCGGCTGCCTCGTAGTCGAGCTGACCGTCCTCGGTGGAGGGGATGTGGCGCAGGGTTGCGCCGGTTCGCTGAGCAAGAATCTGCCAGGGAATGAGGTTCGCGTGGTGCTCAATCTCGGTGGTGACAATTTCGTCGCCAGGGCCCAGTGCGAAACGCTCAGCAGCCGGACCGCCGATACCCTGAGAGGCGTTGCCAATGGAGTAGGCGACCAGGTTCAGCGCCTCGGTTGCATTAGAGGTCCACACGAGCTCTTCATCAGTGGCGCCAACGAAGTTCGCAACGGTGATGCGCGCGTCCTCGAACAGGTCGGTTGCCTCAACCGCGAGGGTGTGTGCGCCACGGTGTACAGCAGAGTTAGCGTGCAGGTAGAAGTCGCGTTCTGCGTCGAGCACCTGAAGGGGTTTCTGGCTGGTCGCCCCCGAATCCAGGTAAACCAAGGGATGCCCGTTGACCTCGGTGTTGAGGATCGGGAAGTCCTGGCGAAGCTGGCGTACGATGTCGTCGCTCAGCGGGGTGTTGGCGGGGGTGGAGTATTCAGCCACGGGTACCTTCTTCTCTCGCTCATACGCTCCACGGGTCGGGTATTTTCCCGTCGTGGAGCGTATAACGTCATTCTTTTCTAGCTTATTCCCTCACCGGGCTCTTGCATAGTTAGGTAGAGCCTAGTTCACACCTCGACCCGAATCATGCGTTGCCCCGGTTCAGTGCTTGCCCGGCACGGGTCATGTGCTAGGAGCCTGCGCCGTGGTAGCGCTGCTGGGTTGCCAGCAGGCCTTCCTTCACGAGCATCATGGTGGCATCAGCGGCGTTCGAGATGAGGAAGGGCAGGTCTTTCGCTTCGGTGCTGCTGAAGGGCTTGAGCACGAAGTCTGCGGTGTCCATGCGTCCGGGAGGTCGACCGATGCCGGTGCGCACACGGTAGTAGTCCTTGGTGCCCAGTGCCTTGGTGATATCGCGCAGACCGTTATGACCGCCCTCTCCCCCACCAATCTTGAGCTTAATGGTGTCGAAGGGGATATCGAGTTCATCGTGCACAACAATGATATGGTCGGGGTCGATACCGTAGAACTTGGCGACGGCGCTGACCGGGCCGCCGGAGGTGTTCATGTAGCCGAGAGACTTCATGAGGATGACCTTGGGGCCACCAAAACCGAGGCGCCCCTCCACCACAACCGCGGAGGCCTTGGAATGCTTCTTGAAGCTGCCGCCAACTTCCTTGGCGAGCTCGTCCAGAACCATCTGACCAATATTGTGGCGGGTTTTCTCGTACTCCGGGCCCGGGTTCCCCAGACCAACAATGAGCCACGCATCAGACATATCTTCGCCCTTTCCACGGCGCTGTAAAAGGTTTTTTAGAAAATTCATGGACTACACCATTCTATGAGTATGGCCCGCTACCACCTCAGAAGAGAGGTAGCGGCGGGCCATCCACAGATCACTGTTGCGCTAGGCGCAGGGCGCGGTCTTAGTGCTTTGAGTTATCTGAGTCGTGAGCTTCGCCAGCCTAATCTGATTCCTCGGAAGCTTCAACGATGTCACCCTCGGGTGCGTTTTCGCCTTCTTCACCGGGCTCGGGAACGTCGAGTTCCTCGGGCTCAGAAACGTTAACGATCAGCAGTTCAGCGTCTGCAACCAGGGTTACGCCTGAGGGCAGTTCAACATCTGATGCCAGAACGTGAGCGCCAGCTTCGCGGCCTTCGATGCTCACGGTCAAAGCTTCGGGTGCCTTCAGTGCGTCAGCTTCAACCAGAAGAACGGTTTCTTCCTGGTTAGCAACGGCGCCAACAGCGGGCTCGCCTTCAACGTGTACAGGAACCTCGATCTCAACGCGCTCGCCGCGCTTAACGGTCAGCAGGTCGATGTGCTGCAGTTCGGGGCGGATTGCGTGACGCTGGATGTCCTTGATCATTGCGAGGTGTGATTCACCTTCGATGTCGAGGTCGAGGATAGCGTTGGGGACGCGGGCAGCCAGGGTGGTTGCGTGGCCGGGGAGTACTACGTGCTTGGGCTCTTCGCCGTGGCCGTAGATGACGGCGGGGATGTCGCCTGCCATGCGGATGCGGCGCGCGTAGCCCTTGCCGAAGTCGCTACGTACGGTAGCTGAAATTTTGATGGTATCTGACATGAGTCGTCCATCCTTTCTTGGTTAGAAGTGATGCGCCAAGTGGAATAGGGACTGGCGCCAGAAATCTCTTTCCAACCAGCCACCGTCAGTTACGGACCTACACGTTTCGTGTATTCCACCGCCTTGGCCAAGACAATATTGTACAGGTTCCCGGCTCTTCTTCAAGGGCCGGGAACCTGTGATATGGCGCTTTTCACGCCTTTTATGCTGTTATCAGCAGATATAGGACCAAATCCTAGAGGATTAGGAACCCATTTCTGCAAGGTAGGCGGCGAGCGCCTCGCGGTGATTGCGCGGGGTGAAGCCTGCAGCAATCAGCTTGGACAGGTCCATTGCCGAGTTCGTCGGACGGTGAGCGAAGAGCTCAGCGTTGGCGAAGTATTCCTCGGTGGTGGTGTCGCTGACTCGTGCCGGGTCATGGCCGGTACCTTCGTACACTGCACGAGCAAACTGTGCCCAGTTGATGACTTCACCGGTGTTCGACACGTTGTAGGTGCCGTATTCAGCGCCGGAGAAGAGCAGGTGCAGGGCAGCTGCTGCCAGGTCCTGGGTGAAGGTCGGGCGACCCCACTGGTCGGCGACCACGGACGGGTCGATGCCGCGCTCAGCCAGGGATGCCATGGTGCCCACAAAGTTCTTGCCGGCGCCAACAACCCAGCTGGTGCGCAGGGTGTAGTGCTTACGCCATGCGGCGGCGGCAACCTCACCGGCAGCCTTGGATGCGCCGTAGACGCTCAGCGGTGCCAGGGGGTGATCCTCCGGGTATTCCTCGCCCAGGGGCAGGGAACCGTCAAAGACGTAGTCGGTGGATACGTGAACCAGCGGCAGGTTAGCTTCTTCGCAGATGGAGGTAAGAGCGCTCACGCCCAGAGCGTTAGCCGCCCAGGCGTCGCGGCGACCCTCGGGGGTCTCTGCCTGATCCACTGCGGTGTACGCTGCAGCGTTGATGACCGCGCGGAAGGAGCGCCAGCGGAATGCGTCGCGCCACTGCTCGGGCTTGCCCAGGTCGAGGCGGTCACGATCCACAGCCAGGAAGGGTACGTTCTGCTCGGTGAGCTGGCGAACCAGCTCGGTGCCGAGCTGACCGCCCGCGCCAATAATCAGGATCGGGTCGGCTTCCAGGGGCTTGATCTCGTTCAGACGCGGGTGGTTACGGTCCTTCTCGGAGAGCTCAGCCTTCGCCAGGTCGATAGGCCAGTCGATTGCGACGGTCTCATCGGCAAGGTTCAGGAAGCTGTAGCCGGATACTGCATCCGCCGACCAGTGGTCGTTCACCAGGTAGGTGTAGGCGGTGTTCTCTTCCAGGGTCTGGAAGGAGTTGCCCACGCCGCGGGGCACGAAGATTGCGGTGTCCGGGCCCAGCTCAACGGTGACGACCTTGCCGAAGGACTCGCCGGCACGCAGGTCAACCCATGCGCCGAAGATGCGGCCGGTCGCAACCGACACGTACTTGTCCCAGGGCTCGGCGTGGATACCGCGGGTGGTACCCACCGAAGCGTTGAACGAAATGTTGTTCTGCACCGGGTTGAAGTCGGGCAGACCGGCTGCGACCATCTTCTCGCGCTGCCAATTTTCCTTGAACCAGCCGCGGTTATCGCCGTGAACCGGCAGATCAATGATGAGCAGGCCGGGAATCTCGGTTTCAGTAACCTTCAATTCCTTGGTCATTACTGGCCAGCCTTTGCGTACTTCGCCTCAACCTCAGCCTTCAGGGGCTCCCACCAGCCGCGGTTGTCGGTGTACCACTTAATGGTGTCGGCAAGACCGGACTCGAAGTCGGTGAACTTCGGCTCCCAGCCGAGCTCTGCACGCAGGCGGCTACCGTCGATTGCGTAGCGCAGGTCGTGACCGGGGCGGTCAACCACGTGCTCGAAGTCGTTCTCGTCCTTACCCATCAGTCGCAGGATGGTGCGCAGAACGGTGATGTTGTTCTCCTCGCCGTCCGCACCGATGAGATAGGTTTCGCCAATCTTACCCTGCTCCAGGATGCGCAGCACAGCAGAGGAGTGGTCGGATGCGTGAATCCAGTCACGAACGTTCAGGCCCTCGCCGTACAGCTTCGGGGTCAGGCCCGAGAGGATGTTAGTGATCTGGCGGGGAATGAACTTCTCGATGTGCTGGTAGGGGCCGTAGTTGTTGGAGCAGTTAGAGATGGTTGCTTCAATACCGAAGGAGCGGACCCATGCGCGCACGAGCAGGTCGGAGCCTGCCTTAGTGGAGGAGTAAGGGGAAGAGGGGTTGTAGGGAGTGGTTTCGGTGAACTTTGCCGGATCGTCCAGCTCGAGGTCGCCGAAGACCTCGTCGGTGGAGATGTGGTGGTAGCGAGTGCCGTGCTTACGGACTGCTTCCAGGAGGCTGAAAGTACCGATGAGGTTAGTGTGGATGAACGGTTCGGGGTTGGACAGGGAGTTGTCGTTGTGCGATTCCGCAGCGTAGTGAACGACAGCGTCTGCCTTGCCGACCAGTTCGTCAGCCAGCTCGCGGTCGGCGATGTCGCCTACGACGAGCTTGAAGCGGGATTCAGGAAGACCCTCCAAAGACGCAGCATTTGCGGCGTAGGTCATCTTATCCAGCACAGTAATAGTGTGATCAGTGTTATCGATGAGGTGGTGAACAAAGTTCGAACCAATAAAACCGGCACCGCCGGTAACAAGAATGTGAGCCATACGGTATATTTTACCTGCCTAAATAGCGATTTTTATGCCTCAACAAAGAGATAAACATGACACAATAAGAAGTTATGAAGGGAATTATTCTTGCCGGCGGCACCGGAAGCCGTTTGCACCCTATCACTCAGGGTATTAGCAAGCAGCTCACTCCGGTCTATGACAAGCCGATGATTTACTACCCGCTGTCCACTCTCATGCTGGCGGGTATCCGCGATATTTTGATTATTACCACCCCTACCGATCAGGAGCAGTTCCAGCGACTGCTCGGTGACGGTTCCCGTTTCGGTATTAATCTCGAATACAAGGTGCAGCCGTCTCCGGACGGTCTGGCACAGGCATTTATTCTGGGTGCTGATTTTATTGGTAATGACCCCGTAGCTCTCGTGCTCGGTGACAATATCTTCTACGGCCCCGGTCTGGGCACTCAGCTTGCCACCTACGAGCAGAAGGACGGCGCGACCGTCTTCGCTTACCAGGTTGCTGATCCTCGCGCTTACGGTGTGGTGGAGTTCGATGAGAACTTCAACGCATTGTCCATTGAAGAGAAGCCCGAGAACCCCAAGAGCGACTACGCTATTCCGGGTCTGTACTTCTACGACTCGAAGGTTGTAGAGTATGCACGTCAGATTAAGCCTTCCCCGCGCGGTGAGTTGGAAATCACTGACCTCAACCGCGTCTACCTGGAACAGGGTAAACTGAAGGTTGAGGTTCTGCCTCGCGGTACCGCGTGGCTCGATACCGGAACCTTTGATTCACTCGCTGATGCCACTAACTTCATCCGCACTGTTCAGAGCCGTCAGGGCCTGTCAGTTGGTTGCCCGGAGGAAATTGCGTGGCGCCATGGTTGGCTCTCCGATGAGCAGTTGCGCGACATCGCTACCCCCCTCGTCAAGAGCGGTTACGGTAGCTACCTGCTCGGATTGCTCCGCTAATAAACACCAGGGGATTTTCGTATCCCTTCACCGCCTGTAGCAACACTCCACGTTGCAGGTACACTAACTCAAACTTTCTGGAGTATTCTCACTACCATGACCATTTTGGAATTTTTCCGCACCACGAGGGCTAACCTCTGGTTGCTGATCATTGGCATCGTTGTCGGTGCCGCAGCGGGCTTCGGCTATGCTTCTCTCCAGCCGAAGGTCTACGCTGCATCGTCCTCGGGCTACGTGACCGTGGGCGAGTCCGGTACGGTGGATGTTCTCTCGGGCTCTACGGCTGCTAAGGAGCGTGCTCGCTCCTACGCAGCTATCGTCTCCTCTGAGGCCGTGGCACAGAAGATTAAGCAGAACACCCCCGAACTGTCTCTGACCACCGGTCAGATTCGTTCTAGCATCACCGCAGCTGCCGGCGAAAACGCTGCACTGATTACCGTGAGCGCTAAGGCTTCTTCCCCGAAGAACGCACAGCTACTCGCTAACGGCGCACTGCAGGCTACTGCCGACTACATCAAGGAAATTGAGCAGAACCCCGGTAACGCTCAGGCTCTGGTAAATGGCGACAGTACTGCTGCTTCTCCCACTGGTGGCAACACCGTTCGCGTGATTCCGCTGAATAACGCAAGCGTGAACCCCCCGCTGGTGGCTCCGAACTACGAGCAGAACACCCTTATCGGTGCTGGCACTGGTTTGGTTCTGGTCTACGCTGCAATCTTCCTGCGCCGTGCACTGGATCAGCGCATCCGTACCCGTGACGACGCTACCAAGGCAACCGGCGCAAGCATCCTGGGTGTTCTGCCCGTCAGTGACGACCTGAACGAAGACAACATCGTTAAGGGTGGCACCGACGACCACATCGCTCAGGAGTCCATCCGTCAGCTGCGCACCAACCTGCGCTTCGTGAATGTTGACACTCCCCCGCGTTCGTTCATCGTCACCTCCGCAGTGCCCGGTGAAGGTAAGTCGACCGTGTCGCTGTCGCTGGCTCGCGCAATGGCTGACGCTGGTTCGCCTGTCATCCTCATTGACGCCGACCTGCGCCGCCCGACCGTGGCTAAGAAGCTGAAGCTCGACGCTAAGGTCGGTCTGACCCAGGTTCTGGCCGGCCAGGTTGAGATTGCTAACGCCGTCCACCAGGTAGGCGAATCTAACCTCTTCATCCTGCCTGCAGGCCGTATCCCCCCGAACCCCTCCGAACTTCTGGGCTCGGATAAGATGCGCCAGCTGATTAACGAGCTCTCCGAAGAATTCATCGTGGTCGTCGACGTTCCGCCGTTGCTGCCCGTGACCGACGCTTCGCTGCTCTCCCACTCCGTGGATGGCGTGATTCTCGTTGGTTCTATCGGCCGAAGCCACCGTGAGCAGATGACTGAAGCTTCCAACATCCTGAAGAAGGTCAACGCGAACCTCCTCGGCATGGTTCTGAACCGTGCACCCCGTAAGGGTCTGGGTAACTCCTACTACGGCTTCGGTTACGCAAGCGCCTACGTTGGTTATGCAACCTACTACGGTTACGGCAAGGAAGGCGACAAGAAGTCGTCAAAGAAGTCCTCGACCAAGAAGTAACAACGTAATAAGCGCCCTAAACCATAGGGAGCGACTTAGGGCGGGATGGGCAGTATTTTCTGCCCGTCCCGCCTTATACTTATCTGGTATACATGTGCACCGAAAGGCTATTGTGACCGCTCACTCACCCAATACCCCGGAGCCGCAGACTACTCCGCTCGCGGCACGGATTCGGCTTGCGCACGCCTACTTCCAGCGGATTGCCGACATGCACTCCATCGATATTCTGCATGTCAAAGGCTACGCTTTCTCCCAGGAAATTTACCGCAAGGGCAGGTACAGCTCCGACGCTGACCTGCTTGTCCGGCCCTCTCACGTGGACCGCTTTGTAGAGATTCTTATGGCAGATGGATGGCGTATCCAAGCCCACTTCGAGACAGGTTCCGTGTTCGAGCACGCGATGACGCTCTACCACGCTTCATGGGGCCTGACTGATATTCATCGTTTCTTCCCCGGTCTGGGACGCCACGGCGATTATGAGAAGGCGTTTGACCGTGTCTGGGCGGCACGCAAGACCCGTATGATTGCTCACCGTCCATGCACTGTCCCCAGCGATCTGGACGCGCGTCTTCTCGTGGTGCTTCACCGCGCCCGCGCTGCATCACGTTACAGCGCAGATATTAACTATCTGGTCTCTCTGCTCTCCTACAGCGATTGGCAGCGCCTACGAGCCCGCGCCGAGGAGCTTGACTCATCCCTGGCATATAGCGCGGCCATGGGCGGTCTGGAGCAGTACCGTGACGACCGCGACTACCTACTGTGGCTGTCGGTCTCCCAGGATGTGCCCCACTACATCCAGTGGATCGGACGTCTGCAGTCGGCGACGACCCTGCACGATAAGCTACGCACCCTCAAAAATATTTTCTTTGTGAATAAGGACCATTTGGCGATGCAGCTGGGACGCACCCCCACTAAGGCAGAGATACGTGCAAAGTTCTTTGAGCGTTTTGGAATCAAGGTGAAAAAATGAGCAATCCGGTAGATTCCCGTCAGACCGTGTACGGCATCCCCGAGAACATCGCGTATGTTCATTCTGAAGAGTTCGCTAAGTACTCCCCCACGGCAACTTATCTCGCAAATCTTGCCAATGGTGAGCTGTCTGTTCTTCAGGATTCAGCCTCTATTATTTGGAGTATTTTTGAGGACCCGATGCCGTTGCAGGACGCTATCGACGTGCTCTGTGAAATGTATGAACAGCCCATAGAGACCATGGGGCCGCAGATTGAGGGTTTCATTCCAGAACTGCTCTCCAAGGGACTCCTAGAGGCCCGCTAAGGCTCTCAGAACAAATAAAGAAGGCGGGGTGGTAGAACTTTATAGTTCTACCGCCCCGCCTTCTTCTATGAGCCGAGCTCTTTTAGTCTTCGGGCAAAGCCTGCACGTACATCTTCAGACGGCTGATAAAACGAGCCTCCGAGAAACCGTCAACGTGCTCGCGGATGTAGTCTGCATCCCAGTCGTCCGGGTTGAAAGCTTTGAGAGCTTCCACCAGCTGCTCCACGGTCGGCTGGTTGATGAACATACCGGTCTTGCCTTCCTGAATAGTATCCAAGAAGCCGCCCGCACGGTAGGCAATCACGGCCTTACCGCTAGCACCCGCTTCCAGCGGAGTAATACCGAAGTCCTCATAAGAGATAGCCAGCAACGCCAAACAGTGACGGTACGCATAACGAAGCTGCGCGTCCGAAACACCCGAAGCAATACGAACAGTCGGGCCCGCAAGCGCTTCCAGACGTTCCTTCTCCGGACCGCGGCCGATCACCAGCAGCTTCTTACCCAACTCATTGCAGGCTTCAACAGCCTTGTCAACATTCTTGTAGGGCAGCAGGCGAGAAACGATCAAGAAATAATCGTCCGATTCGGTGAACTCTTCCAGACCCGGAATAGGCTCAACCGGTGCGGTGGTGTCTACCGAGTGCGGCGGGAAGAAAATCGGAACGTCCTTCTTGCCGTACACGTTCTCGATGCGCTTCTTAATCACGCTCGCATTCGCCACGTACACCGCCGAGCGGTGAGCCGCCCAGTGATCCCACAGCATCAGTGCAGGACGCAGGGTCTTCAGCAGCAGAGGTACGGGGCCGGTGCTCTTCTCACCCAAGTACTGATCGCTCAGGTACAGCCAACGCGCCGGAGAATGGCAGTAGATGAACTTACGGCCGGCGAAGTTGAAACCGTGCGCCCAACCGGTCGTCGACACCACAGCACGCTCAGCCGGCACCTTCAAGAAAGAAGAAGCAAACGGCAGAATCGGCAAAGCCATGCGGTGGTTACGACGCAGATAACCAATCTTGTTCAAAGGACTCGTGATAATCTTCGCGTCCTTGAACTCGGGAAAGGTACCCTCCGGGTCGTACAGAGTCGTGTAAATCGGTGCGTCCGGGAACGCACGGTGCATTGCCAGGACAACACGCTCCGCGCCGCCGCGCTGAGTCAGGTAATCATGGGCAATCGCAATCTCTTCAGTAGCCTCAGGCTTGACCATCGGCGCGTAACGGCGCACCAGGCGACCAAGCTTCTTGAGGCTCTTCGGGATATCCGCGAGCACCGCGTCAGGGTTCTTCGGCCCGGTAAACGGAGCGGAGGTCAAGAGCTGAGTGAGTGACATTTTCTTTTCCTCCTAGAAAACTTTCTGAGCTCGCTCAGGATAGTGAATACCGGCGTAAGATGCAGCCTCAACCTGCAGCGCCACAAGCTTCTCTGCAACCTTGGCGGGTAGCTTAAGCAGAATCTTATCGCTCGCATCCCCCAGAGCCTTAATGGTCTTCTCGGTGGTGAAACGAGCGAGGGTCTTGACCAAGAAACCCCAGGGACCGGTCGGGTTCGGGGCAGGGTGTGCATCTTCGCCGTGCTTACGCACGAAGATGGTGCGGGCAGAACCCGAGTGCAGGGCACGCAGGGCACGCACCGCAGTGGTGGTAGCCTCAGCATAGTGCTTGACCTCAACCTCATCAGAGATGATGATGCGGCCACCAGCGTCATGGACCATTTTGCCCATGTCTACGTCTTCCCACCCGTAGAGACGGTACGCAGGGTCGTATCCACCAGTACGGTCAAAGTACTCCGCAGAGATAGAAGAGTTGCCGTTCCAGTACAGCCAACGGCCTTCTTCAGCTACGCTGAGGGCTCCCTCTTTGAATCGGGCATCGCGGAAGTTACCGTACACACGAGAATAGGGAGTGTCCGGGTACACGTTCTTCAAGGTACCAATCACACCGTCATAATCACGGTGCAGGCGAATCTGCGCCTCGACATAGTCAGCAGCAGGCTCAAGATCGTCATCGCAACGGATGAGGATATCCGCATCAGCCGCACGGTGACCAGCGTTCAGCGCTGCCACACGACCGCGGTTCTCCTCGAAAACAATCTTGGTCAGGTTCAGCTTGCCTTCCGCAATGTAGCGGTCAAGCACAGCTTCGCTGTTATCAATATCGCCGTCGAGGACCACGATAACCTGGAAGTCCTTCTCGGTCTGGGCAGCAAGCGCATCCAGCGGGTAGTGCAGAATATCTGCACCACCGCGAGAGGGGATGATAACCGCAGCCTTGTAACGGTGGGTAGTCGTCATAATTTTCCTTCGGGTTTGAGTGAGAGGATATCCGTTGGGAATGATCTATAGGGTTAGAAGCACCTTAGCGGATAAAACGCTCCAGAACCTCACCAACACGGACCTTACCTGCTTCAGGCGAGTAATTCTCCTGCCAACGCCAGAACAGCTCGGAGGTTCGCTCCGCCAGGGCATCCGTATCTTCTCGAAGCTCAGTACCCAGGCTCTTAATAGCCTGCGCAAGAGCTACCGGCTGATCAGCAGGCACAACGTACGGGTACGAGGCGCCGCCCAGCACCTCCGATAGCGCACCCGCGTCACTGACGATTACAGGGACGCGTGCGCTCATCGCTTCAGCGACCACCAAGCCAAAGGACTCGGGGGCAATCGAAGGTACAACGAGCATGTCGATGTCACCAAAAAGACGGTCCGGGGTAGTCCAGCCCAAGCGGGTGCTGAAGGTAGCAACACGAGCTAGCGCATCCTCAACCTCAGCGCGTTCTTCGTCAGATGCGAAGACAGGCTCGCCGCCAATCACCAGGTCGTATTCAATGCCGTTAGAGTTCAAGGAACTCATCGCCTGGCACAGGGTCGCGATGCCCTTAGACGGAGTCAAACGCCCCAGGTAACCGACGCGAAGTCGGCGCTCCCCCACACGGTGATCAAGCTCGGTGGATACGCCACTGACCCAGTTCGCAAACAGCTCGCTACCGGGGCAGGCACGAGCCACATAGCGGCTAGGCACCAGGGTGACAGACGCCTTATGGCGGGCAAAGGGTACGAGCTTCGCGTTCACACCGGCAGGAAGCTGATGCAGGTGCACGATGCGGTTCTTACGGCCGCCCGTTGCCGCTGCGGGAACCAGACCGTTACACCACAGCAGAACATCCTTGTGGCGAGCGTGCCAGCTACGCAGAGCCACCATGTACTGTGCGCGGTTCTTAGCTGGCAGTACCACGCGCGCAAAACCTTCATCCGCAGCAGCTTCTACAAGCTGCTTCGGCTCGGAAGGGCCCACAATGGTGACCTTGTAGCCAAGGCTACGGGCCGCGCGGGCGATGTTCAGAAGCATGACCTCGCCGCCGCCCATGTCACCGTTATTGGTGGCGATGTAGAGTGCTTTCATCGTTATACTTTCCTCGCCCGCTGACGGATAGAACTGACGTCAAACGATTTAGACGTAGTCGACTTCTTAGGCATTTCTTGATGGGTTACAAGGGCAGGAGCTTCATTCTCAATAAGCTCGCCGTTCTGCAACTCAGGTTTTTCCTCGCTGCTCTGCGTCTTCTGCATAGCACCTGGTTCATGGTGTCCGCTATCCGAAGCGTCCAAATCCTTATCCGGGTTCAGGTACAGCAGTGCAAGACCCACCACGATAGCCCACGGCACAGTCAGAATCACCTCACCAAGACGCTGAGAGGTAATAATGATAATCACCATTGCGGCTTCGGCAATAACAATGCGCTGAGCACGCTGCTGCTTCCAGATGAATGCGGCAGAAATCATCAAGGATACAATCACAATCATATAGAGCCATCCAGCCTCCTGGACCAACGTCATATATGAGTTGTGGAAGTAAAAGTATCGATCCTGTAGCGGAACCTGTGCAGTACCCAGACCACCGCCGTACCACGGAACCACATCAATCATGCGGTACATTCCTTCGTCAATTCGCTGACGCAATAGGTCACTACCGAGTCGATCCGCGAAAGCACCCGCACGAGCAAAGTTATCTTCCAGGTAGTTCACGCCTAGATAGAACAGATACGCCAGAACAGCTTTGCCGAAGAGATTCAGACGGTAGGAGAAGTACAGCCACAGGACGGCGAAGGCATACGCAGCCAATGAAGTGCGAGAACCAGTTAGCCACAACATGCCCGCAGTAATAGTGATAGCGGCAATGCGGTGGTTTGTCTTTCTGACCATGGCGACAAAGAGAAAACCGAAAAGCGCATAGTACAGACCCGATTGGTTCTTATCATTGAGCCAACCGGTCAACGTACCGCCATAGTTAT
The DNA here is from genome assembly GCF_041432805.1 of Rothia sp. 27098_8_27. Lineage (NCBI taxonomy): Bacteria > Bacillati > Actinomycetota > Actinomycetes > Micrococcales > Micrococcaceae > Rothia > Rothia sp. 27098_8_27. The sequence continues at coordinate 117,621 of NZ_JAPWAJ010000002.1, read as the reverse complement.
CAGGTGCTATACCCGCATAGAAGCCAATGACGTTGACAAATAGACCAAAGGCCACACCAAACAGTAGAGAACGGATATCAATCTTCTTCTGCGCAATCTGCAGAGCGAGCAGTACCACAACCGCCATTCGCACAGCGCGACGAATCGCATACTCAACAGGGAAACTGTTGAACGTCAAAGTCTCAAATAGTGCCCAACCAATAGCTAACAGAAGAATCGTAAAGAATAGCCCGTTGTAGGTGTTCTCGATTTTGGCAGGCTTCGTCAAGTTGTAGAGTACGAGCACCATCACCACGACAGTTCCCACTGGCATAGCAAAAAACGCTGTTGTAATACCAATAAAAATTAGGCCAAACCCTGCCCAGAAATCAAGCATTGACAGTTTCGAAACACTACTAGCAAGGTATTTCGCTTCAGCTTTCGCAGTCTGCCCAAAACGAGTAGCATTGCTCGAAGAGGCATCTGTGGAAGCTGAATACTTAGTTCCAGATGCAGGTTGAGAGTGAGCTACAGTCATTTCTTCTCCAAAGTACGAGTGTATATCTCAGTAGTTTGAGCAGCCATCTGCTCGTTTGAAATCCAGGTGAAAGGCTCAGCCTCACCCTTCTGCAGCTGCGCACGCATAGCCTGCAGAACATCCTGAGTCAGGGTTGCACTTTGGCGGTCTACCAGCTCGTCGGCGCCCAAAATCTCCGGGTTACCACCCACAGCGGTAGCGACCGTCTTCAGACCAGCTGCCTTAGCGTCCAGCAGAGTGTAGGAGCAGTTCTCCCACACCGACAGCTGAACAATCATGTCGCTACGGCCCATCGCCTCAATCGGGTTAACGAAGCCGCTGAAGGTCACCGATTCCCCCAGGTTCAGACGCTGAGCCTGAGCCTGCAACTCGGACGCCAAATCGCCAGAGCCCGCAATCTCAAGATGAGCCTGCGGGTAATCAGCACGAAGCTGCGCAAAAGCGTCCAGTAGCACGTCAATGCCCTTCTCAGGGGACAGACGGGACAGCGAGAGAATACGCGGACCTCCCTCTGCGGGAACACGCTGCTGCTCAACAGCCGCGTGCACCTCGGGGATATCCACGCCGTTGTACACCAGCTCCACACCACGAGCGCCCCACTTGGCACGCATCTGATCAGCGGTAGAACGAGAAACAGCAATCGCCTGATCGGTACCCCACAGGCGCACACGATGCACGGTCTCCATGAGCTTAGAACGCCAGGAGCTACCGTGGTACACCGAGTCATTACCAGCAATACCGTGCTCAGTGGTCAGAAGCTTCGGCACGCAGGTGCCGCGCTTGATGACGCTACGGATGCGTAGTGCATTGACCACAGCGGTCGCTACAACGTCCGCATACGCCAGGTGGCTGTGCACAATATCCGGGCGGAGCTGCTCAACAGCCTTCTGCAAAGAAGCAAAAGAAGTCTTAAAACCGTAGTCGGGACCGAACTCAGCCTTGATGACGGTGACGCCCAGTTCCTCGAGGCGGCTCGTGAGCTTACCTTCGGGCGCGAGAACCACCAGGTTAAAGCCGGGGAGCCCGGCACGTGCCATATCGACAACGTGCCGAGCTACTCCACCAAAATCGGGAACCGGAACGACCCATAGAGCCGTTGGTGTAGAGGTCATGCCTTAGTCAACTTTCGAGTGAGGAAAGAACGGAAGGATGCAGAAACCTTAGTTTCAATGGAAATATGCACCAGGTAAGCGAAGCAGATTACCAAAACCAATGCAATAATACGTGCCCCCCAGGGACCAGCCACCGGGTAGAACATATCAACAAGCATATAACCGACCATAGCGTGGCCCAAGTAAAGGGGATAGGAAATGCGTCCCAAGAAATTCAGCGGACCCCTCGAAAGTACCGGAACGTTCTTCAGATATACAACGATGAAGAACACCAGACTAATCAGTGCCACACCGATTCCATGAGCAAGATCATGCATCAGCGCTGCGTTGAGGGAAGCCAGAATCGCAAAGTACGGAATATGCCAGGTGAACTTTCGATCATGGCTATACATGAAGAACATCATGCCCAGGCTAAAGAGCGAAGAATGTTCCGCAACCGCAGCCCACACAATCATCTTCGGTGCTCCACCGAGAGAAGCCTCCGGGTGGAAAAGCAGACACAGAGCCGTACCGATAACCGACCAGGTGAGCAGAATCGTAGTCAGCTCCCCACGGTAAATCTTTCCCTTCCGGATAATCAGGTACAGGGCAACCATCACGTAGAACTGCAGTTCCACTGCCAGCGTCCAGTACACCTGATCCACGTTATCCACACGCAAGAAGCGTTGCAGCATCGTCGTGTTAATCAGGGTCTGCGGAATCGTAATATGGCGTCCGGGGTTTCCGTAGATGAAATACACCAGCGCCGATACCGCCAGCGCAAACCAATAAGTCGGGTAAATACGAGAAAAACGCGAAATCGCGAACTTCAGTGCCGACCCGCTCTTGATGGCGCTGAGCAGGATCACGAAACCAGAAATGATGAAAAAGAGCTGGACACCCAACTCACCAAGGGCGATGTCATAGGGCGAAGGAGCAGTCCGCGGATAATTCTCCGTAGCGGGAACACCCAGGTGATAAATCACCACGGTAATAGCAGCCAGGCCGCGGAACCCGTCCAGCTCCCGGAAACGCCCGGGAGTGATGAAGTCCTGATCAAGGACGTCACCCTCCCGAGCTTTTACGGTCTGAGACTTGGCCATAGACGCCGGTCCTACAGCCACTTCTCGAGGCGGTCCAGTGCAGTGAAGAAGCCTTCACCGTTGTTGATGTGGCCCTGCCAGATTTCGGGAATGAAGGATGCCTTCGGTGCCAGCTCACGCAGCTGCTTACCCAGGGATGCCCAGTCGACATCGCCTTCGCCAACCTGAACGCCCTCACCGTCAACGCCGGTGCCGTCCACCAGGTGCAGGTGGATGGACAGCGGTGCCAGCTGCTCAACAGCCTCCGACAGCGGAATGTTCAGGAAGTTGCAAGCAAGCATGGTGTGGGAGATGTCCAGGCAGAGTGCGGTGTCGAATGCACGCGAGAACTCGGCGGTGTCCTTCGGATCCAGGAACAGGTTGTGGTACTGCTGACCACCCATCAGCCAGGGGTACGGGGGCAGAGTCTGAGCCGCCAGGCGAACACCGGATGCGTCCAGACGCTTCAGCGCCTCACCGATACGCTCATACTTCTCAGCACGTGCGGATGCGGGGATGTGCTTGTCCTTGGTGAAGCCACCCATGGTCACGACCATAACCGGGTCCTCGTCTACAGTGAAGTAGCGGGTCAGGTCACGGGTGATGTCAATGGTGCGCTGAACCTCAGCGATGGAGCGCTCCCACACCTCGGAATCCTTCGACGCGAGGTCCACCAGGAAGTCGCCTGCGAACAGGTCGGGCAGGTGGGTGGTGAAGCCCATGTCCAGCTTGGAGTCAAAGACGTCGTCGATGTTAATCTCGAGGTCCTTGTAGGAGAAGTGGAACTCCAGGAAGTCCGGCTTCGCCTCTTCAATCAGCGGCTTGTAGTCGTGGTAACGAACCGGCAGACCCCAGGGACGGTCGAACTTGAAGTCGCGGCGGGTCACCAGGTCATCCTTCAGGTCGCCCTCGAAGAAGAACGAGCCTTCTTCAACGTCGCGCTGCATGGTGCGGCCCAGCAGCTGCGGCAGGTAGTTCGGCTGCAGACCGCGGCCGGGGGATTTCACAGCAACATCAGCCTCGGTCACGACCTCGCCCTTAGCGATGTGGCGGGTAGCAACCAGGGACTTTGCCAGGTTCACACGGTTCATCAGCTCACCGGTGGACACCTCACGAGGAGCAGCAGAACCAATAGCGGTCTCAACCTCACGGATCTGCTGGACCATTGCCTTGAATTCCTCAGGCAGCAGGGAGACGGTGTGGTCGTTACCCTCGAGGGTCTTGTCGGTGGTGAAGTGCTTCTCAATGATCTTCGCGCCGCGAGCAACAGCAGCAATCGGCACGTGGTAGCCACGCTCGTGACCGGAGTAACCGACCAGGCACTGACCGATCTCAGCCAGGCGGTCCATGTACGCCAGGTTGACGTCCTTGAAGGGTGCCGGGTACGCGGACTGGCACTGCAGCAGAGCGTAGGATGCGCCAGCGTTACGCAGCAGAGCCACGGACTCGCGGATTTCCTCTTCACGGCTCATACCGGTGGAAACCAGCATGGGCAGGCCGCGGGAAGCCACGTCGCGCAGCAGCTCGTGGTTGGTCAGGTCAGCAGACGCAATCTTCATACCCTGGATGCCGTAGTCAACCAGCGCCTGAACGGAGGGTGCGTCCCAGGGGGTGCACATGATGTCCATGTCGTGCTGCTTGACGTGGTCGAAGACCTCGTACATCTGGTCAACGGTCAGGGAGAAGCGGGACAGCAGGTCCAGGGTGTACTGAACGCCCAGGTCCTCACCTGCGGTTGCCGCACCGCGCTGGCGGTACAGAGCGTCCATGTCGCGCAGCTGGAACTTCACAGCGTCCGCGCCGGACTCAACAGCCAAATCCACCAGTTCCTTAGCGAAGTCAACGCTACCCTGGTGGTTGTTACCAATCTCAGCAATGATGAAGGAGGGGGAATCCTCGCTGATGGTGTGCTTACCGATGCGCAGGACGTCCTGCTCGTCCATTGCCAGTGCCACGAGGTGCCCGCGTTCGTCGGTCAGCGGCACGTGGTTGATACCCTTCGCGAAGTATGCGCGCAGGGTCTCGGGGTCAGCGTTAACCGGTGCGGTCTGCGGGTTGGTGTTCGCCGCGTCCAGAGCGCTGGTCTCCAGGGACGCAGTGGGGTTAGCAATCAGCCAACGACGGAAGTCACCGTCAGAGAGCGAACCGCGCAGGATACCGGACTCGTTCACCAGGAAGATGATGCGCTGACCGTTAGCAGAAATCTTCTGCAGAGCGTTGAGAATGGGGTCTTCAGCAAAGACCACGTAGGGGGCAATATTGCGTTCAATAATCACGATTTTGACCTTTTCGTTTGAGTGTTTAGTTGAATGCCTGAGTGCCGGTCAAGCCGGGAGCAGCAGACGAGGTACTGCCGCTGGTGAAGGCTACTTGCCTTCGGCCAGGATCTGAGTGAGCTGATGCTCTGCCACGGAGAAGTCAATCGGTGCGTCAATGTCGACGCCCTCGACCTCGTCCAGCATGAACAAGTCAATAGTACCGCCGGGGTAGCCGGCCAGGCGGTTGTGGTGCTCAGTGTACACAGGAGTCTTCGTGATGTACATGGAGCCGTTTTCGCGGTAGCGGAAGGTTTCCTTAGTCAGCTCCTGACGGCGCGGACGGTGCATAATCTCGAAGGCTGCGGTGGGTTCCCCATCGGCGTGCCAGGTCCAAATGAACGGGCCGATCGGGATCACGCCGACCATGGAGTCCTTACCGTTCTCCGCGAACTGGCGGACCGCACGAGCCAGAGTACCGGGCAGACGCACCGGGCTGGTTGCCTGTAGCAGCATGACAGCCTCGGGTTCCCAACCGTTTTCGGTGTAGAACTCGATGGCGTGCTCGATGACCGGCTCGGTTGCGGTGGTGTCTTCAGCCAGGTGTGCCGGGCGAATGAACGGCACCTCCGCACCATACTCGCGGGCGATATCAGCCAGCTCAGCATCGTCGGTGGAGACGACAACACGCAACTCGTGCTCGCCGGCTACTTCTTCCTTAGCAGCCAGTGCCTGCTCAATGGTCCATGCGACCAGCGGCTTACCCGCGATAGGACGCAGGTTCTTACGCGGAATGCCCTTCGAGCCACCGCGCACGGGGATGACGCAGAGAATACGCATTATGCCTCCAAAGTTTCAATCATGAGCTCGGCGATGCGACGCGCGGGCTCCTTATCCGGCTGAATCGGTGCGGGGGTCGGTTCCTGACCCCACTGGTTCATGCCGTACCGGTCCCAGAATTCCACCAGCCATGCCGGCGGTGCCGGGTGGTATACCCACGCCGGGATTCCGCGGATTGCAGCCTCCAGAACGCCGGTAGAGAAGATGGACACCACCGGGTTTGGCACCTCGTTCAGCGGGGTGCCGGAGCGGTCAATGCGGATGCCTTCTTTCTCCCACAGCTTGTGGGTCAGCACCGACAGCTTGTCCTTCTCGCTCGGGTGCGGGCGGTAGGTTCCACCAAACTTCTTCAAGAAGGAGTGGGAAGCGTACGCGAAGGATGCGCGCGGCAGTTCCGCACCGTGCATCTGTCCTAGGAAGATCGGTTCCAGGTCGTTCTGCTTCTGCGCCTCAGCACCGGCAGCCTTCTGCGCCGCAAGGTAAAGCAGCTGCGAGCCCACCGCGTGGGTGCTCACATCGCGGCGACCCGATGCCCAGAATTCCGCATCAGCTTCGCTGAAAGCCAGCAGGGTGCATCCGACCGGTAGCGGCGGTGCCTGCGGCACGAGCAGACCGTGCTGAACCACCCAGTACTCCGCGCCAATCGCGCGAGCGTACTCGTAGGCTGCCGCACCGCGTGCCAGGTAGTGGCCCAAGGAGAGAACTACGCGCACACCGGGCAGGAGCTCCTGCAACTGGTCTCCTGTCGCTTCCTGCTCGCTCCAGGCATCGCGGTCGTAACGTTCAGTGGCGTACTGGCCGTTGAGGTACTCCGAAGCGTCCTCAGGGACCCACAGGGCCACACCCACGTTTTCGAGGTACTTGAGCGGCTCCAATAGGGAGTTACGGCTCGTCGGCGAGAACGAATCGAGCACGATGAGCACGCGGGGTACGGCACCGCGGGTGTACAGCACGCCGCCGACGGGGCCTTCCTGTTCAGCCGCACCTCCGCGCAGACGGTTCACGAACTGACGTGCCTCCGTCTTAGCCCAGCGCAGGGTATTCTGGCGCTTCTGCCAGGCAGCCCATGCGTCAATATCAACGGGATAGGTTAGGCCCATAGCTGCTCCAAAATCTTTACACGCTGATCGAAGGTGTGCTCAGCCAGAGTACGCTTCTGACCGGCTTCACGAATCTGACGAGCCCACTTCGGCTCACGGAAAATACGGGTACAAATCTCGATGAGCTCATCAATGCTCTCGTAGACCAGAACCTCTTCGCCAGGAATGTAGTAGCGATCCACATCGGCACGGTCAATCACCTGCAGGGCGCCCACGCCGGGAGCCTCAAAGGTGCGCATGGTGAAACCATCCTGGTTATTGTGGATGTTCAGCGTTGCCGGGGAGGACGCCATGATGCCGTACGCCTCAGAGCGGTCAATATCGCGGCCTGCGGGCACACCGGAATCCTTGAACTGCTTAGTGCGCAGAATGTCATAGGGGTGACGCGACCAAGCACGACCGTAGGCACGCACCGGCAGACCGGCTGCGACCAGCGCCTGCAGGGTCTCCTCACGGTTCGGGTACTTAGCGCCCACAAAGTTGATGGAGTCCTCACGCATGGGGACAACCGGGCAGTGGGTGTCGTAGGCGTTGGGCATGTCGAGCACCTCGAAGCCCTGCTCACGCAGGTGCTGCGCGTCCAGCGGGCTGTAGCTTGCCAGCGAGCCCAGGTGGTGCAGGTCCTCTTCGGTGTAGCTCATGCGGCGCATTTCGTCGTAGAGCCAGGTGCCGTAGCGAACACCGGAGGTCTTCAGCAGATCCCACCATTCGCGGGAGAGCATATCGCCCTTAATGACCAGCACAATATCGGGGCGGAATTCGTTGAAAGCGTCAATAGCCTTACGGGTAGCCTGCGCTGCGAAGCTTTCGGGGCGGTACTTCTCGGGCAGCTCGTGGGCAAGCTTGTTGAGGATACGCTCGGGCAGAGTACCCGGCGCATCGTAGATGTGGGTGCGCACTTCGTATCCGTGCACTTCCAGGGATGCCTGAATTGCCTTCCAATACCCGTGGAATGCGGGCGAGAGCAGTAGAAGTTTGGGCTGAGTCATATGAGGATTGAATCCTGTCGGCGTTTGCTATACGAACCCGCAGGGTAGAACCGTGCGGTGCTATGTGTTGGAGTGAAGAGGAACGGAAAGTTTCACCTACAATTTGAGGCAAAACATACCTATTGAAATTTTACAACGAAAGCAGGAGACGACACACTCGAGTGCACTGTGTCGCCTCCTACGTTCTATATGTGCCTTCTGCTGAAGAGCGCTAGGAATCTTGCGGAACTACCGCTGTAGATTCCGCACGTTTCGCGCCTAGTTCTCGCGGCGCTCTGCCTTGGCGATACGCTCCAGCTCGGTGGCGAGGAAGCCACGAGCGTCCACGTCCTTATTGCGCAGGCCGCGCACCGAGTTCACCAGGAAGTTCGCGTAGCTGGTAGCACGCAAAGCAACAGCGAGCTTCTTCTCCCAGCCCCACTTATCCGCATAAATGAAGCGAGCGGTGGTCAGCCACTGTACACGACGCTCGGAGGGCGAAGATCCGCCTCCCTCGTGGGTTACAGTCACCGAAGGAATCAGGTAACGGTCCACACCAGCGTTCGAGAGGCGGTACTGGAAATCCACCTCTTCGCTGTTCATGTAGAAACGCTCATCCATGCCACCGATGCGGTTGAAGGTCGCACGAGGAACGACCATGCATGCACCCATAACCCAGTCGACCTTCGCGTCCGAGGTACCGGTGCATGCTTCAACGTCGTGACCGACACCGCGGTGCCACCAGTCGGTCGGCTTGAAACGAGCCAGCGGAGTGAACCATTCCCACGCAATATGCGCTGCGGTGGGGAACTTACGTGCGACCCACTGCTGCTTGCCGTCGTGGCCAATAACCTGCGGGCTAGCCAGCACCTCGCCGTGGCGTTCCACGGCTGCGAGCATGCGCGAGACGAAGCTGTTATCCAGCTCCAGGTCGCTGTTGAGGATGAAAACCCATTCACCGGTCGCGGCAGCAACACCGGAGTTCACAGCCTTACCGAAACCACCGTTAACAGGGCGGCGAACCACGGTCACGCCCTCAACCTCGGGGAACGGGATGGGCGAAACATCATCAGAGACAATAATCTCAATGTCTGCGGAGTCAATGCCCTGCTGAGCACGCAGAGTGTCAATAATGGCAAGAACCGGCTCCGGCTCGCCGTAGAAAGGAATAACCGCAGAAACGCGGGGAAGGAAGGTCATGTATTACAATCTTTCTTGAGTGAGAGGGATAATAGAAACCACCGTAGCGGTGGACGCTATCGTCTCTAGGATTATACAACTTCACTACTTTTTCAGCTGCACTTTTCGATTACCTATGCAGTTAACAAATACTCGCCCACTATCAACTCGCTATCTTACACATTCGAAAGGGGACTTTCTCGTGGATTCTGATATCCAACCCATCAATGAATCAGAAAGGGTCGCCGTATACACTGTTCAGCAACCCGCTTTCAAACGTGCTGTCAATGCGGCTTACAACTCTATTCGCCATAAGTATCTGGGGAAATATATTAACCTTCTACGTCGTGGCGAAAAATTTATTCTCCTTTCCTACCCCATCTCCCGGGGAGGTAATTGGCTGTATCTATGGGCCCGCGCGGCTACTCTGCGCCATCACGGTACTGACAAAGCATCTTTGCTTTATGGTCCCGGAATGGAGGCATGGACCGAGGAGTTCCCGAAGCTTGCCTCCATTACGGCTTCTTCGTCAGAGTATACGTTCTTTACCCGCCGTAGCGGCTACTTCCCGACGGATATTGAGAAGGATATCAGCGAAGAAGATTTGCACTTTTTTATTCGCGAGTACCTTCTTTCTTCAGAAGCCTTTAGCGAGCGCCTTGCAAGAATGCAGAACGTAGTGGATGAAAATTCTCTCGTCATTAACATTCGCCGTGGCGATTACTATTCTGTGCCTCAAATTAATGAGGTTTTCGGAATTGATACGGTGACCTATGTGGAGGAAGCACTGAAGAAACTTCAGGATACCGTAACTCCTTCAAAGATTATTTTTGTATCAGATGATCTTCAGTGGTGCGAGGAAAACCTCTCACACCTGAACTCAGTAGCACCCTGTATCTTTGAAAAGCAGGGTTCCGGTATGTTCGACGATCTGGCCCTTGTGGCCAGCGCCCCTTACCTGATTCTGACCAACACGACTTTCGGTTATTGGGGCGCCTATATCGGTGAGTTGCTGGCCCAAAAGCTCGTCCTTTCCCCTGATATTCATCAAGTTATTTCTGAAGATGCTCGTATCTATCAGAGCCGCCCAAAGATGCACCGTACTCATTGGGTTGCTGTGCATCACCCCGAAGGTAAAAACTGGATTACGGGTGAAATGCTGTGATTAACACTCTTAAATCCCTCAAGCACCAGCTTTTCGTGCTGAAAATTAATCATGATAAAAAACGCGAAGCCATTGCGCTCCGTGAGAGTACTGAGTTTAAAGAACGTTACGCTTCGCTCGATAAAACATTTACCCACACGGTTCTCCCCTCCGGCCCCTTTATATGGGGCATAACCATGGTGAAGAACGAAGCAGATATCATCGAGCAGACAATCCGACATCTATTCGATCAAGGTGTGGACCATATCTTAGCAGCTGATAATGGCTCTTCAGATGGGACCTATGAGATACTGCTCGAACTCAGCAAGATCCTACCTGTGCACGTTATTCAGGACCGTGAACTAGCCTACTACCAATCAGAGAAAATGACCTGGCTTGCTGACCGGGTGATGGAGGCGGGCGCTGAATGGATTATCCCGTTCGACGCTGATGAATTTTGGTATGGTGTTTCCGCTCCGCTATCGGAAGTCCTACGCTCGCAAAAGGGGCGCACTATCGAACTGACGAAGCTGTACAACGTTTTTCCCAGTATTGAAGGACCTAGTCTCAGGGTTGATCCAACTCCCCACTGGGACCTGAAAGTGTGTTTCTCACGCTGGGAAAATGCCGTTATCAAAATGGGTAACCATGAGGTCATTGCACCGGGTAAGCAGAAGCTTAATGAAGTTGCTATCATCCACTACCCCTGGCGTTCAAAGGAACAATTTACTCGCAAGCTACGTCAAGGGGCTAAGGCGTTGGAAGCCACCGATCTGCCTGAAGATATGGGCTACCATTGGAGACGTAATGGTGATATAACCATTGAAAGTGCTACCCCCCTGTGGGAAGCACTTTTGCGCGGCGAGGTTAACCATAAAACCGTCACTTGGCATCCAACCGGCCCTCTTACACCTATTGGTTCTTTACCTCAAGAGTTTAAAGAAATCGTTCATTTGCTCAAAGAGAAGACGGCTACAGGTATTTAACAAGGACCTTTCCAGACGGTAAAAATACAACATAAACATGCTGTAGCAAAAGAAGGGGCTCTCGTTCGTGACGAGAGCCCCTTCTACTTTAGATATGCAGTCTATGAGACTAATCCGGCAACTGGCCCAGCTTCACCAGGTTAGCGAACTCTGCGTTTGCTCGCTGCACCTCAGCGAAGGTGCCTTGATTAGCAATTCGGCCGTTGGAGAGGTAAACCAGCTGGTCAACATTGCGAACCGTCGATAGACGGTGAGCCACGATAATGACCGTAATATCCTTAGAAATACGTTCGATGGTCTTCGTAATCTTGTGCTCGGTCTCGTTGTCCAATGCGCTGGTCGCTTCATCCAGAATCAACACACTCGGGTTACGGTACAGAGCACGGGCGATACCCAGGCGCTGCTTCTGACCACCCGACAAACGGGTAGCGTTGTAGCCAATCTTAGTTTCCAGGCCATTCTCCAGGGAATCGATGACCTCGGTCAGAGCAGCCACTTCGAGGCAGTACTTGACGCGTTCCACGTCAATTTCCTCCGGCTTTAGGCCGAACGCCACAGCCTCCAGCACAGTGGAATCTGCGATAAAGACATCCTGGGGAACGTAGCCGATATGCTGGTGCCAGGAACGCAGATCCTTCAGAATCGACTCACCGTTCTGCAGCACCTGACCACGGGTCGGCGCAAAGAGACCCAGAATAAGGTCAATCAGAGTAGTCTTACCCGAGCCAGAACCACCCACAAAAGCAATTGAGGAACCCATCGGGATGTCAAGGGTGATGTCCTTCAGCACAGGCTTATCACCGTCAGGGTACTGGAAGGTCAGATTATCAATCTGGATATTAACCGGCTCAATGCTCTTATTGATGTAGTCGAGGTTCTTCGGGACGACCGGTGCAGAGGGCATCTTGAACATACGCTCTTCAGGAGTAAGGTGTTCAAGCTCTTCCAACAGTTTCTCGCTGGCATGTTCACCTGCGCGGATGCTACCAAGAGAGGCAACCATACGGGTGTAGTTAGGCAAAATACGAATGCAGGCACCAGCAAAGAGAAGCAAGTAGCCAGTGCTATCAGCACCTTGCGTAGCACTCATAAAGGCCAAGAGAGCAGCAATACCAACAATGAAGATGATTTCCAAGGTGTACTTCGGGAAATCGGAGAGGAAAGCACTACGCATCGACGCATTCACAGAGTCAATTCGCTTTTCCTGGTAGCGGTAGGTGTAGCGTTCAGTCACACCGTACATGCGGATTTCACGGAAGCCCACTACAGCTTCGATAGCTGCGTCCAGCGCACCCTTAGTCGCGTTCAGTACGATGACGCCCTGTTCGCGATTCTTGCGCTTGAGCAGAGCCTGTAGCACGAACGAAGCCAGGCCGAAGTAGATAAAGGCGAGAAGAGCGGGCACCGGCATAATGACTAGTAGCATTACCATCAACACAATAATTGACAGTAGGTCACCGATAAAGCCAAGCACACCGTTGACGAAGGTGCCGTAGGCCTGGCCCACCACATCATTTACGGAGTTCAGCACCGGGGCAGTACCGCGCTTACGGTGGTCCAGGTAGGGCTCACGCATGTAGCGGTTTAGCAGAGTCACTGAAACGGCGCTCTGCTGGGTGGCGATAAAGCCGAGGCTCCAGCGACGAATAATTAGGGAGAAGACACCCTTGAAAACAAACGCTGCGACGAGAGCCACGCCGAAGATAACGATTAGGGTGGGGGTATCCGGATCGCCGAAGAAGTTAGAAACTTTCAGGATGAAGCCTTCACGTGGGGTTCCCATGGCGAGGTTCACCAGAGGAAGTACGAGAGCCACACCAAGCATCTCAAAAAGCGATACCGCAAAGAGACCCAAAACGTTTAGTACCAGGAGCCTAAACTTTTTGCCCGGGAAAAAAACCCGAATTTTAGAGTAAACACTCTTCACAATAAGACCTATACCTTCTGTGAATATTTTTTCACAATAAATCGATGAGCCGGACGCTCAATAAAATAATGAGCCAGAAGCGCGAGAATGCTCGCGATGATAAGAGAAATTACGACATACAGCAGACCTGTTATACCGCCGTGAGCGGAGGCAGCCAAAGGTGCCGATCGCACGTATGCTAGCACCAGCTCATGCACCAGGTAAAAAGCGAAGCTCGCCTCACCGGCAATAACGGCAGCCTTCCAGAACAGGTTCTTTTCACGAGGCATGGTAGAACGCCGAATATCCCAGAGAGCCAGTACAAGAATCAATACCGCCCAAACCGGTGCCAGCAACAGGCCATGAGCCGTCTGAAGCAAGTAGAACTTTGAGCTGACATACATGGCCCCAAGAGCCAGAGTAATCATCGCCAAACAGTGGTAGCCACGAATCACGGGAACGCGGTAACCATCACGCACCATGAGAGCAAAGAGGCCCAGAGCCAGGCCGAGTGCGAACTCGCCTGAACGCAGAAGCGGGTTGGCATACACCACCACGTCCATGAAGTTCGACTGGGCGGCCAGAATGTAGGAGACCGTTGCCATCAGCAGGAACCAACCACCCAGTAGAGCAGCTTTCACACGGTAGCGCATACCATCCAAACGGTTCAACACGAACGGGGTCATGAGGTAGAAGAACGCCTCGCAGGAGAGAGACCAGCTCACCGCGTTATTCGAGAAGATAACCTCCCAAGAGGGCACCCACGCTTGCAGCAGAACTAGGTTCAGCAAAGCGCTTAGCGGGTTGAGGTCTCCAGCAGAGTTAGACACCCCAAACAGCAGAAGACCCATCAACGCCACGCAGTAGAAGAAGAAGTGCAGGGGGTATACCCTCGCAAAGCGACGAAGGTAGAAACTCTTTGCACCGGCATTCTTGTTGTACGACCATGCCAGCACGAATCCAGAAAGAATAAAGAAGAGCGAAACGCCCACGTAACCGAGACGCGCGCCCGGAATCCAGTTAGCCCACTGCGTACCGTGGATAACGTGGTAACCGAACACGAGAAGTGCTGCGGGACCGCGCACCGCGGTCAGCGAATCTAGCATAATCCTGGAGGAGGGTCGTGCGGGTGCCACCATTAGGCATCTCCCTTGGGGATTGACCCGTCTTCATTCCAGTAGTTCCATTTCAGGAACTTACCATGAACAATCGGGCCTTCCGCTACGAACTTGATTCGCTCATCGGGGCGGCCATGCGAAATGTTCTCCCATACCTCAGCAATTTCAGCATCGCTGAGCTTGCTACCCGCCTCCCAGTGAGGTGCAAAGTAGCTCAGGTCCTCACCAGTACGACGGGAAGTCTCGGTTCCCACACGTACCTTACGGGCGATCTGAGCAATACCTCGGTACTGCAGGTGAACAATCTCAAGTCGCCGCTCAATATCACCGAGGCGGCACACATCATGGTTGCCGGGGATTACCACGGCAAAGGGGTGGGAACGGAAAGCGCACTTACCCGGGAAGGGATAGGAAGCGTCCATCACCAATTCGGCGTCGACGATGTTCTCAGGCGAATCAACGGTAGGCACAGTGTGGTGGAATCCGGCATAGTAGATGCCCATGTTATCGGGTGCATTACGTAGGAAATCACCAAGCTTCTCATCCTCCGCGTACCAGAATTCGTCACCGTCAAAAGGAATAATCCAGCGAGCACCACTACGCCAAGCCAAGTGCGAAAGATAGGTTATCTTCTCAGACTGAATATGTCGGTCGCAGTTATCTTCAGCAAAGATAAGTCGCGAATCCTCGTTTGCTCGCTGACGCAAGTACTCACGAGTACCATCAGTCGAGAGGTTGTCGGCAACAATAATCCGATCAATGCCCTGGGCAAAAAAATGGTCGAGCACAGAGGGCAAAATATCTAGCTCGTTCTTAACGACAGAAACAGCCCACACTTCCTGACGAGGACCTTTAAGATGCGGTGCAGGAAGGTTATGGACTTTGAGAAAACGAATGGCTTCAACCTGATCTCGCCAGAGTTTAGGGGTGTTTCGCCGTTTAAAGGAATAACTAAGCTGACCCAATTCTGAGCGGATTTTTGAGAGAAGGTTCATGATGCCTTTCTCGACCCGTCACAAATTGCAGACGGGCCCATGTAATTGAGGAGTGATGAGTAGAGTCTAGGCATAATTCTAGCATGCAAGCTTTCTTTAGCTTTGGAGAGTTTTCTGTACTTTAGGTCATTTTTAAACAGAAGTTTCTACGAACGCTGCGGCTCTTCTACTGACTTGTAGGGTTATTCGCCACACACAGGAAAAGGAACCGTTGAAGGTGCAAGTAACTCGGTATGATAGATACTATTCATTCAACCAACCCGACACTTCCGGCTTCCCTGTTCACTGTTGGGTACGTCAATTAGAAAAGGCTTTTTGATGGGCATCTTCAACATTAAGTCCCTCAAGGACAAGTACGCTTGGGGCTCCTCCGAGGACAAAACCAACTCCGCAGAAACCGCCGAGGAACATCCGGCGACCGTTACTTCTTCCTCCGCAAATATTGCCGACGGAGTCCGCTCCCTCATTAAGAGCAACCCCGAACTGGCGGGTAAGAACCGCCGCGGGGTTGCCAGCCGTAACATCACCCCCGACGGTTCACTCCGCGAAGCCATCGGAGACTACGAAGTCCATTCCCCCTCCGAGGTAGCCGCGCAGGAAGTCACCCCGGAAGAAGAACTGAGTGCCGACGGCACTGCAACCGTCTCCGCGCAGCCCCTCACCCACACCGATATCGAGGCTACCCCCGGTGACATTCTCGACGTAGACGGCAAGCCCGCAGGCCCCAGCATTATCCGCGTGGGCCAGCATAACGCGCCCACCGTTGATGCCGAAGAACTCGCCAACCCGGAAGAAGCCAACAGCCAGAGCGCAGGAAACGCACAGCCCTCCCCCGCTACTAACTCCCGCAGCGAACGCACCCCGCTCTTCAAGTTCTCTCCCAAGACTCTCAACCGTACCGACAGCACCGGCAAAGACGGCCCCTTCGAAGCACTCTTCGTGTGCACCGGCAACATTGCCCGCAGCGCATCCGGTGAGGTGATCTCCAAGCACCTCGCCGCAGAATACGGACTGGAAGACAAGTGGATTTTCGCCAGCGCAGGCACCGGCGCACTCGTCGGTCACGGCGTCTACGAGCACGTAGCCAACGAACTTATTGAGCGCGGCTACAACCCCGAAGGTTTCGCCTCCCGCCAGCTCAACGGCCAGATTATCGAGAACGCCACCATCATCCTGGTCGCTGAGAAGGTACACGCCGACTGGATCGTGCGCGAGTGGCCCCAGCACCACGCCAAGATCAAGCTACTCAAGCAGGTTGCACGAATCCGCGAGGACGCACGCCGCGCCGAGCCTCTCTCTTACCTCTACTCGCACGGCGCCCGCCCGCTCGATAGCGACAAGCTGGAAGACCCCTACCGTCGCGGCCCCGCAGCGGCAAAGGTCGCAGTGGACGAGGTGGAACAGTCCCTGCGTGTGATTCTGCCCTGGCTTGCACAAGCACACCGCTAAGCACACGGCGCTAAATACACCACTAACCCGGCAGGAACAGATATCTATTCCTGCCGGGTTAGCTTTAGCCTCATACAACAGAATGTCCCCCACCGACCTAACGGCCAGCGGGGGACTTTTCTTTAGGCTTTAGAAGCTTAGTGCTCGAAAATCTCGGTCACAGAGCCCTCATCGAAGACCTCGCGAATAGCGCGAGCAATCAACGGAGCGATGGAGAGAATAGTCAGGTTATCGAACTGCTTCTCTTCCGGCACGGGCAGGGTGTTGGTCACGACGACCTCCACAGCACCGCACTGGGACAGACGCTCAGCAGCCGGATCAGACAGAACCGGGTGGGTTGCTGCGATGATAACTTCCTTCGCACCCTTGTCCATGAGGACCTTCACGGCGCCAGCAATGGTGCCGCCGGTGTCAATCATGTCGTCGATCAGCACGCAGGTACGACCCTCAATGTCACCCACAACAGTCTTAGAAACAGCCTGGTTGGGGACGTTAATATCGCGGGTCTTGTGCACGAACGCCAGAGGCGCGCCGTCCAGCAGGTCAGCCCAGTGCTCAGCCACGCGGACACGACCGGTATCCGGGGACACAACGGTCACGTTGGACAGGTCGTCCACGCGCTCGCGGATGTGCTTAGCCAGAACCGGAATTGCGAAGAGGTGATCAAGCGGACCGTCGAAGAAGCCCTGAATCTGCGAAGTGTGCAGATCCACGCACATCAGGCGGTCAGCACCAGCGGTCTTGTACAGATCCGAAATCAGACGTGCCGAGATGGGCTCGCGGCCCTTGTGCTTCTTGTCCTGACGAGCGTAGGGGTAGAAGGGAGACACCACGGTAATGGAACGAGCGGATGCACGCTTGAGCGCATCAATCATAATGATCTGCTCCATGAGCCACTCGTTGATGGGTGCCGGGTGCGACTGAATCACGAACGCGTCCGCACCGCGCACCGACTCCTCAAAGCGGACGTAGGTCTCGCCATTGGCGAAGGTGTATGCGGAGGTGGGCAGCAGGTCGTGATCAAGTGCCTTCGCAATCTCCTCGGCAAGCTGGGGGTGTGCTCGACCGGAGACCACTACAAGCTTGCGCTCACCGGGGTTGGTAATCTCGCTACTCATGGTGTTGTTCTTTCCTCGGATTAGGATTCTGCCGGATCCTGAGCGCCAGCGGCCTTAGCAGCCTCGGCGGGTTCGGTACCAGCACGGTTCTTCAGAACCCAGCCATCGATAGTGCGCTGGGAAGTCTCAGAGTAGGCGAGGGCGCCAGCAGGAACATCCTTACGGATCAGCGCGCCCGCGCCGGAGTATGCACCGTCACCGACGGTAACAGGTGCAACGTAAATGCCCGCAGAACCCATACGGGCGTGCGCGCCGATAACGGAGCGGCTCTTCACCAGACCGTTGTAGTTCGCAAAGATAGAGCCAGCACCAATGTTCGCGCCCTCACCGATGGTGGCGTCACCAACGTAGGACAGGTGCGGAATCTTTGCGCCATCGCCGATCTGCGAGTTCTTAGCCTCGCAGAAGGTGCCAAGCTTAGCGTCCTTGCCCAGGGTGGTACCGGGGCGCAGGTATGCGAAGGGGCCAACAGTTGCGCCTTCGCCAATGACAGCGCCGTGACCGTGCGCGCGGATGACGGTAGCATCAGCCTCAACGGTCATGTCAGTCAGGGTGGAGTCCGGGCCAATGGTAGCGCCGGTAGCGACGGTGGTAGAACCGTGCAGCTGCACACCGGGCAGCAGGGTTACGTCATTCTCAATGGTGACGGTGACGTCAACCCAAGTGTTCTCAGGATCAACAATGGTCACACCATTACGCATGTGAGCCTCAAGGATGCGGTTGTTGAGCATACGACCCAGCTGAGCCAACTGCACGCGGTCGTTAGCGCCCTCAACCTCCCAACGGTCCTCAATAGCCAGAGCGGAGGTGCGGTAGCCCTTAGAACGAGCAATGGACAGAACATCGGTAATGTACTTCTCGCCCTGTGCATTGTTGGTGGTCACCTCGAGCAGTGCCTCACGCAGAACAGCCGCGTCAAAAGCGTAAATACCGGAGTTAATCTCGGTAATTTCGAGCTCTTCGGGGGACGCGTCCTTCGCCTCAACAATAGCGGTCACTTCGCCAGCCTGGTTACGGACAATACGACCGTAGGCGCCGGGCTCATCAATGTGGGTGGTCAGGACAGTTACGGAGTTCTTGTCTTCCTCGTGGAAGGCAATCAGTTCGCGCAGAGTCTCGGGGCGCAGTAGAGGAACATCGCCGTAGGTCACCAGGACGGTGCCGGAGACGGATGCCTGCGCATCCAGAGCATTCAGACCAACCTCAACAGCGCGGCCGGTACCCGGAATCTCATCCTGATCAACGATGGTTACCTCAGGGTCAAACGCAAGCACATGCTCAGCAACCTTATCGCGCTGGTGGCGTACCACAACGGCGAGGCGCTCAGGGTTCAAATCGCGTGCAGCAGCGACAGCGTGTTCAACCATGGAACGACCACCAATGCCGTGCATGACCTTGGGGGTAGCGGACTTCATGCGCGTACCAGCGCCTGCAGCGAGAACAATCACTGCAGAGGGTGCCAGTTCAGTGTTCACTGGGAAGACTCCTTAGACGAGGTTGTAAGAGTGAGGAGTGAGCGCGGACCGCTAACTCTCTATCAACGGTGCCGTTGAGTGCTTACGCTCCGCCACTAGGACTCGAACCTAGACAAACGGCTCCAAAGGCCGCTGTGCTGCCATTACACCATGGCGGATTATCCATACATTCATATGAGTTCCCGGCTACGGGTCCCCATTGTCATTGACCGCCATTTTGGGCATAGAACAGCGCAATGCAGGAAATGCTTTCCTCAGTTTATCAAATATCTGCCCTTCACTAAGCCGCCCACCCTGCAAAACCCACCACATTTCTCGACACTGCAGTAGCCCCTCATCAAAGCTTGGAACGCTACTTGAACTGAAGACTCACCCTGTACCCTAGAAGGCGTGGCACATCTACTTGGCGGCGAATCGCTGCACCTCGAATTCCCTACCCGAACCATCTTTGAGGGCATCACGGTCGGCCTGAACGAAGGCGACCGCATCGGCATTGTCGGTCGCAACGGCGACGGCAAGTCCACCCTCATGAAGATCCTTGCTGGCCGGCTCGAACCGGACTCCGGCCGCGTTACCGTGCGCGGCGGCACCCGCATCGGCTACCTTGACCAGTCCGATGTTCTCGACGACGACCACACCGTCGGCTACGCGATTGTGGGCGACACCCCCGAATACGAGTGGGCCTCGCAGTCCCGTATCCGCGATGTCATCTCGGGCCTGGTCTCCGACCTGCCCTGGGATGCGCCGGTCTCGTCCCTCTCCGGCGGCCAGCGCCGACGAGTAGCGCTCGCCTCCCTGCTCGCGCAGGAGTGGGACGTGCTCATGCTCGACGAGCCCACCAACCACCTGGACGTTGAAGCCATCACCTGGCTCGCTAACCACCTGAAGTCCCGCTGGTCCAAGAATGCTGGCGGACTCATGGTCGTCACCCACGACCGCTGGTTCCTCGACGAAATCTGTACCGACACCTGGGAGGTGCACGACCGCATCGTCGAGCCCTTCGAGGGCGGCTACGCGGCGTACATCCTGCAGCGTGTGGAGCGTGACCGTCAGGCAGCCGCAGCGGAGGCGAAGCGTCAGAACCTGATGCGCAAGGAGCTCGCTTGGCTGCGCCGCGGTGCGCCCGCGCGTACCTCCAAGCCGAAGTTCCGCATTGATGCCGCCAACGCCCTCATTGCGGACGTTCCGCCCGTGCGTGACACCGTGGAACTGAAGAAGATGGCGGTCTCCCGCCTCGGCAAGGACGTGGTCGACCTCGAAAACGTCTCGGTCACCTACGACGACCCCTCGATGCCCGACGGCAAGCGCCCCGTGCTGAAGAAGGTCACCTGGCGTATTGCCCCCGGCGAGCGCACCGGAATCCTGGGCGTGAACGGTGCGGGCAAGTCCACCCTGCTTTCGCTGGTGACCGGCGATTTGAAGCCGACCGAGGGCCGCGCCAAGCACGGTAAGACCGTGAAGATTGCGACCCTGACCCAGCAGCTCAATGAGCTCAACGAGGTTGCTAACGACCGCGTCTCGGATGTGATTGGTCGCAAGAAGCGTAGCTACATTGCCGATGGTAAGGAACTGTCCCCCTCGCAGATGCTGGAGCGTCTGGGCTTTACGAGTGCGCAGCTGTCTACCCCGGTCAAGGACCTGTCGGGTGGTCAGAAGCGTCGCCTGCAGCTCATGCTGATTCTGCTGGATGAACCGAACGTGCTGATTCTCGACGAGCCGTCCAACGACCTGGACACCGATATGCTCGCGGCCATGGAGGATCTGCTGGATACCTGGCCGGGTACCCTGCTGGTGGTCAGCCACGACCGCTACCTCATGGAACGCGTGACCGATCAGCAGTACGCCGTGATTGACGGTTCGTTCCGCCACCTGCCCGGCGGTGTGGACGAGTATCTGGCGCTCTCTGCAGCCGGTGCTGGCGGTTCTGCTGCCGGTAGCGCGCAGGCGCGTGCCGCCTCCTCGGCGCAGGCTTCTGCTGAGCCAGATACCCCGAAAGTCTCCGGTGCCGAGCTGCGTGCGGCGCAGAAGGAGTCCGGTGCGATTGAGCGTCGCCTCGCCAAGCTCGCTGCAGAGCAGGAGAAGCTATCCGAGCAGATGAGCGCGCACGACGCCTCCGACTACGCCGGTTTGGCGGCGCTCGGCGAGCAGCAGCAGGCACTTCAGGATGAGATTGACGAGCTAGAAATGCGCTGGCTCGAACTCTCCGAACTGCTGGGCTAAGGTCTACTGAGATAAGGAATGCCGGTTCTAGATTCAATCTAGAACCGGCATTTGTGTATATATTCAGCTCTCCGTTACAGCGGCTACTAACGGTGGATGGATTCGAAAAGCTTCTCCCAATGCCGAACAACATATTCGGGCGAGAAAGTGCGAGACTTTTCACGACACAAAACAGACTTTTCAGCCCGCAATTCAGCATCACTCATTGCCAGATGCACAAACAGCTTAGCGTCGCCCTCAGATAGAGCTACAAACGAGTCATAAGACGCAGCAACCTTACGGAGAGTCTTTTCCTCATCCAAACGATAGGTACTGTTGTAGCCGCTATGAAATTCGTGGATGTACCCGATGCCCTTTTTAGAATCGGATTGAGCGTACTTCGCCATGTAATCTGCAGTCTTTGCCATAGACGTCAAAACAACAGTATTTTTGCCGAAAGACCGCAGGTAGCGGCGGGTCCGGAAAGTGTTATAGCAATCCCACAGGACCGTAAAACACTTCTTAACCGCCAATGCAGCTCCCAGAGGACCAGGATTGGTGTACACCAGTCGGTTATGGGTTGTCTTATTCACCAATGGACCCGAATTAACCACAAAATCCGGCTCAATAGCGTCCGGATGACCGGCGGTATTGTCGAAGACTAATGATACAGAATCGTACTAACCGCGCTCACAGCGTGGTTGCCCGCAGCGCGAAGAGTGGAGGCAAGAGACTCCGCATGAGCCTGTGAAGAGGCCAGCAGAAGCACCGTCGGTCCGGAGCCCGATACCAGCGAGGCGTACACGCCCTCGCTCTCGCGCAGGTTCAGGGTCTGTTCCAGCTGCGGGGCGCACGAAAGCGCGGGTGCCTGCAGGTCGTTACGTAGCAGCGACGCCAAGGAGGCGAGCGCCGCCTCCGAACCGTCGTAAGAGTTCAGTGCTTCCAGAAGCTCTACGGGTTCCACCAGCTCACCGGAGGCGGGATACAGCCCCGAGGCGCGCCCCGCGTCCAGCTGCTTGAATACGCTGGGGGTTGAGAGGCCAAACTGCGCGGCAACAATCACCAGGTGCAGGGGCTCCCGAGGCGCAGCAACGTTCTGAAGCTCGGTGCCTGTCCCCTGTCCCAGGGCGAGGGTCTGCCCCAGCGCGGCACGCACGCTAAAGGGAATATCTGCGCCCAGCTGCGCGGCAAGACGTTCATAATCGGTCTGGGTCAGTAGCGCGCCGGTGCGGCCGGTTGCGTGCAGGTAGCGGTCCGTAGCAATGAGGGCGGCAGCCGCGTCCGCTGAACCGCCCGCCATACCGCCAGCCACGGGCACAGCCTTCGCAATATGCAGGTGCAGCGCCGGGACAGATTCGATACCGTGCTCCGCAAGAATCAGCGCAGCGGCACGATACACGAGATTCCGCTCATCCATCGGCACAGCGGCAGGGTCGAACTGCCCCGCCTGCACCTGCTGATCCACGAGGGACCCGGGCACAATATCCATGCTCAAGTTCAGCCCCGGCGCGCCCCCTTCAGAAACCGTGATGGTCTCCATCAAAGAGACCGCCGCAAAAAGCGTAGTCAACGGGTGGTAGCCGTCCGGACGAACATCCCCCACAGCAAGATACAGATTGACCTTACCGGGAGCATCAACCGAAATAGCGGTCTGGGAGGCGGTACTCATCAGCGCATACACCTTTCGCGCGGGAACTCGCGTGAGAACGTCAGTGAAAAATTTAGAGCGGGAAGAAGCTACTCCGTTACAGGCTCAGCCGGGACAGTCAGCGAAGCCTCCGCAATGCGGATAAAGCCGTGAATATCCAGCTTCTCACCGCGCTCCGTCGGAGCGATACCGGCAGCCACCAGAATCTGCTCCGCGCGCGCTCCGGAGCCCACCCAGGAGCTCAACGCGGCGCGCAGAGTCTTACGGCGCTGAGCGAAGGCCGCGTCCACAATCGTGAACACCAGGTCGCGGTCAACGGTAGAGAGCGGTTCTTCGCGCATGCGGAAGCCGACCAGGCCAGAGTTAATCTTCGGCGCAGGCCAGAACACGTTCTTGCCAATCACGCCCGCCTTATAAACCTCGGCATACCAATTAGCCTTCACCGAGGGCACACCGTAAATCTTCGAACCCGGGGTCGCCGAAAGACGGTCGGCAACCTCATCCTGAACCATCACCAGGGCGTGACGGATGCTCGGGAACTGCGCAAACAGGTGCAGAAGCACCGGAACAGCCACGTTATAGGGCAGGTTCGCCACGAGAGCATCCGGAGTGCGAGGCAGCTCGGTGACCTTCAGAGCGTCCATAAGCACCACGTCGATATCGTCCGCCTTCTCGGGGCGGAACTTCTCAATCGTGTGGGGAAGCTGCTGAGCCAGCGGCGGGTCAATCTCAACCGCAACCATGTCCTTCGCAGCATCCAGGATGCCGAGGGTCAACGAACCCAGGCCCGGGCCGACCTCCAGCACCGTCTCCTCCGGTGAAATCTCTGCCGCGTTGACAATACGACGAATCGTATTGGGGTCAATCACAAAGTTCTGCCCAAGAGTCTTCGTCGGACGAATACCGAGCATCTCGGCAAGCTCACGAATCTCAGCAGGGCCGAGCAGGGGCAGATCGTTCACAGCGTTCCTTCACATAGGTGGATGGTGGGGAGGTTACAGTTTAGATTACCGCGAGAAACGCTGCTTTACCTCATCAAGAGTGGCTTCCAGAGCGTTCTTAGCGTTTGTAATACGCTTCTTCGGAGCCAAAGCAATACGCACTCGATCCAGAGGACCAGTACCGTGCTGGAGGCTATTCACCTTATCCAGATGACGCTTACCGGATTCCAAGATGACGCTGCTGCCCTCCCAGCCGCACAGGCCCGGCTGCACAAAACGCACATCCACACCCCACTGCTGGTACAGCTTGTAATCATCAGCCACAGTACCCGGCACCTTATCCTCAAACTGCTTAAGCAGCAGCTCAGCGCCCGAACGGGAAATCAGGTACAGACCGGTACAAATCAGGGGCCAGGTACCGTACGGCTTACCCATACGGTACTTACCGTGCACAAAAGGAGACAGCAGGGACAGGCGGATGTATTCCACCTGCGGGTTCAGCTTGCCGGCATCATTTGCAAAAGAATCGCTAAGGTTCACCAGGTGCACCTGCGGGTACTTCGTGATGATTGCGTTCACGACCGCCTCAGCATCCGGAGAAAGAAGGATGTCGTCTTCGGCAATCAGCGCCCAATCGGCGTCATTTGCAACAAAATCACGCCACATATTCACATGGCTGAGCATGCAACCCTTCTCCGCGGGGCTAGGGTCACGATGCCAACGGCTACGGAAAAACTCAACGTCAAATTCTTCATCAGCGACGTGATTGTCGCGGTTATCCACCGCAGAATAACGGACAAAACCCTGCGCGGGAGCACCCACTGAATAAAACGAATCGAAACGGTTCGCGCCATCCAGGCCCAGAACATACTTCAGAATCTTTGCCATATTTTTTTCCTTTCAATAGCTCATCCAGAAAACCTAAGCAATAGAAGATCGCAAAGGTTAATGATGAGTTTTCAGAACAACAGACCACCTGCACGACAGAAGGGTTCGTCAATCTTAAAATCGGTGCGTTAATGGCATGAAGTCTGAATATTGAGCGTGTGATAAATACGCACACTACTGTGCAACGTAGAAAGAATTCTATCATTCACCATGCACCAATCTCAGGTGTCCGCAGGTTAAAACGTGGTACGACACGCGTGTACCGGTGCACAGCAAAAACAATCCCCTCCCTACCGCATACACACGATAGGGAGGGGATAAACGACAGGGCAGAAGACCCACGTATTCACATTTTTATGTGATGACAGTACCCCAATCCATCTCTGGGTTACCAATCCATCTCTGGGTTACCGTCTCTGGATTATCGTCCTAGACGCTGCTTCACATCTTCGAGAGTGGCATCCAGAATATTCTTCGCGTTCGCAATACGCTTCTTCGGCGCCAGAGCGATGCGCAACCGGTCGATAAAACCGGTGCCATGCTGCGTGCTCTTGAGACTTTCCAAGTGACGAACGCCAGAAGTTTGAATGAGGCTGGTACCTTCCCAACCGCACAGGCCGGGCTGCACCAAATATACGTCCACTCCCCATTCTCGGTAGAGAGAATAATCATCAGCAACAACGCCGGGAACCGTCTCGCCATAACATTCTACGAGTCGTTCAGCCCCAGAACGCGAAAGAAGATACAAGGCAGCACCATACAGAGGCTTTGAACCATAGGCACTACCCATACGGTACTTGCCGTACACAAAAGGAGAAAGCAACGAAAGACGGGGGTAATCAACCTGCGGGTTGAGCTTGCCAGCTTCAGAAGCGTAGATATCGCCCAGGTTAACCATCTGCACGTGAGGATACTTTTCGATAATCCTCTCCACTACAGGCTGCAGGTCAGGGGAAATGAGAACATCGTCCTCTGCCAGCAAAGCCCAGTCGGCATCTGAAGCGAGGAAGTCCTTCCACATGTGGTAGTGGCTCAAAGCGCAACCCTTTTCGGCAGGCCTCGGCTCTTTACCGTAACGAGTCAAGAACAGCTTGCTATCGAATTGTGCATCAGTGACGTGGTTATCACGGTTATCCACCGCAGAATAACGCTGAAAACCTTGAGCGGGTGCCCCCACCGAGAAGAAAGAATCAAACCGGTTAGCGCCGTCCAGTCCCAGAACGTATTTCAGAATTTTTGCCATAGTGTCCTCCTAGAGCACCAATCACCGGGAGCAAGGCACAAAACCGAGTGAGAGTTCTTGCACCCCTAATTTTTAAGCGCATTCTTTTAGACGCAAAACATGCCTAAAGTACTACGCGCCAGATCATGGCATAGCTGTTTGAGTGAGTTATTTGTAGTCGCTACAGTCTAGCACGCAGACACGCACCGCGAGGCGACTCCAAGTAGCTATCCGCTACAAACTGTACGCGCCTACCACTGACCGTAAACCCACTCCGAATTCTCACGAATACGGCGGCAGAGTGCCTCCAGCTCCTCACCGCGGTGAGCAGCCATGAACCGCACCGTGTAATTCGTCATGTAGGACGCATTCGGGCGGCCACGGAACGGATGCGGAGTCAAGAACGGTGCATCCGTCTCAGCCAGCATCAGCTCCGGGCGAGCCATCGCCAACGACTCCTGAATACCCTTCGAGTTCTTGAAAGTCACCGTGCCGGCAAAGCTCATATACCAGCCGCGCTCATTGCAGATCGCCGCAAGCTCCGGGCCACCCGAATAGCAGTGGAACACGGTACGTTCCGGCGCACCCTCTTCATCTAGAATCCGCACAACGTCCTCGTGCGCATCACGGTCGTGAATCTGCAGCGCCAGGTTGTGCTTCTTCGCAATGCGAATATGCTCGCGGAAGCTGTAGTGCTGCGCCTCCATGCCTTCCTCGCCGGTGCGGAAATAATCCAGGCCGGTCTCGCCAATAGCGCGCACGCGGTCGGCGGTGGCAAGCTCGTCGAGGGTGGCGATCGCCGCCTCCAACTGTCCGGCTGCAGCCAGCTCGGGGGCGGTGTTGGGGTGAATCGCAATAGCGGCGAGGACACGCTCATCAGCCTGCGCGGCGGCAACCGCGTACAGGGAGGAGGGGATATCGCATCCGACCTGCACGATGGCGCCGATGCCGAGCTTCTCACCGGCGTCGAGTGCATCGCGGGCGCTGATTTCTACTTCGCCGTCGAGCAGGTCCATGTGGGTGTGGTTATCCACAATCGGGTACGGTAGCGGCTCGGGGGCGGGCGGGAAGACCAAGTTGCGGCTGCGGCCGTTCTCGCCGGTGGTGGAGCGGCGGCGGGTTCCCTCTCCGCCTTCGGCGTCGCTGATGCCGGTGTAGAGTTCCGCCTTATAGGGTGCGGGCACTTCACCGGGCACCGGCTCCCAGCCGTTAGGCAGGGCGGTTGCCTGGAGTGCCGCGGGGGTGGGCAGGGTGTAGTTCGCCAGGGCAGCGAGGGAGTTCAGATACTCCTGGGTGATTTCAGGACCGGGGTGGCTCTGACACATTGATAAATCCTCGGGATAAAACTGCGGGGTAAAGCTGGGGGGTAAAGCTGCGGGATGTTTCTGGGTTATTCGGAGCGGGCAGCCAGTGCCGCCTCGTACAGGTCACGCTTGGAGGTGCCGGTCTCGGCTGCGACCGCGGCGCAGGCACTCTTGAGGCGCTCGCCGCCAGCCACGCGGTCGAGGACCAGTTGCACTACGTCCTGCGCTTCGGGGGTTTCGGGGGCTTGTGCGCCCTCAACAATAATGACGATTTCGCCTCGGACGCGTTCAGACTCAGCCCATCCGGCAAGCTCAGCCAGGGTACCGCGTCGAACCTCTTCGTGAAGCTTAGTTAGCTCACGGCTGACCGTTCCGCGGCGGTCAGCACCGAAGATCTGCACGAAGTCTGCCAGGGTTGCGGCAGTGCGGTGCGGGGATTCGTAGAAAATCATGGTGCGCTCCTCCCCCGCCAACGATGCAAGACGGCGGGTGCGCTCGGAGCCCTTGCGGGCGAGGAAGCCTTCGAAAGTGAATCGTCCGGTGGGCAGACCTGAGAGCGCGAGCGCGGTCAACGCAGCGGAGGGGCCGGGCACCACCGTGACGGGCAGGTCGGCTTCCGCGACGGCTGCGGCGGCAACGTAGCCGGGGTCGGAGATGGTGGGCATGCCCGCATCCGAGAGCAACAGCACGCGCTGGCCGTCCTGTACCGCCTGCACGATGGTTTCGCTACGTTCTTCTTCGTTGTGGTCGTGGTTGACGATGACGCGACCGCGAGTGCGCACGCCAAGCCCGGAAGCGAGGGTTCGTAGCTTGCGGGTGTCTTCAACGGCGATGAGGTCTGCGGTGGCAAGAGCCGAGCGCAGTCGGTCGGAGGCGTCAGCCAGGTTGCCGATGGGGGTGCCGCCGAGGATGAGCACGCCGCCTTCTTCGGAGGTGACAGCGGTGTCAGCCTGGGGTGCCTCGACCGTTTCTGAGGGGTCGGTGGTTTCTTCGGTGTATTCTGCGGGTGCGGTCATGGCAGGCCTCGTGTCTGTGTCTGGTCTTCGTGTACCCACTAAGTGTAACGCCCGCGCTCAATCCGGCGCCGGGTGATCTTGCCGGGCGGGGCGCTGCGTCAGGCGCAGGTTCAGGGTGCTTCATATAAGCCGTTCACGGGCTGAAATGGTGCATCGTGCGTTCTGACCCTTTAGGATTGATGGGGTGAAGATACCTAAGCTACTTTCTCCCGCATCTGCCGCTCCGGTTGGTCCGGCCGATTTGACCCGTTCTTCGTCTGAACGCGGTCGTTACGGCCTCGATTCTCTGCTGGATGCGCTCGCTGTTGCCTATATTCGTGCCCCGCGTTGGGGCTGGTTGGCGCCTGCATTGATTGTGCTGGTTGCCGGTATTCTGCGTTTTTATAATTTGGCGCATCCGAATGCCATTGTTTTTGATGAGACGTACTACGCCAAGGACGCCTACTCGTATGTGCATTATGGCTATGAGTTGAGCTGGTCGAAGGACGCTAATGCTTCCTTTGCGGCGGGTCACCCGTCGGGTCTGTTGACGGATTCGCCGGAGTATGTGGTGCATCCTCCGTTGGGTAAGTGGATGATTGCCGCGGGCATGGCAATTTTTGGTGATAATAATCCCTTTGGTTGGCGTGTTTCTGCTGCGGTGATTGGCACCCTGTCGGTGGCGTTGATTGCCTATGTTGGCTGGTTGCTGTTCCGTTCGATGACGGTGGCGACTATTGCGGCGCTGCTGGCTGCTGTGGATGGTCTGATGCTGGTGGAGTCTCGTTTGGCTCTGCTGGATATTTTCCAGATGTTCTGGATTTTGGCGACTTTTGTGTGTCTGGTGCTTGACCGTATTCAGGCGCGGCGCGTGTTGGCGCGCCATATTGCGGAGGCGGCACGCCAGAATGGCGGTGTGCTTCCGCCGATGCCGTGGGGCCCGAGCATGGGTCTGCGCCTGTGGCGTTTCGCTGCCGGTGTGTGCGCCGGTGCCGCGGTGGGCGTGAAGTGGAATTCGTTGTTCTTTATTGCGGCAATGGGTCTGCTCACGGTGTTCTGGGATATTAACGCTCGCCGTATTGTGGGTCTGAACAAGTGGGGTTTGACGGCGCTGGTGCGTGACGGTATCCCCGCATTTTTCCAGATGATTGGTGTGGGTCTGCTGGTGTATCTGAGCACTTGGGCGGGCTGGTTCCAGTCGTCGAATGCGTATTTCCGCCGCTGGGCTGTTGAGAACCCGGGCAAGGGTGTCATGTGGCTTCCTGAGGATTTGCGTTCCTTGTGGGAGTACCATGTTTCGGCATTTAAGTTCCATTCTGGTTTGAGCAGCCCGCATACGTATTCTTCGCAGGCGTGGCAGTGGCTGGTTTTGGGCCGCCCGACCTCGTACTACTATGAGTCGCCGAAGCTGGGTTCTTCGGGTTGTACCGTGAAGTCCTGTTCCGAGGCTATTTTGAATATCGGTAACCCGGCGATTTGGTGGGCTTTTATTCCGGCAATTATTGTGGCGCTTCTGGTTTTGGTGCTGAAGCGTGATTGGCGTTTTGGTGCGCTACTGGTTGTGTTCGGTGCGGGCTATTTCCCGTGGTTTATGTACCCGAATCGTACGATGTTCTACTTCTACGCTCTGTCCTTTGAGCCGTTCCTGATCCTGCTGTTGGCGGGTGTTTTGGGTCTGGCACTGTCGGGTGCTCGCGGTTCGGTGTTGCGTGCCCGTTTGGGCGTGACACTGGTGGCGATTTACCTGGTGGGTGTGCTGATGTTGAGTGCGTACTTTATGCCGCTGTGGACTGCTCAGGTGATTCCGTATGAGCAGTGGTATTCGCATATGTGGTTTAAGTCCTGGATTTAGGCTCAGGTTTTAGGCTGGGGTTTTAGACCTGGTCTTAGACTCAGGTTTAGTCCTGGGTTCAGGCGCGAGCGATGCGAGCTTGGGTATAGCGAAGGGGGCTGGGTTCTACCGTGTGGTAGAGCCCAGCCCCCTTCGTTGTACCCTTTCCGCGCTGGTTTGCACGGTGAAGTGGTTGATGATTTTAGTTGTCGCCGACTCGTGCGGAGGCGAGCTTGACGCGCAGTTCCTGGCGTTCCTGGCGGCGGCGTTCTGCCTTGAGCTTGCGGTATTTGGTGGGCCAAGTGGTCACGAGCAGGAGCGTAATCTGCACTGCTACGAGGACCGCTACGGCGATTGCCGCGTCGATCCAGAATTGCGGCGGGTAGAGGCGGATCAGGGAGCTTCGTACGGAGAATTCCCAGTTGCCCTGCGGGAAGAACACCTGGTGGAAGCTGGTAAACAGCCATTCCCAACCGAAGACGCCCACAACGCCGAGCACCGCAATGAGTCCCAGGGTAATCCATGCGCCCGAGAAGAGGCTGCGGCGGATGGTTCCGGGGGCGCGCTCGCGCAGGGAGATACTGCTAAAGAGCGTCAGCAGGAAGAGTGCGGCAACGGCTACGGTGGCGATGAGCAGTACCCATTTCACGTCGTGCATGTGGTTCACTTCTGCTTCGGTGAAGGCGAGGGTGTTGTCGGCACCGGTGGTGACGCGGGCGAGGTATTCGCGCGGCGCGAAGTTGTTGATGTAATCCACGCCGTAGGAGCCCAGGCGCATCCTCTCGACGAGGTAGTAGCCGTAGCTGTCTTCGGGGAATCCGGGGCGGTGGTATTCGAGCCAGAGGAAGGGCGCGGAGGCTACAGCGCGGATCGCGATCATGAGTACGGTCAGCGGCACGGTGAGCGCGATGAGGGTTGCGCGGAGCTTGAGGAAGCGCGGGGTGTCTTCTACGGCGTCTTCGCGGGCTGCGGCGCGTTCTGCAGCTTCGGGCGAGGCTGCCAGGGAAGACAGCGGCGCGTTGGGGTCCGCGACCGCGTGGGTGTGACCGGTGCGGGTGGTTTCGGTGCGGTACTTGCGTCCGGCGGTGGAGGCGCTTGCCGCCTCCGCGGTAGCGACGGGTTCTGCTTCAGCCGCATTTTCGGCTTCTGCTGCTGCAGCTGCTTCTGCTTCGGCTGCCCTCTGCATGGTTTCGCGGTTGAGGTCGCTGAGCGTCGGATTTTTGGGGGTGCTCTGCGAGTCGCGCACGAGGGGCACGAAGCCGGTGGAGACGTTGGTGCGGGTGCGTACGCGGGTGCCGACGCCCTGTTCGCGGAGTTTGCTGCGTGCGGGGACGACGGGTACGGAGCCGGTAGGCAGGTCGGGTTCTTCGGCGACGGTGGGTACGTCTGCTGCGATGCGTCCGAAGGCGCCGGTGTGCGGTGCCGGTTCGCTGGTCACGGTCTCTGCTCGGCGAGCTTTGAGGAGTTCTTCGGCGCTATTTCGGCGGATGGCCGGGCGCAGTGCGCCCCACATTCCTCGGTGTGTTTCTTTGCTCATGGATCTCGCGTTCTTTTCGAGTGAATGGTGTTTGAGTGAGTTGCGGGTATCTGTACTATCTGCCAGTTTCTCATACGCAAAGAACCTTCCGCATGAATTCGCGGAAGGTTCTTTGCATTCGGGTGTTTAAATTCTTGGGTTTGAATTCTAGGATTCGGTGGTGTCCTGAACGGGTACCTTGTAGACCACTCGCCAACCCTGCGGTGCCGTCAGCCGTGCGGCGTGGTCGTCGCAGAGGTCGTAGGCGTGGGGTTCGCGGAATTCAGAGAGTGCGTCAATGATTGCCGTGGAGTCTGCGTAGGAGTAGTGGAGAGTAACAGTCGCCTCTCGCTGGCAGGTTTGGCGGGAGCACAGTCGTGCGGTCTGCATGTGGATGGTACCTTCCTGGCTTAGCTCGCCTGCTTGCGCAGTCGGCGGCGTTCACGTTCTGACAGCCCGCCCCAGATTCCGAAGCGCTCGTCATTGTCCATTGCATATTGTAGACATTCTTCGCGCACGGGGCATACACCGCATACCCTTTTGGCGTCTCGGGTGGAGCCGCCCTTCTCGGGGAAGAAGGCTTCAGGATCGGTTTGGGCGCAGAGTGCTTCAGCTTGCCAGGCGAGTTCTCCGTCTTCGCCTTCGGTTCCGTAGAGTCCTGCCGCTGCGGTCCATACGTCGGTGCAGGCAGGCATGTTTCGTTCTGCATCTGCGAGAAAGGCGTCGGCGGCTTTTTCGAGAGAATGAGTGGGATTCATGCTACGGTGCTGAGCGCCTGATGCGCGCGCGGCCGCGATGGAGCGGTCCGATGCAATGTAGGAGCCCATGGGTTTTCCTTCCGTGTTCTCATTGTGAGCTTAATGAGTCTGCGGATCCGTCGTGGACGGAATCTTAGTGTGTATGGTGTGGCATGGTTCGCTTTGGCCTCTACGGTCCCTCCAAGGCAAACACGCTTATATATCTATTAGACGTGCGACACGCCGTTTCGTCAAACTAGACTTAAACAATATTTAGATGTATGTGTTAGGAGCGTCATATTTAATGTAAATTTGACCTTTATGCATTTTCACACACACCACTTGCCCTCTCTCACACCCAAGGAGCACCTTAAGTTTCCCCTTCTCCAGGACTAGTTTCCACCGCTTGCAAATTCCGCATCCTGACTGCAAATATAAGGACTTACGGCGACCACCCCCACCTCTCCCATCTCGAGCTCGGGGAAAGAATCTAATAATTAGATAAGGAAAACTTATCTTTTTCACTATGCAGTTTCTGAATATTTTTCCGAGGCATTGCGAAGCATTTACATTTCCAACTTATTTTTATGCCACATTACCAAAATGAGGCTTTAGGACTGTCAAACATTTTGAACCATTAGGTTTTTAGGGCACCCTTAGGCGTTTTTACTTTACCTTTGCATCTTTTAGCACCGCGCACATTCTCCCTGACCTCTCCATCCCCGGTGCGGTAGAGTGAAACCCATGGTTACTCTCTCCCCCACCGGCGCATCCGTGCCTACAACTCTGAACCGCTTTTTTGAGAAGCTCAGCAGCCAGCAGACCCCCGCCCTCATCTGGTACTCAGCAAACGGCGAGCGCATTGAGCTCTCCGGCAGGGTCCTCATGAACTGGATTGATAAGAGCGCAAACCTGCTGGTTGAAGAATGCGAACTGGAGCCCGGCGAGGGTTTTGACTTTCAAGCGCCTCTGCACTGGCGCACTATTGTTCTGGGCCTGGCGGCGTTGCGAGTTGGTGCGCTACTGCACCAGGATGAGCCGCTGGTTGCCGCGGTCTGCACCGAACAGGAGGCGGGCTACACGAATGACCCCGCGTACCTTCTGGCGGTGGATCGTGCCCCGCTGGCGCTTTCCTACACCGGCGATCTGCAGGCGCTGTCTTCCCACGCTGATGAGGTACTCGATTATTGCGCGCTGGTGCGTAGCTTCGGCGACCAGTACTCGGGTCTGCTTCCCGATGATTCGGCAGAAATCATTGAGGGTTTCAGCTATGCGGAAGCCTACGGGCAGGCTCTCATTCAGGCACAGGCCTATCGTACGGCGGGCTATACGCTACCTTCGGGGCAGCGTGCGCTCGCTTTGGAGTTGAGCCCCGACTACGGTTTTGATGCCTCGGAGGCGACCCTGAGCGCCCTGTTGGAGGTTCTGGCGATTTTGCTCTCCGGTCATGCGGTGTTTGTGGCTGACCCGAGCGTCAACTGGCAGGATGGGCAGCTGGCGTCTTTGATGGTTGCCGAGCGTGCGGCAGAGATCCCCCGCGCATAGCGTCCCTCCCCTGTTGCCCGAAAAATCGCACGGGTGGCTACCAATCACACGGAGGGCGAAAAATATATAGGTCTTTAAACGACTCATCCCCCGATACCGTTCGTATCGGGGGATGAATCGTTATATCACGTTCTAACTAAGCTGCTTCTGCAGTCCGAGGAGTTCAATCCGAGAAGCTTAGGAGTTCTGCGAGCCCGGCTTCGACTGCGACTCGGGTGCGGCTGCTTCAGAGGTTGCCTTACGGGCTGCAGGTTCTTCGCCATCAAGAATGGCGGCGGCTTCATCAAACATGCGGCCGAGTTCCTCGTGGTCGGTACCTTCACCCTCTTCAACCTTCTGACGGTGCGAACCGTACACCCAGAAGCGGTAGAGGAAGTAGCGAAGAATGGTGCCCAGAATGGTACCGATAATCGTACCGGAGATGAAGGATGCCTCGGGGGTGCGCAGGTTCAGCACGTAGGTACTGAATGCCACACAGCCTGCTTCAACGAGAATACCGAGCAGGTTGACCAGGCCGAATTCGACCGCTTCACGCTTCCAGTTTTCGGAGCGGGAGTCGCGGAAGGTCCACAGGCGGTTCATGAGCCAAGAGAAGATGGTTGCGACAATACTTGCAACGACCTTCGCCTTGGTGTGGGACTCCGACATGATGGTCATCATCAGCACCCACACCGTTACAGAGTTGACGATGAAGGCGGCACCGCCCACGGTACCGAATTTGAGCACCTCAATACCGTAGCTGTCCCAGAGGGATTTCAGGCGTTCGGTGAGGGTCGGTTTCGTCTGTGCGCTCATGCGGGACCTATCTAGCGGAGATTTATCGGGAAAAAGGGAAGATTGGCGCCGGTTGGCGTTGGTAACGCAATGTCCGACGGTTGTTTCAGCCTCTTTTACAAGCTCTTATATGTTAATACAGTCCCGGTTGGTTGTTTGTACCTTTGAGAGTTTTTCCACAGCCCTCCCAGCTAACGAGACATTCCCTTTCATCTCACGTTGACTGGGCAGAAGGCAGGTTTTTACGATTTCTTCCGGCTTTTACGCCCAAATATTGGGCTCTGCCGCCCAGCTAAACCCATTCTGTGACCTTAATGTGGTCTTGCTCCCATAAGCACTCTGAAACCGGTACACTTAGGTGCTGTGACTTACCCTGTGACTGGACCCGTAATTGGCGTCATCGGCGGAGGCCAGCTGGCCCGCATGATGGCTCCCGTAGCAACTAACCTTGGCCTCGACCTGCAGATTCTCGCGGAGGCGCCCACCGTTGGCGCCGTGGCAGCGGTACGTACCGCTCCCGTAGGGGACTACAAAGATCTGGACACCCTCCGCGAATTTGCTCGCGGCAAGGATGTCATCACTTTCGATCATGAGCACGTGCCCACTGAATTTCTGCGCACCCTCATGGCGGAGGGTGTGAATGTTCAGCCCCGTCCCGAAGCTCTCCAGTACGCTCAGGACAAGCTCCTGATGCGCGCCGCTATTGAGCGTCTGGGCCTGCCGAACCCCCGCTGGGCTAAGGTTTCTACCCTGGACGAACTACTCGCCTTCGGCGATGAAATCGGCTGGCCCGTGGTGCTGAAGACCCCGCGCGGCGGCTACGACGGCAAGGGCGTACTCGTCCTGAACTCCCCCGAGGAGGCTCGCGAGCGCAGCGCCGAATGGTTCGAGCAGCTACCTTCCCGCACTGATTTCTCCGCTCTACTTGCCGAGGAGAAAGTGCCCTTCACCCGTGAGCTCTCCGCTCTAGTGGCTCGCCGTGAAAGCGGCGAAGTGCGCCCCTGGCCGGTTGTTGAGACCATCCAGGTGAACTCCATCTGTGACGAGGTGATTGCCCCCGCGCAGAACCTGGACCCCGAGATTGCTGAGGCTGCCGCAGCCGCTGCGGTGACCATTGCCTCCGAGCTGGGCGTCACCGGTGTGATGGCTGCCGAGCTTTTCGAGGTTCCCGGCTCCCCCGCAGGCTTCTACATCAACGAGCTGGCGATGCGCCCGCACAACACCGGCCACTGGACTCAGGACGGCTCGGTGACCAGCCAGTTCGAGCAGCACCTGCGTGCGGTACTCGACCTTCCGCTGGGTGATACCTCTGTGCTGGAGGGTGTTGCCGTGATGAAGAACTACCTGGGCGGCGAGAACGAAGACATTTTCGGCGTCTACCCGCTGGCGCTTTCGGCTGAACCGCGCGCGAAGATTCACTTCTACGGCAAGGAGACTCGTCCGGGCCGCAAGATTGGTCACGTGAATATTTCTGGCACGGTGGCTGAGCTTGAGGCGCTGCGCCATAGCGCCGCGAATGCCGCCTCCATTTTGCGTGACGGCCGCCCCCTGTAGCCCTATTTTTAGCCGGTGCGTGGGGTGAGAGCATCCTGCGTATCCGACGCACCCTATTGATGGTGGTTCGCCACCGCATCCTGAAAGGATATGAGGATTATGTCTCAGTCTCCCTATAATTCTTCCCAGCCCATTGTTGGCATTGTGATGGGTTCGGATTCGGATTGGTCGGTCATGGAGGCCGCAGCCGAGGTTCTGGACGAGTTCGGCATCCCTTACGAGGCTGATGTTGTTTCTGCACACCGCATGCCCGAGGACATGATTGAGTACGGCAAGAAGGCTCACAGCCGCGGTATTCGCGTGATTATTGCCGGTGCCGGCGGCGCCGCTCATCTGCCCGGTATGCTCGCTTCCGTGACCGCTCTGCCTGTGATTGGTGTTCCGGTGCGTCTGAAGAACCTCGAGGGCATGGACTCGCTGCTGTCGATTGTTCAGATGCCCGCCGGTGTTCCGGTAGCTACCGTCTCCATTAACGGCGCTCGCAATGCGGGTCTGCTGGCTCTGCGTATTCTGGGTTCGGGCACCGATGCGTTTGCTCAGCAGGTTCACGCTGATTTGCGTCAGTTCTCTCAGAATCTGCGCCAGACCGCAATGGACAAGGGAGCCGCTCTGCGCACCCGAGTTGCCGAGGCGAAGGCAAAGGCAGCGGCCGAGCGCGAGGCGGAGGAGAGCTCCTCCGCACCCCGCCCCGTTTCTGCTCCCGAGGCTTCGTCGGAGCCCCAGGCTTACGTTCCCTAAGCTCGGATACACTAGAAGGATGAGCAATATTCTTCAGTCCGATATTTGGGCACGTTTTCAGGAATCTAATGGTCACACCGTAATTCGTAAGAGCGGTAACGGCTGGTCGTACCTTGCAACCGTTGAGGGCGGCGCTACCGGCCGCTACCTGTACAGCCCGTACGGACCGGTCGCCTCCAGCGCTGTGGCTTTTGATGAGGCTCTCGCGTCGTTGAAGGAAGAGGCCGCGAAGCTTCGTTGCCTGTTTGTGCGCATTGAGCCTACTGAATCCGCTATTTGGGGCGATCAGGATGCGGCTGCTTTCTTGGCTCATCGCGGTGCGGTTCTGGCTCCTCGCCAGGTGCAGCCTTCGCACACTCAGATTATTGATCTTTCGGGCACTGAGGACGAAATCCTCAAGGGAATGAGCTCCAGTTACCGTAATCGTCATCGTAATATCCACAAAAAGGGCGTGACCATTGAGGTGTCGACCAATCCCTGGGATATGACGATTCTCTTCGGCTTCCTCGAGGAAACCGCGGACCGTAACGGTTTTAACCGTCAGCACGACGACTACCTGATGCAGGTTGCTCGCGTGCTGATGCCCGCCGGTGCGGCGTCCCTGTACATTGCGAAGCTGACCGATGAGAACGGTGAGAGCACCCCGATTGCGGCGGCGTTTGTGTACGATTCGGATGACACCCGCACCTACGCGCACGCTGCGGCTTCCTTCGAGCACCGCAACCTTAGTGCAGGTGTTGTGGTGGTGACGAACTTTATCCTGGACGCTAAGCGTAAGGGTCTGAAGTACGTTGACCTCTTCGGTATTGCGCCGGAGGATCAGCCGGACCACGAGTGGGCTGGTTTCACGAAGTTCAAGAAGTCCTTCGGTGGCAAGTCTGTGGAGTACCCGGGTACCTGGGATGTTCCGGTGACCTCGCTGGGTTACCGCGCCTACACCCTGGCGTACAAGGCTCGTCCGGCGGTTCGCGATGCGGTGTCGAAGGCGAAGGCGAAGGTTCAGTCTTTCCGCTCTCGCTAACGGGTTCAGGCGCACCGCTACTGGGGCGTATCCTGAGAACTAAAAGCTAAATACATGAGGGAGCCGCCCTCACCGAGTTCTTCGGTGGGGGCGGCTCCCTGTGTATGTATGTGCAATGTTTGAGGAGTCTTAGCGCGGCTCCTCAGCCCTTGCGGGGGCGAAGATTACTACTCTTCGAGGATTACTGCTCTTCGGGGCTCTTGGTGTGCGAGAGGATCTCGCGCAGGCGGGAGAGGCGGTGTTCTGCCTCAACGGTACGCACGGTACCGGAGGAGGAACGCATAACCAGCGACTGGGTGGTCACAACGTTCTTGCTGTAACGCACGCCGCGCAGCAACTTGCCGTCGGTGATACCGGTTGCGGCGAAGAAGCAGTTGTCGCTGGTGACCAGGTCGTTGGTGGTCAGCACGCGGTCGAGATCGTGGCCGGCTTCCAGTGCCTTTTCGCGCTCTGCCTCGTCGGTCGGTGCCAGGCGGCCCTGGATAACGCCACCGGTTGCCTTGATAGCGCATGCTGCGACAACGCCTTCGGGGGTGCCGCCGGTGCCGAGCATGAGGTCCACGCCGGTGTTTTCGCGGCAGGCTGCGATAGCGCCGGCAACGTCACCGTCGAGGATGATGCGGGTACGGGCACCTGCCTCGCGAATCTCCTGAATCAGCTTGGCGTGGCGGGGGCGGTCCAGCACGCATACGGTCAGCTCGCTAACCTTCTTGCCCTTAGCCTTAGCGACCAGGTGCAGGTTCTGCTTGACGGGCAAGCGCAGGTCGACGAACTCTGCGGCGTCGGGGCCGGTGACCAGCTTCTCCATGTAGAACACTGCGGAGGGGTCGAACATGGTGCCACCGTCTGCCACAGCAATCACGGAGAGGGCGTTGTCCATGCCGAGTGCGGTCAGGCGGGTACCGTCGATGGGGTCAACCGCCACGTCGAGGGAGGGACCGGAGCCGTCGCCGACGTTCTCGCCGTTGTACAGCATGGGAGCCTTGTCCTTCTCGCCTTCACCGATGACGACGGTGCCGTTGAAGTTGACGGTGGAGAGGCGGTAACGCATTGCGTCTACGGCTGCACCATCTGCGAGGTTCTTTTCGCCTGCGCCGACCCAGGGGCCTGCAGCAATTGCTGCTGCTTCAGTCGCGCGGACCAGTTCCATTGCGAGGTTGCGATCGCCGTGGTTGTTGTTCGTAGTCATAGACTCACCTTCGAGATTTCTGAATACACCGTCGGCTGGCTGGTTCTTTCCAGCACGAAGTCGCCGACGCAGTAGTGCTCCTTTCAGGATAGCGCGCGGGCGCTTCGTTTTTCTTGTTCTGAACGAGTTTGCGTGCGTGTTGACTTTAAGGTGAGCAGATGCGGCAAATTGGTGAGGGCTGCGTCTCCCTTCGACACTTCATACGCTCTGAGGTGCTGATTTTGGGTGTTGTGAAGGCGCGCCAAACTAGCTATTTTTCGCATATTTAAGGCATATTTGAGGTAGGTTCTTTCTCCGGGAGGCTCCCGGCGAGAAACTCAGCTTCAGCGCAAGCGCCTGAAGCCCCACATACCCGTTCGCAGATTCGCTGGCTCCGACGGCACGCGTTATCTGTATTTGTCCGCTAAGGAGCATCACATGGCTGGCATCCAACCGACTCCCGCAGAAGCATGGAAGCGTCTGAAGGACGGTAACCGCCGTTTTGTTGAGGGTAGCAATGAGCACCCCAACCAGGACACGATTCGCCGTACCGACCTGGCATCGGGTCAGTTCCCGTTCGCCTCGATTTTCGGTTGCGGTGACTCTCGCCTCGCGGCAGAGATTATTTTTGATCTGGGCCTGGGCGACGCGTTCGTGGTGCGTACCGCCGGTCATGTGCTGGAGAATGCCGCGCTCGGTTCGTTGGAGTACGCGGTTGATGAGTTTGAGACCCCTATCGTGATGGTTCTCGGTCACGACTCCTGCGGTGCTGTGACTGCGGCCAGCAAGTCCCTGGAGTCCGGTGAGATGCCGCACGGCTTCATCCGTAACCTGGTGCAGCACATCCTGCCTTCGGTGATGTCCCCGAAGCTGCCGGAGAACCCGGTCGTCAACGACATGGTGCGTGAGCACACCCGCCAGACCGCCATCCGAATTATTGAGCAGTCCCACATCATTTCGGATGCAGTGGTTGAGGGTAAGGTCGCCGTGATTGGTGTCTTCTACCATCTGAAGGAAGGTAAGGCAGAGCTGGTGTTCAGCTCGCAGGACCTGACCCTGCCGGAGGAGAAGAACGACGCGCAGAACCCGCCGACTCAGACGCTTCCGGTGGTCGTGAAGACTCCCCCGCGCGTTGTGGTTGCCGAGAACCTGGACTAGGTTTCCTCTTCTCCGCTCATTACGAGCCTTAGCGCGAGAACCCACATGCTCGCACTTAAGAACAGATTTTTCTATGGGATACCCCCGCCACGGTAGCGTGTTCGCACATCTACCGGGGCGGGGTTTTTACACGCCTTCTCACGCCGCAAAATTTATGAGCGTTTTTCCTCTTTTGACACCTTTTCGAGGCGACGTAAGCCACTTTGAACGCCTATCCTAGAGATATGGCTGAAAACATTGAATACCGCATTGAACATGACACCATGGGCGAAGTTCGCGTTCCGGCTGATGCACTCTACCGTGCACAGACCCAGCGCGCAGTCGAGAACTTCCCGATTTCGGGTCAGACCCTCGAATCCGCCCATATTCGTGCGCTTGCCCTCGTGAAGAAGGCAGCCGCGACCGCCAATGAGGAACTCAAGGTGCTCGACGCTGAGCGCGCCCAGGCTATCCGCGACGCAGCGGATCTGGTAGCAACCGGTAAGTACGACGCCCACTTCCCCATTGACGTCTTCCAGACCGGTTCCGGTACCTCCTCGAACATGAACGCGAACGAGGTTCTGGCAACCCTGGCAACCCGTTCCCTAGAGTCCAAAGGCATTGAGGTTCACCCCAATGACCACGTGAACGCTTCCCAGTCCTCCAACGACGTCTTCCCCACCTCCGTGCACGTTGCTGTGACCGAGGCTCTGGTGAAGGACCTGATTCCCGCTCTCGAGGTGCTCGCTGAGTCCCTGGAGCGCAAGTCCGCAGAGTTCAAGGACGTTGTGAAGTCCGGTCGTACCCACCTGATGGACGCAACCCCCATCACCCTGGGCCAGGAGTTCTCCGGCTACGCCGCAACTGTGCGTTACGGCATTGAGCGTGTGAACGCTTCCCTGCCCCGCGTGGCTGAGGTTCCCCTGGGCGGTACCGCTGTGGGTACCGGCATTAACACCCCGGACGGCTTCTCCGCTCGCGTGATTGAGCTGCTCGCTGAGGAGACCGGCCTGCCCCTGACCGAGGCTCGTAACCACTTCGAGGCTCAGGCTAACCGTGACGGCCTGATTGAGGTTTCTGGTCAGCTGCGCACCCTGGCGTACGGCCTGATGAAGATCAGCAACGACATCCGCTGGATGGGTTCGGGTCCGAACACCGGCCTGGGCGAGCTACACATCCCCGATCTGCAGCCCGGCTCCTCGATTATGCCCGGTAAGGTCAACCCCGTGATTTGTGAGGCTACCATCATGGTTGCCGCTCAGGTTATCGGTAACGACGCAACCATTGCTCTGTCTTCCACTAACGGCGCGTTTGAGCTGAACGTGGGTATCCCGGTGATGGCTGCTAACCTGCTGCAGTCGATCCGCCTGCTCGCTAACGTTTCCCGTGTTTCGGCGGAGAAGATGATTGACGGTCTGACCGCTAACGTTGACCGTTGCCGCTTCCTGGCTGAGGCTTCGCCGTCGACCGTGACCCCGCTGAACAAGCTGATTGGTTACGAGGCTGCTGCGAAGATCGCTAAGTACTCGGTGGCTCACAAGGTGACTGTCCGTGAGGCAGTTGTGGCTCTGGGCTATGTGGAGCGCGGCGAAGTGACTGAGGAGCAGCTGGATGCGGCTCTGGACGTCACCAAGATGCTGGGCAACTTCTAATCTCACCCCGCCTGAACCTCCTCTGAGGTTCGCGGCTTAACCATAGAGGGAGGGGCGACTCGCCATGACGGCGGGTCGCCCCTCCCTCTGTATGTGTTCTCTGCTCCGTCAATGAGTTGGTAGCGGGTTCTCGCTATTGTTCAACGATATTAAACACTTTGAACTGTTTATAGTGGACCAGCGTGTAGATGAGGCAGAGTACAGCCGGGATACTAACGACAAGCGCAGCGTTGAAGGAGCCGAGATGGTCAAGCATCAGTGCTACCGCGCCCATGGAGTACAGCGTTCCTAATCCAAACACGGCACCGTCAAGGGAGCTGGCACGCCCCAGTAGCTCATTCGGTGTAATGCAGTCACGCAGATTGTTGGAGAAGATGAAAGCTGATGCCCATCCTACGTCCAGGATGAAGAGCAGGGCGCCGAGCACTACGGGGTTATTGCTGACGGTGACGAGCGGTATTCCAAGCAGGGATACGACGTTGGCAACCAGTAGCATTCCTCGTGTGTTCTCGAAAGAGAGGAAACGATCGATGATGAGCGCCGCGACGATACCACCGATACCGCTGCAGGCCATAATCATGCCTACCACTGAGGCTTCAAAAGTGAGTTCCTCATACAGGCGGTAAATAATGATGAGTGAATACGATGCCGTAGCTGCCGCCAAGAAGAACGTGTAGACAAGGATAAGTCTCTGCGGGGCGCCGGAGAACATGTATTGGATACCGTCAAACATGCGGTGAATAAATCCACGTTGTGCGGTTTCGCGTTGCTCAGTTTTAGTTTCCATCTCTACGGATGGCAACGTTGCGTATGAAATAGTTGCCGCTCCGAAAAGGAGCACCGGGACGATAAGACCGACCGTTGCACCCGCGACAAGAACAATAAATCCTGCCGTAGGGGGCGCAACGATTGCGGATATTCCCTCGCAAATTTCACGACGTGCGTTATACGAAAGAAGGTTTTCTCGTCCGAGAAGCTGCGGAATATATCCTGCTTCTGAGGCAGCAGCCA
This sequence comes from Rothia sp. 27098_8_27, assembly GCF_041432805.1. Lineage (NCBI taxonomy): Bacteria > Bacillati > Actinomycetota > Actinomycetes > Micrococcales > Micrococcaceae > Rothia > Rothia sp. 27098_8_27. The sequence continues at coordinate 74,517 of NZ_JAPWAJ010000002.1, read as the reverse complement.
GCTCGGAGAAGACACCGCTCACAAATCCTAGTGCGGCGATGGCGAACCATGACAGCATATGTTGCTCAATCATCAACGCCAAGGTAAGGATGCTGAGGATGTTTACTGCCCCGGCAATCACAATCATAGGTTTTCGAGGCAGACTATCCGATAGGGTTGCTAGTGGATATGCCAAGGCGATATTGGGGATTTGCATGGCTACCGCCATTACGCCAGCCAGCCCAATTTCGCCTGTACTAGCGAGAATCGCAATGGGTAGGGCGAAGGAATATATTCCTGTACCTACCAGAGAGCCAATAAGGGCTACGTAGATTCTCCAGGGTATTTTATGTGTTGTCATGCTTTGCTCCTTCCAGGACGCATCAAAATAGCGCCCAAGAATTGCGATGAACACAATGAGCCTAGTTCACAGAAAAATGGCATGCCTTAAAGATTTATAGGCAGAGTAAAAGGAAAGCGACTACGCTCACCAGAACATCACGTGAACGAATCTTTCTCGGGTTACTGACTAATACGGGGCCGTCACTCCCAATGTAACCCGCGTCATATATAAAGCATCTCATGTACACCACTCATAACTCGATGCACAGGCACAACTTAAAGTAAAAAAGACAAAAACAAAATAGAACCACGGCAACATTTAGGCTTCCAGACCCCCACTCCCACAGAAAAACAGGAAGAACCACCCAATAACATGTAACAAACTGTCATAAAAATACTGGGAGGGGCGACTCGCCACGACGGCGGGTCGCCCCTCCTGCATATACACGCCTCAATCAGCGGCTTTTATTTAGTCCCAGTAGCCGGTCTAGAGTTCTTCCGGCGGCACCGACTCCAAACCAAAACGGCAGTGGCCATCATAGTTCAGCGCCGCATCAATACGGTCCAGCATCCGCTCCGAAAGCAACGCACGCTCCGCCGGGTCAGACACATCCGCCCAACGCACCTGCGAAGACTCCTCATCGTTCACCTTCGCCTCACCAGAAACCCAGCGGCACAAGAACGTATGATCCAAGAACTGGCAGCGGTCACCATTACCGAACTGCATCGGCGGGTCAGCCTTCACCTGCGCCAACTCCAGCACCTCAATCTGCACGTTCGCCTCCTCCTGCGCCTCACGCAGGCAGGTCAGTGCGGGGCTCTCCCCCGGGTCCACAATGCCCGTAATCGGGGTCCACGCCCCGTTATCGCTACGGCGCACCAGTAGCACCTTAGAATCCTGCTCACGGTACACCACAGCCGTCGCACCGGACAGCCATAGGTAATCCGATCCAATCTGCTCACGCAGCTTACGGATATAGGGAGGAGTAGGCATAACATCAACCTTTCAAAAGCCCCGGCAGTTCCGCCGAGAAATAGGTGCTAGAGAGCAGAGCGAACAGCCGCGAGCCGCACACAGAACGAGCCCGCCACTTAGCCGGACGGTCACCCTACTTCGGAATCTACCACAGAGAATACGCCGGAGCAGCCAACGCCACCAGCGCGCCCAGAAGCATAAACGGACCAAACGCAATGCGGGTGCTACCGCGCGCCTTCGTGAACAGAACCAGAGCCAAAGACACCAAGCCACCGGCAAGGAACGTCACCAGCGACGCCCAGCCCAGATTCGCCCAGGACAGGTACCCGAGCACGCCGCCCAGAATGCCGGCAAGCTTCACATCCCCGCGGCCCAGCGCGCCAAAAGACAGAATACGCAGAAGCAGGTAGCAGAACCACAGCACCAGACCGGCACCAATCACACGCCAAATATCGGCGGGGCGACCGGCAAAAAGCAAAGACACCGGTAACGCCGTGTAGGTCGCAATAGCCAAAGGAATCAGGATGCGGTGCGGCAGGCGGTGCTCCCGCACGTCCATACGCCACAGCCGCAGGGTGCACCACAGGAAATACAGCAGGTAGCTGCCGAGCACCAGAGCGGCAATAACGGAGGCGCCTCCAGCGTTGTAGAGGCGGGAAAGCTCAGCGAGCATAGAACGTCCATTCTGTATTGCTGGAGGTTGCACTACCGGAGGCTGCTAGCCAGGAACCAGCTAGCCAGCCGAGAAACATGCACCGATGGCGCTAGGGCATCCAAGTTCTAGGAACCGAAACGGCGGGAACGGTTAGCGTAATCCCGCAGGGCACGCAGAAAATCAACGCGTGTGAAATCCGGCCACAGGGCGCGGCAGAAGTAAAACTCAGAATACGCACTCTGCCAGGTCATGAAACCGGACAGGCGCTGCTCGCCCGAAGTGCGAATCAGCAGGTCCGGGTCGGGCATATCGGCGGTGTACAGGTGCGAAGAAATATCCTCCACGCTCAGCTGTTCGGCAAGCGAGTCCAAGGATGCCCCCTCAGCGGCAGCCTCGCGCAGAACCGAGCGGACCGCGTCCACAATCTCCTGGCGGCCGCCGTAACCGACCGCAATGTTCACGCGAACACCGGGTAGGTGCGCAGTCTGCTCAATCGCCCAATCCAGGCGCTCGTGCAGCTGAGGAGGAATTAGGTCAATATTGCCGATGGCGCGCACCGGACCGCAGGCGGACTCCACCAGACGCACCAGAAATGCATCAATCACAGCGACCAGGCCGGTCAGCTCCTTCTCGGGGCGCTTCAGGTTCTCAGTGGAGAGCATGTACAGGCTCACCTGCGGAATCGACAGCTCAGTACACCAGGCCAGAAAATCAATAATTCGCTCCGCACCGGCGGCGTGGCCCTCACGGGTGCTCAAGCCGCGCTGAGCCGCCCAGCGGCGGTTACCGTCCACCAGCACTCCAATATGTGCCGGCAGGGATTCGGGGCTCAGCGAGCGCGCCAGAGCCTGCTCATAGATGGTAGGCTCAGTGACAGTGCCGGGGTTGCTGGCGTGGCCGTGCACAGTAATCACGGGCAGGGCGTTGGCGCTCATAGCTCATACCTCATTCGGCTGTCGTGGCAGATAATTCAGCGGGCTCATAACGAAAGAGTCCAAGCTCTTATTCTACGCCGCCGCGCCGTACCTTCGCGGCAATCAGCATCGCGGTTGGGCTGAGAATCGGCTCAAAATTTGTGGCGGCTGGTGGCGGTATCCGGGGTGCGTACAGGGGCTGCACGCATCGCGCGCCTAATAATAGTTGATGCCCTTCACCTACGACTCATATCGTGGGTGAAGGGCATCATTGTAACGCGCGGGGCGCTGCGCCCCAGCCTAGATAACGTAGTAGTCGCTCAGGCCCTCGTCCAGGCTAGATTCGGGCAGCTGAACCTCAGTATGCGAGGCGGCCAGCGTGTAGTCCTCCCAGGGCCAAATGTCCTTCAGCTGTTCACTGGGAACGGCGAAGAACACGCCGTTCGGGTCCACCTGCGAGGCGTGCGCGCGCAAAGCCTGATCGCGCTGCTCAAAGTGCTCGTGAACCAGGATGCGGGTCGTAGTCTCGTGGCGAGGTGCCTCCCCCGAGGAGGCGCGGTGCGCGAGGTTCTCAATCCAGCCGCTCAGCAGGCTCTCACCGTGCGTATCGAGCAGATGCTCGTGCAGGGCGAGGGTGCGTTCGGGGTTGAATGCGCGGTCGTAGTAGAGCTTCAGTGGGGTCCAGGGCTCACCCTCACCCACGTAGGCTTCCGGGTCGCCTGCCTTCTCGAATGCTTCCACGGCAACCTTGTGGGTCATGATGTGGTCGGGGTGCGGGTAACCGCCGATCTCGTCATAGGTGATGATGATGTGGGGGCGGTACTCACGCACCAGACGCACGAGCGGCGCGGCGGCACGGTCCAGGGGCATGGTGCCAAAGCTACCGAAGGGAAGCGGCGACATGGGGTCGCCCTCGGGCAGACCCGAGTCGAAGAAGCCAATCCAGCGGTGCTCAATACCCATAATCTCGCGGGCAGCCGCCATCTCAGCACGGCGCAGACCCGGCAGGTCGCGGTGCGCACGCGGGCTCTTATCGATCTCCTCGTTCAGGATGTCACCGCGCTCGCCGCCGGTCATCGTCGCCACCATGAAGCGGGCGCCACGGGCAATATACGCCGAGGCGGTACCGGCGCCCTTGGAGGATTCGTCGTCCGGGTGGGCGTGCACCGCGAGGATGCGCAGACCGGTGTAGTCCTCCTCCAGGGGTTTGAGGGAGTCCACGGGAGGGTGAGACGGCAGGTTTGCCTTCAGCTGTTCAATGGCTTCGCTCACGGTGGTCTCCTTTAGGTGATGCGCCAGGGGGTCGATGATGTGTCTGTGACTCGCGAATACGAGCGCTACACGGCAGAAATTTTACGGTTGTAGCTTCTCGTATGATACCCAAGGATAGCGCCGGTGTACTAGCGCAGATGACGCCGTGTGACATCGTGAAACGTGCCGTCATATCAGCAGATTCACGGGCATGAAACAGGCTGATGCTGGCGGAGTGTTCAGCTACCGGCGTGCGTACCGACGAAGATGCGTTCAGAGGGGAAGATACGACCGGCATAACAGCCGAAAATCCTCCGGTGCTCTAGAATAGGTCTGTTGATTCATTCCGTTACCGGTACCGCCGCGCATTGAACGCGGCACGCGGTAGCGGGTTTATTCGTTTCGCACCGGCAGAGCCGGCGCATAAGCAAAGGACACGCATGGCTGAAAACACCGGTGCATGGCTCACTCAGGACGCCTTCGACCGCCTCACCCAGGAGCTGGAGTACCTCTCCGGCCCGTACCGCCAGGAAATCGTTGACCGCATCGCGCAGGCACGCGATGAGGGTGACCTCCGCGAGAACGGTGGCTACCACGCGGCACGCGACGAGCAGGCTAAGAACGAGGCGCGCATCAAGCAGCTTAAGCATCTGCTCGAAACCGCACAGATTGGTGAGGCGCCCGTTGATGACGGCGTGGTAAGCCACGGCATGGTCATCGAGGCTGAGGTTGCAGGCCGCACCCTGAAGTTCCTACTCGGCTCCCGCGAAATTGAGGACACCCTCCCTGCCGGCACCGACCTGAAGGTCTTCTCCGAGAAGTCCCCCCTCGGCGCAGCAATTATGGGTGCCAAGCAGGGCGACGAGGTTTCCTACACCGCTCCGAACGGTAAGGAACTGAGCGCCAAGATTGTCTCCGTGACCCCTTACCAGGGCTAAGAGACTAGCAAGAAGCTAGGCTGCGAGACAGCGCTAGATTTAAAACAAACAGTGCGGGGTGCTGACTATAACGGTCAGCACCCCGCACTGTTTTTTGTCTATTCTTGCGTTCTGCCGATAAAGCTCAGGCGCACCTATTACAGCTCGTCGGCTAATAAATATATCGGCTTAGTAGACGATGATTGGCTTGAAGCCCTCATCCTCCAGGGCAGAAATAACCTGGCGGCAGTGCTCCACACCCTTGGTCTCCATGTCGATGGTAATCGACACGTCACCCATGGAGAGCGAGCCACCCACGCGGGTGTGGTCCACACCGGTGACGTTCGCGTCGTTCTCGGAAATAATGCGGGAGATGGTCGCCAGCTCACCCGGACGGTCAGACAGCATCATCTTCACGGTCATGTAGCGGCCAGCCGCCGACAGACCGCGCTGAATCACCTTCAGCATCAGCATCGGGTCAATATTGCCGCCGGAGAGCACGCACACGACCGTACCCAGGTCGCCGTACTCTTCCTTCAGCTTGCCGTTCATCAGCGCCGCCACGGGTACCGAACCGGCAGGCTCCACCACAAGCTTGTTACGTTCCATCAGGAAGATCAGGGCGCGAGCGATATCGTCTTCGCTCACGGTCGCCACATCGTCCACCAGCTCCTTGATGATGGAGAAAGGCATCTGACCGGGGCGGCCCACCGCAATACCATCAGCGATGGTGGAAACCTTCTTCAGCGGCACCAGAGCATCCGCAGCCAGAGACAGCGGGTACGCCGCCGCGTGCTCCGCCTGAACACCAATAATCTTGATCTTCTTGCCGAGCTTCTGCTCCTTCGCGCGGACAGCAGCGGACAGACCAGCCAGCAGACCACCACCGCCAACACCCACAATCACGGTGTCAACGTCCGGAACCTGCTCCAGGATCTCCAGACCGATGGTGCCCTGACCGGCAATAATGTCTTCATTGTCGAAGGGGTGCACGAACACCGCGCCGGTCTCTTCGGCGTAGCGCTTCGCCTCCGCCAGAGCCTCATCCACGGTCACGCCGTGCAGCTCAACCTCAGCACCGTGATCACGGGTCGCAGTAATCTTCGGCAGCGCCGCACCCAGCGGCATGTAAATACGAGCCTTAATGCCCAGACGGTCAGCCGCCAGAGCCACACCCTGAGCGTGGTTACCCGCGCTCGCCGCCACGACGCCGCGCTTCTTCTCCTCCTCGGAAAGCTTCGCCATGCGCACGTACGCGCCGCGCACCTTGAAGGAACCGGCACGCTGCAGGTTCTCACACTTAAAGAAAACCTCGGAACCGAGGCGCTGGCTCAGCGCACGCGAATGAGCGACGGGGGTGCGTTCAATAACGCCTTCGAGCAGCTCTGCGGCACGTTCAATGTCGGTGAGGGTCACGGGCAGGGAGTCGAGATCTACGCTCACGAGGTTTCCATTCTGATGGTACGTATTCTGGCGGCATCTAGCCCCACACGCAGAAGGGCGCGCGGTGGCACAGTGCACACTCCATTTTAGAGGATGCGCCGACATAAAGCAGGGGGCGTCCCCGCACTCTCAACAGGTAGTGCAAGAACGGCCCCCGATCTAGGTTATGTGCGAGCGTCTAGCCCGCGGTTAGTCACAATGAACTGAGTTCTAAGCCTTCTCAGATTCCTGAGATTCTTCAGAGCCTTCGGAGTCTTTAGCTTCCTTCACCTTTTCAGCCTCTTCAGCCTTCTTACGTCGCTCCAGCTCATGCGGGAAGAGGAACTCCTCCTCACGAGGCGCTTCCTTCTCCCAGCCGCGGCCCGCCAGGTAACGCACCACCGCGTTGACCACAGCCAGAGTCGGTACGGCGAACAGAGCACCCACCGCACCAAAAATCATGGAGCCACCAGCCACCGAGAAAATAACCGCCAGCGGGTGCAGGGAGACAGCCTTACCCATAATGAGCGGCTGCAGAATGTGGGATTCGAGCTGCTGAACCAGCAGAACAATACCGAGCATAATCAGCGCCTGCACCGGACCCAGAGCAACCAGCGCCAGCAGCACAGCCACAGCACCGGAAATAAGGGCACCAATCACCGGAACGAAAGAACCGAGGAAGACCAACACACCCAGCGGGATAGCCAACGGAACACCCAGAATTGCGGCACCAATACCGATGCCGATAGCGTCAATAGCCGCCACCAGAATCTGAACGCGCACGTACGCACCCAGGGACTTCCAGCCCGCGCGACCCGCGCCGTTGACTGCGGCACGCGCATCCTTCGGGAAGAGGCGGGTGACGAACAGCCAGATACGCTCGCCCTCCATCAGGAAGAAGACCAGGGTGAACAGAGTCAGCAGGGTGCCGGTCGCAACCTCAGCCGCAGTCGAACCCACCTGAGACACACCGTGCAGCACGGAGCTGGGGTTATTGGTTACAGCGCTCTCCATCTGATCCAACAGCTGGTTCATCTGGTCGGCACCGAACTCGTAGCCGAGGTTCTTCAGCCAACCAATCAGCTGCTGGTAGCCCTGCACCGCCTTATCCGCCATGGACACAAAACCGCGCAGAATCTGCTGACCGGTCAGCGAAATAATACCGGCGAGCACCAGGATCATACCGATTTCGGCAATAGCCGCCGCGCCACCTGCACGAACACCCTTCTTACGCAGAAGCATCACGGCGGGGCTCAGCAGAGCCGCCAGAAGCAAAGCCACCAGAAGAGAAATAACCAGCAGGGAGACGTGCCCCAGACCCTTCCAAAGGATCCAGCCTGCGCCGGCAATCATAATGATGCGCCACGCCCAAGCACCGGCAACTTCCATGGAAAAAGGAACCCGGTAGCCGCGCTCCTCCTCGGCTACATGCTCTTCTGCAACAGGTGTAATTTTCACGGTGTCTCCAAATCGTTATCGGTGTCGCACTCGTGCGGGGTAGCTTCAGCTGCCCCATCGGAGGCGGTGTGTGGTGTTGTTATTGTGTGCTCTCCCCCGCGCCTCGATACAGCAAGGAAGTAAAGCGTCAAAGGCGGCGGCACCATCACGGTACCGCCGCCTCAAAGTGAGCTTTAGTCGTTGCTAAAGATGCTTGCCAGGTACATGAGAACACGCAGGATCTCAACGTACAGCCAGACCAGAGAAGCGGTCAGGCCGAAAGCAAGGCGCCAGGACTCACGCTCGGGCAGGCCAGCCTCCACAGCTTCGGAGGTGGTGGTGAAGTCCAGCAGCAGCGAGTAGGTTGCCAGCGCAACAGCGAACAGACCAACAACCAGACCCAGCGGAATACCGCCGATGGAGAAGCTGTTCAGCGAGGAACCGAAGATACCCGCACCCAGAATCGAGATGAGGCCGTACGCCATGTAACCGATAGCGCCAATCATGAAGATCTTGTTCAGCTTGGGGGTTGCGCGCAACTTACCGTTCGCAAACAGAGCCAGGGTGGTACCTGCAACCACGAGGGTTGCCAGAACCGCCTGAATTGCCACGCCGGGGTAGCGCATATCCACAACTGCGGACAGGCCGCCGAGCAGCAGGCCTTCCATGAGCGCGTAGGTCATGACCAGGACCGGGGAAACCTTCTTCTTGAAGGAGTTCACCAGACCCAGCACCAGGCCGCCAACCATGCCCAGGAGCAGCAGCACCGGTGCATGCCATGCAACGGCGGCACCGACAGCGACCAGACCCAGGTTGATACCGGTCTTGACCATGACATCGTTCATGGTCAGACGCTCACCTGCGGAAATGGGCTCCGAGTAGGTGGGAGCCGCTACGCCGTAGTCAGCCTCACCGTACGGCTGGCCGTACTGTGCCTGCTGGTCATACTGGGGCTGGCCGTACTGCTGACCATAGGGCTGCTGACCGTACTGGGGCTGACCGTATGCGTTCTGACCGTAGCCCTGCTGGCCGTACTGGCCGTAGGACTGCTGACCGTACTGACCGTAAGTCTGCTGGCCGTAGCCCTGCTGCTGACCGTACGCCTGCTGGTTGTTCTGCTGAGACTGCGCACCAAAGCGACCGAAACGAGAGTCACCCTGAGTGGCATTCTTCGTCATTGAATTCAGAAGCGGATTTCCCGCCATCATTCTCTCCTTCATACGGGGACAAAACTAATTCTTGTTAATTCTATCGGATAGATTCTGCGCTCACGGGCGCTGTTCGTTACCAGCAAGCGCATCTGGCGACCTTGCCAGAATATTTCAGGGCGGTGTTTACCTGAGGTTCACCCAAGTCCACACCGCCCCGCATGCAGACCCTCCGGCGCACCTCTTTGTGAAGCGTCTAGTGCGAAGCTTCCAAACGATCCAGGAGTTGCTCCAGATAATCCAGAACTGCTTGCTCCTCGTTCGAGCCGATCACCTCGTCAGCAGCATTCCGCACAACCTCCGGGGCGTTAGACATGGCGACACCCCAGCCCGCATAGCGGAGCATCTCCATGTCATTCTCGCCGTCACCGAAGGCAAGAATGCCCGCAGGGTCAGCATCCAGACGCTCGCACAGGTCCTTCAGACCGGTCGCCTTGTTGACACCGGTGCGCACCAGGTCAATGGCACCGAAGCCGCTGACCATCGGGGTAACGGTCTGCGGAAGAACCTCACGCAAGTAGACGCTCAGTTGCTGCGTCTGCTTAGGCGGAGTCAGCAGCGGGAACTTAATGGGTGCACCCTCAAAATCTTCAATAGAGTCAACCATGACCGAGCCGGGGAAGAAGAACGCCGCAAAGTCCTCCAGGGTGAGGGTTTCGGGAAGCTCCTGACCGGTGTCTTCAAAATAGCCGCGAATCATGTGCACAATCTGATCGCAACGATCCTTGGGCAGGTAAATACCCTCGGTGGTGCACACCAGCAGACCGATCTGGTCCAGCCCCTGCACTACCTCAATAATGCGCGGGATATCCTCTTCCTCAAAGGGATGCACGGCAAGCTGACCGCTGTCATCGGCGAGGTACGCGCCGTTCTCAGCAATGTAGGTGAGGCCCTGGTCCTCGAAACCGCGCATATAGTCCTGTAGCTTGGCATGGGTATTTCCGCTCGCCACGACGAAGTGGATTCCATGCGCCTGCAGGCGGGGCAGGATGCGCGCGAACCGTTCGGTGTCGAAGGTTTTGGAGTCGGTGAGGAAGGTGCCGTCCATATCGACGGCAATGATGGAGGGTTTAGTCTGCATGCTGTGCCTTTCTGACTCTGCTCCCCCGTTCAGGCAGGGGTGCGTCTGTGGCTGTGTCTCTTTATAGGGTCTCACGTTTTTTGAGCTCCGGAAGACGGTTCGCGGGTGTTTTAGGGCGTGGAGCCCCGTCACAAAACGTCATCTAAACCCCCTGTTTTGCACTCTTTTTCTCCACAAACTAGACTTACTTGAAGTGTAAAACTTTACTTGTCAAGCTTGAAGGCATGAACAACACCACGAAATACAGCGGCGCAGGCAAGTTCTCCATCGACGCGCTCGTGACCGCGCGCCGCAAGTAAGCTTTGAACCGCCTCCTGCCTCCACACATGACCGAGGCAGGCAATCACCTGCAGGTTCACCAGACTTCACCGCCAGCCGTCCTGATTCCGGCAGAGGACGAGCTCTTCTATCCGCGGTGAAGAGAGTGCGCGGAATGCCATAGCCCGCACCGCCACTCCACGATGCCCCCGATAGTATGGGTCGGGGGCATCGCCTTTTAACTTCCAAACAGCAAACCCCAAACCTGTAAACCTTCAGACACGCAAGCGGCGGCCCCTCCCCCACGGGAAGAGCCGCCGCTCACTTATATATGCCTATCGGCTCTATATTGCCTCTCAACGCAGTGCCCCCACTGGGACTCGAACCCAGAACACAAGGATTTTAAGTCCTCTGTCTCTGCCAATTGGACTATGGGGGCGCACCCCGCATAGTTCGGGGCACAAACACCTATTATTCCACGAAAACGCACCCGAACCTAAGCAGAAACACATTTCAAACGGTTCCCCACGCTCAGCCACAGCAATCACCACGCAAAAGCACAGGTGGGCGACTAAGCCGGGCAGCTGGCGAGCATCCGGACACAAAAACGGGCGGTGCAGAAGACCGAAGTCTTCCACACCGCCCTTTGCTTTATCTCAAGTGCGCTATCTCAGGGAGCATACCCCTAAGTCAGGCTATTTTAGAGCTTTGCCTTCTGGCGTGCCGGTGCAGTACCGGTTGCTTCCTGGAATGCCAGGCGCGGGGAGCGCTGGTGGCGAATCGAGGAGGTGTCGCGGCCGAAGATCTGGTTCAGAGCCCAGGTGGTCATAACGCGAACGGTACGCTCGGTGGTGGGGATTGCAGAGCCGTGGTAGCCGCGGTGCATGATCCATGCCAGCGGGCCGCCAATGGTCTTGCCCTTGAAGTTTGCAACACCCTTCCACAGGCCCAGACCTGCCACAACACCGATGGTCTCGTGGTAGTAGTCGGTCAGGGGCTCGCCGCGGCGAGCAGCCAGCAGGTTCTTAGCCAGAACAACAGCCTGGCGGGAAGCGTGCTGAGCATTGGGAACGCAGAAGCCGCCCACGCCGCCGCCGGAGAGGTCCGGAACAGCTGCGTTGTCGCCTGCAGCCCATGCGCCCTCGACCACGCCGTCGTCGCCGGTGACGCGCAGGTCTGCGCTCACGCGAACGCGGCCACGCTCGTCGATCGGGAAGTCGGTGTTCTTCAGCATCGGGGATGCTGCCACACCTGCGGTCCAGATCAGGGTGTCGGTCTTAATCTCGCCTGCAGGGGACTTGTCAGCCATGTTGATCAGCTGCAGGTTGCCGTCGGTTGCGTCGGAGAGGGAGGTGTTCAGCAGGATCTCGATGCCGCGTGCACGCAGCTCTGCAACAACCTTCTCTGCACGGTCTGCGGGAACCTCGGGCATGATGCGCGGTGCAGCCTCGACCATGACGAAGTGCAGGTCGGAAACGGAGAGACGCTCGTTGCGCTCCACAGCAACGCGTGCCATGTCCTCGAGCTCGGAGATGGTCTCAACGCCAGCGAAGCCACCACCAACGATGACGAAGGTCAGGGCGCGGCGGCGTGCCTCAGCGTCGGACAGCATGGATGCAACCTCGATGCGGTCCAGAACCCAGTTACGAACGGAGACTGCCTCTTCAATGGTCTTCAGACCGATAGCAACCTCTGCCAGACCCGGAATCGGGAATGCACGGGTCACTGCGCCTGCACCGAGTACGATCTCGTCGTACTTCAGCTCGAAGGGCTCACCGTTGTCGGTGGGCTCAACAACAGCAGTGCGGTTTGCGTGGTCGATGGAGACAACGCGGCCGGGAATCAGCTCGGTGTCGCGCAGGTGCTGACGCAACGGCACGGTTGCGTTACGGCCTTCCATGGAACCTGCCGCAACCTCGGGGAGGAAGGGCTGGTAAGTCATGTAGGGGTTCGGCTCAACGATGGTGACGACGCCACCGGTCTCCTTGATAGCCTTCTGGATCTTCTTAGCAACGGTGAAGCCGACGTAGCCGCCACCGACGATCAGGACGCGAGGACGGTCCTGTGCCACCTTAGTGAATGCCATTTTGTTACTTCCTAGTCTTTAGGTACCGAGGTTCGGTAGCCCCGGTAGGTTGGTATGTGCAACTTTCGGGTCGTTCCGAAAGCTCCCCTGACGAACAAAGCGGCCCGCTCTGGAAGTCCTTGCGCAACGCGAAGTGGCTAGCAGCACGAGCCTGTCTATCACATACCTGTTGTCTTTTATTTTACGCCTTTGTTTAGGTAATTTCGCACCTATGGTCCCTTTGAGCTGAGCCTAAGTTAAAAGTTTTGAAGATATGAACAGAGTTCATCTCGTGATGCGGGTTACAGTCAAAAATACCCTTTCCGTTTTTTGCGCAACATATTCGATATTTTCGTTTATTGGGGTGTTCCGCCGTCTCAAGCCAGATCCCAAAGAACATAGCCCGGGACCAACTCAAAAGTCAGCCCCGGGCGAACAGAAGAAGCTCCCGCACAGGAGAAAAACACAGGCAAACACCGCTTAGCGAGAAGCTCTACGAGACCTCTTCTGCACACGACCAGAACCTCGATGGGAACCCGGATGATGCGCCATCTCACGAGCCATCCGCGCAGCCTGCCCCGCGCTCACATGCATCCTATGCAAACGATGCACCGAACCAGCCGTAATAATCGTCAGCCACAACGTCAGCGCCGTCAAAATCACCGGCGGCAACCAGCCACGATCCTCTGGAGGACGACGCGCATCCGGCGCAGCCGCCTTCACAATGCTCTCGCCCTCCTCATGGACCGGCGCAGCATCACTCGGAGTCGGATCGCTCACCTGCTGTTTACGGTGCACCGCAATCCACTCAGAAATAGAACCCAACGGATTCGCCGTCACCGTAGGCGCCGCCAAAGCCATCGCATCCTGCGGATTGAAAATACCGTAACCATACAAAGGGTCACGGCCCGTCACACCAGCATCATCAGCCGAAGCAATCAAACGCTGAACCAGCTGAGCCGCCGACTCCTTCGGATACTTCTGCTTCAACAACGCCGCAACCCCCGTCACCAACGGAGCAGCAGCCGAAGACCCCGACCAAATCATGTACCCATTACCCGGAGCAGCCGCAATCATATCCGTACTCGGAGCAACCACAGCAATCGAAATACCCTGAGTCGACGAGCCCTCAGAAACCTGCTTATTCCGGTCAATACCGCCCACCGTCAACACGCCAGGAATCGTCGCCGGAGCACCAACCTGCGTCAAGCCGCTACCGCGGTTACCCGCAGCCGCAACAATCAGCACGCCCTTCTGCTCCGCATATGCAAACGCCTCATCCCAGCTCTGCGGCCAGCTCGTCTTATTCGAGCCAATCGACATGTTAATAATCTGAGCCCCGTGGTCGACTGCATAACGCACCGCCGCCGGGATCTGCTCATCAATACTCTTACCACCGGTCGTACCCATATTCAGCGAAATCGGCAGAATCTTCGCCTCGGGAGCCACACCAATCACACCGGTCGGCTTACCCGGCTGACCCGCAATCACAGAATAGCCCTGCGTATCGTGACCGTGACCGGCAATCAGAGAAGCGACCTCCGTGCCGTGCATCGGCTCAGCACCCAGGCCCTTCCAGCCGTCCTCGCTGCCCACACCCGAGGCGTCATAACCACGCAGAACATTACCCTCAAGATCCGGGTGAGTACCATCCACGCCCGTATCAATCACAGCAACCGTCACGCCCTTACCCGTAGCCTGCGGCCACAAGGATGTAATACCGTACTCGTTCAGCCAATACTCACGCTGGCGAACATCATCACCATTCGTGGTCGACGTGCCCTTATTTGGAGTTGCAGAAGTCTTCGGCACCGCAGTAGCCGACGGCGAAGGAGTCGCCGTCACTTCCCGCTTCGGGCTCGGGGAAGCAGAAGGGGTCGGGTCCGTCGCCCAAGCAGCAGGCGCCATCGGAGTCCACAACGGCAGAAGAGTCAACGCGGCACTGGCACCCAAAGCTGCAACCTTGCGGGCGCGGCGAGTAGCGCCTCGGCCAGAACCAACCGAGGCGCACACACCAAATACACGAGACGCACAGGCGCAAGACGACGCAAAAGACCAGCCGGTCAGGGGCATACCTCGCCGATGCTCAGAACGAAGATGCTCAGAACGAACCATTAAAACTCCTCAAGCTGAGCCGCGCCGTGAACCACCATCGGTTCACGGCGCGAGCGCTCAAGCCTACAGCTGGGACAGAGCGATACCGTCCAGAATGTCGTGCTCGCTGACGGTCACCGAATCCACGGCACCATCAGTCATCTCATTCAGACGGGTCAGGATGCGGGCGTAAATCGTCGCGCCGGCACCAATCACATCCACCCGGCCGGGGTGCATGTAGCCGAGCTCCTCACGCTCGGCACGGCTCAGCGAAGCCAACCAGCGGGCGGTCTTCTGAACGGTCTCCACCGAGAAGCTCTGAGCGTTAATAGCCTCAGAATCGTAGCGGTCCAGACCCAGGGCGGCGGCAGCCACAGTGGTCGCGGTGCCAGCCACAGCCACCACGCGACGCGCATCCTGCAGGGGCACCGTCTTACGCGCCGCCTCGAGAGCCTCGTCAGTATCAGCCTCAACGCGAGCAATCTGCGAGTCAGTCGACGGGGCGCTCATCATGTGACGCTCAGTCAGACGCACACAACCAATATTGACGCTGCGGGAAGCCTTCACACCCGACTCGTCACCGAGCACGAACTCAGTCGAACCGCCGCCCAGGTCAAACACCAGGGTGTCACCGTCGCCGTAACCGACAGCGCGCACCGCACCAGCGAAGGACAGAGCAGCTTCCTCATCACCGCTGATCACCTCGGGCTCAATACCCAGAATCTCGCGGATACCATCCACGAACACCTGACGGTTACCCGCATCGCGGGTCGCACTGGTCGCCACAAAACGCACCGAATCAGCGCCGTGCTCCTTCAGCAGCTGCGCATACTCACGAGCCGCAGCGAAAGTACGGTCCAGTGCCTCCTGCGCCAGCCAGCCGGTCGCATCCACACCCTGGCCCAGACGCACAATGCGCATCTGGCGCACAACGTCCTTCAGGACGGTCTTCTCGACCCCGTCCACCACCTCAGTAGTGGAATCAGCAATCAGCAGGCGAATAGAGTTCGTACCGCAGTCAATCGCACCAACGCGCACGGTGGGTTCCTTTCAGGTCTTCAATACCAATCAGTGCCAAAGGCAACGCGAGCGCCGCAGGCGAAAAATTTTCGCTTTTCGGCGCTCTTTCTTCTATCTATTATGCGCCCGCACCGTCGCTGACGACGATGCGGGCGCACCAGAATCAATATTTAGGCTTCTTCACGCCACGCAGGGTCGCAGGAGCAGACCTCGGGGGTCCACCACTCGGCGATAGCGTCCAGGCCGCGGTCACCCATCGGGTTCACGCCGCGACCCACCGACAGGGTGTGGCCGATAACGGCGTGCAGGCACTTCACGCGGGTCGGCATGCCGCCGGCAGAGATGCCGTCAATCTCCGGGACCTCTTCGGTGCCGCTGATCAGGCGGATGCGCTCACGCTCAGCCAGGTAGTTCTCGTGCGCGGCAGCGTACTGTGCCGCAAGGTCCGCGTCCTCAGCCAGAGAGTCGGTCATCTCGTACATCAGACCGCCCGCCTCCAGACGGGAAGCCGCAGCGGTAATCACCGGATGCGCCAGGTAGAACACGGTCGGGAAGGGGGTGCCGTTGCTCAGGCGCGGCGCGGTAGCAGCCACGAGCGGGTTGCCGCACACGCAGCGTGCCGGAATCTCAATCACGTCGCGGACCTTACGGCCCAGCTGCGCGGAGAGAACACGGATGTCCTGCTCGGTGGGGGTCAGGGTTTCAACAGTTACGCCGAAGCCGCCGGGGGTGCGTGCCTTCAGCTCTTCAATGGTGTTTTCGGTGCTCATAATCCTAAGTTTCTGGAACGAGGGGTCACCTCGTCCACTTGTGCCGGGTGTCTGCACGGGCAGGGTTACTGCCGGCAGCTGGGGCTAGTTCTTCTCGAGAGAATTCCAAACCTTGGTAGTCCAGGCTTCCTCGGGTGCGTTCTTCGCATTCGCAGAAGTACCGTCCGCCTTCGTGGAATCCTCGGTAATGCCGGTGACCACGTAGGGGGTGTCGCCGGGGTTCACATAGTAGAGGCGGCTACGTGCCTGCTGGCGAACGTAGTTGTCGTCGTTCCACCAGGTCTGCTCCGCCTTCAGCTGGGCGTTCTCCTGTTGCAACTGGGAAATGTGCGCGTTGATCTGCTTGATTTCCCGATCCTGGTCAATGTAGGTGACCACCGGGTATGCGGTACCGAGCGCAATCACGCCCACCACAACAGCGGTCAGGAAGCTACGACCGGAGAACATATGAGCCGCCACGGGGGCGTCGTATCCGCCCTCTTCACTGCCCTGCTGGGCTGCGGCGCGGCGGCGAGCACGCTCCTCACGGCGAGCCTGCGCCTGACGTTCACGCTCAGGGTGGCGCTGATTCAAGCCCACACCGAAGAAAAGGGCACTAGCCTTCTTCATCAGGGAGGTGCGGGCTTCCTTAGCGGCGCCACGCGGCGCATTGGAGGCGGTAGCACCCTGAGCGGGTGCAGTGGAACTCGTAGAGTGCGACCGGGTCTGCTGGTTTGCTCGCTGGCTCATTGCTCTATCCTTCGTTCCGTTCTGTACCGCTAAGCGCTTCCTTCATATTCTACCGGGTTTGTAGCACCACTTTTCTTCACGGGTGAGGCAGAATCTGAGGATTATAGAATCTGTCGTTGACGCAGAATATCGAGCAAATCCTGCGATTTTTCAGCATCAACTTTTCGGATGAACCACTTGCCTGACGCATCAATCTTCTCAAGGTCACCGCTATGTAGAAGAGCAGGGTTCTCGCGTTCAGGATCCCAATCAATGTAATGGTGGTAAACCTTGTTCTCTTCCTTCATAGTTCCAGGAACAAGCTGACCATCGGTATCCCAGTTGGTAGCATGTTCCTTCGCAGAAGAATTCAGGAGAGCAGTAGCACCCCAAATCTCATCAGATACGTGGGTTTTCCGCAAGAACTTCTGCATAGCTTTACCCTGATTGGAATCAAGGAATTTCACCATTGCCAGCGCTCCTTCACGAGAAACAACCCAAGAAGAAGAGCCACGGTAAAACTGCACCGGATACTTCATGCGAGGCCGACGAGAGTAGTATACGTCCCAAAGTTTCTGAACCAGGGCGTACACCTTATTGCCCAAACGCGCCTTCAAGTCGTAGGAACGCGGGTACTTCAAAACAGTATAGAACTGAGTACCAGGTGCCATTGCGTAGAAGTTCATCCAGCATCGGTCACGGTTCTCTTCTCGGCCTAGGTACTCAATGTATTCAGTGAGCGGACGAGCCGGATAATCTTGGCCTGACAAGAAAATATAGTGATGAGCGTCGGGGTAGGTTTGCAGAGCCTCACGCAGCAGAACCTGCATAGCACGTGTCAGGGAATAACCTCCCCAGTTAACGTTAAACCGGCGGCTTACAAAATGAGCATCAGCAGTTTCAAATTCCTGCAAATTAGCTTTTTTATCAATAAAAGCGACTGTTTCTCCACCCGAATTTTTAATGATTCTGGTTAGTTCAAGAAATTGCTGAGGTCGCGAATGGGCAAGAATCATAAAACATACAGTCATGACAGTCCTTTAAGAAATTGAGTGGAAAGATTTGGGTGCCCTATCATGGC
The DNA here is from genome assembly GCF_041432805.1 of Rothia sp. 27098_8_27. Lineage (NCBI taxonomy): Bacteria > Bacillati > Actinomycetota > Actinomycetes > Micrococcales > Micrococcaceae > Rothia > Rothia sp. 27098_8_27. The sequence goes on along the minus strand of NZ_JAPWAJ010000002.1, from coordinate 56,339 downwards.
ATAAAAATAAGGCCGCACCGTAACTATCTGTCATGAATCACATCACGATATAGTCAGGTACGACCCGAGTAGCCGAGCAGAGAGCACCAGTTAGCTCATAGGTTTAAGTCGTCAATTGACGCATTAAACCAATTGAAAGTATGAAGTGTGAGTGAGTATATACCAAGATTATATGCCTCTGACAAGGAAAAACCGGGCCAATCCACAATACATGACGTGATGAATTAGCTCACGATGTATCAGGATTGACCCGGCCTGTTCAGGGAAGTTCAGCAGAGCATCCCTTTATAAGCTTTCAAGCGTCATTATGCCTTGAAGCGGGGGAATGCGGACTTGCCAGCGTAAACAGCTGCCTCGCCCAGCTCTTCCTCAATGCGCAGCAGCTGGTTGTACTTAGCAACGCGCTCGGAACGTGCGGGAGCACCGGTCTTAATCTGGCCAGCGTTGGTTGCAACAGCCAGGTCAGCGATGGTGACGTCCTCGGTCTCACCGGAACGGTGAGAAACCATGCAACGGTACTCGTGGCGCTGTGCCAGCTCCATTGCGTCGAGGGTCTCGGTCAGCGAACCGATCTGGTTCACCTTCACGAGCAGAGCGTTAGCTGCACCCTCTTCGATACCGCGAGCCAGACGCTCGGGGTTGGTCACGAACAGGTCGTCACCGACGATCTGGACCTTGTCACCGATCTGCTCGGTCAGGGTCTTGTAGCCCTCCCAGTCGTTCTCATCCAGGGGATCCTCGATGGAAACCAGGGGGTACTTTGCAACGAGGTCAGCGTAGTATGCGCTCATCTCAGCTGCGGACTTCTTCTGACCCTCGAACTCGTACGCACCGTCGTTGTAGAACTCGGAGGATGCAACGTCCAGTGCCAGTGCAACCTGCTCGCCCGGCTTGTAGCCAGCCTTCTCGATTGCCTCAACGATCAGGTCCAGTGCAGCTGCGTTGGACTCCAGGTTGGGTGCGAAACCACCCTCGTCGCCCAGGCCGGTTGCCAGGCCGCGGTCGTGCAGCACGGACTTCAGGGAGTGGTAAACCTCAACACCTGCGCGCAGAGCGTCAGAGTAGTTGTCGAAGCCGATGGGAGCAATCATGAACTCCTGGATGTCAACGTTGGAGTCTGCGTGAGAACCACCGTTGAGGATGTTCATCATGGGGACGGGCAGAACGTGAGCGTTCGGGCCGCCGAGGTACTTGTACAGGGGCAGATCAGCGGACTCAGCAGCTGCCTTAGCAACAGCCAGGGAGACACCCAGGATTGCGTTTGCGCCCAGCTTGCCCTTGTTGTTGGTTGCATCCAGAGCAATCATGGCTGCGTCAACAGCGCGCTGGTCGGAAGCCTCAATGCCGATGACCTCTTCAGCGATTTCTTCGATAACAGACTTCACTGCGCCCAGAACACCCTTGCCCAGGTATACGGACTTGTCGCCGTCGCGGCGCTCAACAGCTTCCCACTCACCGGTGGATGCGCCCGAGGGCACAGCTGCGCGTGCGAAAGCACCGTCTTCGAGCAGAACCTCAACCTCAACGGTCGGGTTGCCACGGGAATCCAGGATCTGGCGTGCGTGAACTGCGGTAATAACAGCCATGAATTGTTCTCCTTATGAGATGTCAAGGATGTGAACGGCTCACCCGGTAGTGGACAAGTCGCGTCCCCTAAATTCTAGCAAAACTCCCACACAAACACACTAGTTGCCACCGCTTTTTTATTGCCTTATTGAAGGTCTAAATAACCCTTAGTCAGGCGCTACAAAGCGGAACAAGACCCACACTCCCCCACATTGGGAGGGTGTGGGTACTCGACCAAAGCACAACATGAGCCCAAATGCCGGGGTATGTGCCAAGAGCATCCTCACGGCTGCCCAACACAACCCCAAACAAACAGAAGGCGCTTTGAAACCTCTTATTCCCTCAGAGAACAGATTTCAAAGCGCCTCACAGAAGAACTCAACCACCGTTTCTAATAGCTCGGCTCATCATGCGTATGCTGAGCAATATAGCGACGAGTGTACGAACGCAGGGCACGCTCCGGATCCAAACCATTACGCTGTGCGCGGCTCACCAACGCAAAGAGCAGCTCGCCGAATTCCTCTTCAGTGTGCATATAGCGCAGGTCGTCCTCCATGCTCGTAGGCTCCGGCGGCAGAATAATACCCGCCTTACGTGCCTTCACAGCAGTCTTCTCAGCCATAGCGAGCGCCGGCAGATGCGGCGGAATACCGTCCAGCGCGCCACGGTCACTCTTCTCCTTCTTCTTCAACGCATCCCACGCCGCCTGCTGCTCAGCTGCGGTGCGGGGCGCCTCCGAAGAGCCCTCAGACTCAGCCGCGAACACATCGGGGTGGCGCGAACGAAGCTTCTGCACCAGGCCCTCAACCACCTGCACAATGTCGAAGCCCTGCGGATTTGCCGCAGCAATATCGGAATGGAACACCACCTGCAGCAACACGTCGCCCAACTCCTCACGCAACAGCGGCATATTCGGCTCGCCGCCGGTTTCTACCGCCTCGACAACCTCGTAGGCTTCCTCCACCAGGTAGCGGATGAGGGAGGCGTGAGTCTGCTCAGCATCCCACGGGCAACCGCCCGGTGCGCGCAACAGCGCCATGGTTTCCACCAGGGTGCCAAAGGCTTCAGCCGCGCGGGCGGCAGTGTCCTGAACGTTCTGCACCGCAGAAGCCTCAGGAGTATTAGGGGTATCAGTCATAACAATCTTCCTCATCGAAAAAATGACAAACATAGCACGCCGCGCCGACCCCCACACGGGGAGCCGGCGCGGCGCACCTTACAAGGTTTTAGAGGTTCCAGTGCGAAAGCGCGCTCGTCATATGAGCCGGGATCTTCGAACCCAGACGCGGGAACATGCGCAGCTCCTCAACGTAACGCTCAGCATCCAGCGGACGCGGGTAGGTGACAAACGCCTGCTCGTTCGCATAATCGAATGCCGCCTGAACCGGCACGCCCGGGGTGAAGGTCAGGCTCATAGCCAGCGGCGAGCCCTCGCCCTCGCTGTACGAGTCGGTCTTCAGCGCCGGAATGTCCAGCAGGGTTTCGGGAATCAGCTCGAAGGTACGGACCTGCTCCCAGAAGCCGTTGCGGCGCACGTGGGTCAGGGCGTCGTAGTAGGAACCGAGGGCACGTACACGAATCAGCACGGTAGTGGCGTCCTTTGCGGTGCCGTTCTCGCCGAAGAGGTGCTCGACGACCGGCGCCAGACGCTGAGCGACCTGAGCCTCCGTCAGAACCAGGTTGCCAGCTGCCAGCTGAGTCTCCGAGGGAACCAGCGGGCTCTGCACCGCGGCGGAGGGGGTGTCCGGCTCAGCCACGATGGTGGGCAGCTGGTTGAGCTCGCTCAGCGCGGATGCCGAGATGCTGGAAGAGATACCTGCCGGGGTGCTCTCCGGCAGGGCAACCGGGGTGGTCGCCGCAGCGGGTGCCGCCTCTGCTGCCGGCGCTACCGGTGCAGTCTGAGCGGCGGCCTCGGAGGCGGGCGCAAGCGCTGCGGGAGCCTCAGCAATCTTAGCCGCGGGGGTCACCTCAACGGTCTTGAGCTCAGCGACCTTCTCAGCGGGCTCTTCCTGAGCGCCGGTAGCCTTTGCCTCAGATACCTCAGATGCCTTTGCCTCGGTAGCCTTCACAGCGACACCTGCGGTGCCCACTGCGGCAGCTGCGGCAAGAGCACCAGCCAGGCCGGGAGCCACAGATGCGCTCTCAGCGGCAGGCTCAACGTCTACGAGGGCAGGTTCCTCGGAGGGCTCTTCAGCGGAAGCAGCGGAGGTTTCCTTCTCGGGCAGCAGTTCAGAGTCATCCAGGAACGCGGGCAGTGCGGGCTCTTCAGCCTTCTCTACGACCGGCTCATCTGCAGCTTCTTCAACGGGCTGGGTGCGGTCCAGGGTGAAGGACTCTGCAACCACGGGGGCGGCAGCCTTCTGCTCCTCGACAGCTGAAACTTCCTCAGCATCCAGCTTCTTCTGAGCGTTGGCAACGATGGCAGCCAGGGCGGCTTCCATATCTTCGCTGGGCTCGTCAGAGTCCTCTGCGGATACCTCGGTTGCCTCAGCGGCGGACTCTTCAACCTGCTCAGTTTCGGGCTCTACGGTAGCCGCGCCGAAGACAGGGTCATTCTCGTAGTCGTGCTCAAACTCAGCTTCAACCGGCACAAACTCAGTCTGGGTAGGCTCGTCGGAAGCTTCAACAGTCTCCTCTACGTCGTCTTTCTCCTGTGCAGAAGCAACAGAACCAGCCACTGCAGTACCGGCAACGGCAAGACCTGCAGCGGTCAGCAGACCCGCGGAGGCGCCCTCTTCAGCAGTCTCAACTACAGGCTCTTCAGCAGCATCGGCAGCTACCTCAGCCTCGTTCGCAGCCTGCTTCTCAGCGAGTTCAGCCTCCAGCTCACGCTCGATAGCCTCACGTTCAGCCTCAATCGGGTCAACGCTCTGAACAGCAGCTTCCTGAGGCTCATCCTGCGAGGTAGCCTCAGCGGCCTCAGCGGTAGCAACGGGCTTAGCCTCAGCGGCAGCACCTTCCAGCAGGAAGCTCTCGCTAATAGTCTGACCGTCCACAGCACCCAGGTACGATGCGTGAACCTCCAGGCCGTCGCCCAGACGCGGCTTCAAAGAGACAGCCGCACGGTTCCAGGTTGCGCCGGCCTGCTGAGCCTCGGTGTACAGTGCCGCAACGGGTGCAAACCAGTCAACGCCAGGCACGACAATGCCGGTTTCAACCTCACGACCGCGGTGTAGCAGACGGTAGTGCATATCCTCATCAACCTGGCGCAGTTCCAGGCTCATGGTGCCCGAACCGCGGGTGCGCATGAGCTCCGCGAGGCCGTGGAGAGCGCGCTGCGCGGGGAGAGCGGGCAGGGTTGCCGCGCCCTCAACGGGCTCGCTCAGGATGATGGATTCGGCAACCAGTTCAGCTTCGTCTTCGCTGAGCTTCTGCTCGGCTTCCTTCAGCTCAGCAACGGGCTCCTCAGCGGAGTCTTCACGAGTAGCAGACTCGTGCTTCTCTGCTTCCTTCTTATCGATGCCTTCTGCGGTCAGCGCGACGCCCTGAGAGGTGCCCTCTTCAGCCTTCTCCTCAGCCTTTTCGGTCTTTGCGGCAGAGGCAACGGTAGCTGCAACAACTACGGGGGCGGCAACAGCGGCAAGCGCAGGAGCTACAGAGGAGCTCTTGGCGGGTTCGTCTTCCGCAGAATCGGTACCTTCAGCCGCGGAGTCCTCAAGCTCAGAGTCCTCAACCTCGGTAGCGGTTACTACCGGTGCGGGGGTCTCCTTTTCGGTTTCTACCGCAGCAGTTTCTTCGACAGCGTTTTCTTCCGCAGCAGGCTCTTCCACAGCGGAGGCGTCGAAGATCAGCTCTGCGGTGTTCTCTTCTTCAGCGTCGAAGTCCTTAGCCTCGGGCGCTTCAGAGACGGACACATCACGCTTCTCCTCAACGGATACAGCGGAGAGCAGCTCGGTCTCGTCAGAGACCGCGTTTTCTTCCTCAGTAAGTTCAGATGCCAGCAGCTCAGGCGCCTCAACGACAGCCTCAATCGGCTCTTCCTCAGCAGCGGCTGCAGGCTCTACAACTTCTTCTGCACCTGCGGTGAGGTCAACGGTCTCCTCGGATTCGAAGTCTTCAGCAGTCTCAGCATCAGTTGCGGATACCTCAGACACATCAGTGTCCTCAACAGGTTCAGTAGCTTCAGCGGGCTCCGGTGCCTCAACAGTTGCCTCGTCAGTAGCACTTTCCTCAGCGATCACCTCATCGGAAGATACCTCGACAAAGGTCTCCTCTTCGCTGTCCAAGGTGATGCCCAGGCGTGCCGCGTAGGCTGCCGCCAGGTCGTCCAGACCGGCGTTCTGCGCCTCGGTCACGGCGGCATGGGTACGGGCTGCATTCATATCTTCAACGGTAAGAATTTCCTCAGCTTCAGATGCAGAATGAGCGTTCTCAGACTTGTTCTCGGAAGCATCTACAACAGCCTCGACAGCCTCAAGCTCTTCGTGACTCTCTGCCTCGTCTGCAGTATCTGCATCGGCCTCCGCATCCTCAACGGCAGTATCCTCAGAGGCAGCATCTTCGGTGTTCTGGGCACGCACAGCACGCAGGTGCTCCTCAAACTGGGAGCGCGCATCCTCTGCGGCATCCTTCGGCTCCTCAGCCTCGGCAGATGCACCCTCACCAGCGCCTTCCTCGTCATCGCGCAGGAACGCGGGAGTAGCGGGCTTAGCAACCTCAGCAACCGGGGCGGCTTCTTCTTCAACGTCCTGGACCTCAGCGACCTGCTCGGCCTCAACAGGCTCCTCAGATTCCTGGGGGAAAGCGCCAAGCGCCGCCAGCAGGCTACGACGCTCCTGCTCCTCCGCCTGTTCCTCGGTCAGCTCATCAGCAGCGGAAGATTCTTCAGCCTTCTCATCGCCGTGCAGGAGGGCACGCTTGAGATCCTCAACAGCGCGGTGCTCTTCGTTCTGCTCTTCATCTTGGTTCTGGTGGCGTGCGCTTTCAGACTTCACGAAGCGGCGCAGGGAGTCCTCCCACTGCTGCTGTTCCATAATCTTCTGGCTCAGTCGTGCGCTCTTGGGAGCGTCTTCGCTTGCCTGTTCCTTCTGAACCTCAGTAGTTTCGGCGCTCTGTTCTTCGCGCGACTGTTCATCCAACTTCTTCTTGCCGATTCCAAAGAAGCTCATTGGGTGTCCTCCTCCGGCGTGCGCCGTGTGATGATGCGCCATCTCCTTCATCCCCCGAGGGTGTGTGGGCACGGGGTTGAGATCAGAACGCAAATGTCCTCATAATCCTTTTAATTCTATCGCGTGCATAGAGTTTCACCCCGTCACTCGGTGAGAGGTGACGGGGTGAAACTTGTACAGCTTTCAAGGCTTGATACGGCTATATAGTCGTACTTTCAAGCCTGGCTCATCAGCTTTTCGAGAAGCTCTTTAGCGTGCCTCATCGCGGATGGGGTTCGCCGCCTTCGCAGCCTTCGCCAACTCAAAACGGACGGCGCGCAGGGCGGTTGCCGCCATGACGCGCACACCAATGCCGATCGCCTGCTCGCTCGGGGCGTAATCGCCCTGATGCAAATCGTAGGTGGGGTCGCCGGGGGCACGGGTACCCAGACGGAACATGGAACCGGGAACTTCCTGCAGCATCCACGCGAAGTCTTCGCCGCCCATAGACTGTTCCACCAAAACGATGGAATCCTCACCCAGCTCGGCGCGGGCCGCATTCTCGAGCATGGTGGTTTCCAGGTCGGTGTTCACAACCGGCGGCACACCGCGGATGTGTTCCACACGCGCGGTCACGCCGAAGGGCACAGCGACCTGCTCAATCACTTCGTCCAGCAGGTTGCCTGCCTGGCGCCATACCTCAACGTCCAGGCAACGCATGGTGCCCGCCAAGTAACCCTCGGCGGGGATAGCGTTGGGAGCAACGCCGGCACTGACCTGTCCCCAGGCGACCAGCACGCCCGAACGCACGTCGGTGCGGCGGGTCAGCACGGCGGGAACCTGCACAGCGATCTGGCTCATCGCGTAGATGAGGTCCTCGGTCAGGTGCGGGCGAGAAGTGTGGCCACCGTGACCGCTCAGGTGAATCTTGATGGTGTCGGATGCGCTAGTAATCGCACCGATACGGGTACCAATCTGGCCCAGGTCCACCTTCGGGTCGCAGTGCAGAGCAAAGGCGCGCGGAATGTCCTTCAGCAGACCCTGCGAAATCATCTGCACCGCACCGCCGGGCAGCTGCTCCTCAGCGGGCTGGAAGAGAATACGGACGCTACGGCCCAGCGGGGTCTTCTCGTTCAGCTCGTGCAGTGCCAGCGCCACACCGAGCATGACGGTCTGGTGAATATCGTGACCGCAGGCGTGCATCACGCCGGGCACGGTAGAAGCATAGGGCAGGTCGGTCTGCTCAACAATGGGCAGAGCGTCAATATCGGCGCGCAGAGCCACAGCGAAGGGGCCGCTCCCGATATCTACGTAGCAGCCGGTACCTTCGCAAGCAACGGGGTTCATGCCGGCTTCTCGCAGTCGATTCATGAGGCGCTCAGTGGTCGCCACTTCACGGAAGGAAAGCTCCGGGTTGGCGTGCACTTCGCGGCGGAACTGCACGAGGGTACCCATCATGCGCTCCACCCAGTCGTCGAAGACAGGGGTGGACAAATCGTAGCGAGAATTAGCGAAAACCATACACAGTAGAATAACGCCGCCCGCCGGGGTTTACCTACCCGCTCCCCCTTTCTGACAGCCCTCGAGAATATCTATGACTTTATGACAGATTGTGAAGAGTTTTTGTGCACGCCGAAGCCCCTGAAAATGCTCTGTGCCATCATTTCCATCAGACTTTTTCTGTCAAACAATTCAAGCCGCCACCCGGTGTGGGTGACGGCTTGAATCGTCAATGCTGTATCAGCTGATACCGCGTACTCAGATTAGAGCGAGCGGCTCAGGATTGCCTGCTTCACCTCGGCAATAGCCTTGGTGATCTGGATGCCACGGGGGCAAGCCTCGGTGCAGTTGAAGGTGGTACGGCAACGCCATACGCCTTCCTTGTCGTTGAGGATCTCCAGACGCAGGTCGCCTGCATCATCGCGCGAGTCGAAGATGAAGCGGTGTGCGTTCACGATAGCGGAGGGGCCGAAGTACTGACCGTCGGTCCAGAAGACCGGGCAGGACGAGGTACATGCTGCACAGAGGATGCACTTGGTGGTGTCATCGAAACGTGCACGGTCCTCAATGGTCTGCAGGCGCTCACGCTCAGGCTCGTTCGAGTCGTTGATGAAGAACGGCATGATTTCGCGGTATGCCTGGAAGAAGGGCTCCATGTCAACGATGAGGTCCTTCTCGCAGGGCAGACCCTTGATGGGCTCAACGGTAATCGGCTTGGACAGGTCAAGGTCCTTCAGTAGGGTCTTGCAAGCCAGACGGTTACGGCCGTTGATGCGCATTGCGTCCGAGCCGCAGATGCCGTGTGCACAGGAGCGGCGGAAGGAGACGGAGCCGTCTACTTCCCACTTAATCTTGTGCAGAGCATCCAGCACGCGGTCGGTGCGGTACATGGTCAGCGGGAATTCATCCCAGTATGCCTCGGAGGAAACTTCCGGGTTGTAGCGACGAATCTTGATGACCACATCGTAGGTGGGGATGGAGTCGGAGTCGCCGCCGGTCATACCCTCAAACAGCTTGACGGATTCCGGTTCGGGGAGTTCGTTTTCAGCCATTTTAGTACTTACGCTCCTTCGGCTCGTAGCGGGTGTAGACAACGGGCTTGGTTTCGAATCGCAGACCCTTGACACCCTCAAACTCGGATTCGGGGTCGAGGTAGACCATCGAGTGCTTCATGAAGTTAACGTCGTCACGCTTGGGGAAGTCCTCACGGTAGTGACCACCACGGGATTCCTTACGGTGCAGCGCACCAACGGACATGACCTTTGCCAGCTCAATCAGGAAGCCGAGCTCAACAGCCTCGAGCAGGTCGAGGTTGAAGCGCTTGCCCTTGTCCTGGATGGCGATGTTCTTGTAGCGCTCTTCCAGTTCAGCGATAGTTGCCAGTGCTGCGCGGATGGTCTCGTCGGTACGGAACACCTGCATGTCAGCTTCCATAGCCTTCTGCAGGTCTGCGCGGATAGCGCCGACCTTCTCGGTACCCTTGCCTTCGAGGATGCCGTTGAGCATGTTGAGAACGCGATCTGCAGCGTCGTCCGGAACCGGCACGAACTCAGCGGATGCTGCGTACTCTGCTGCCTTGCGGCCTGCACGCTTACCGAACACGTTGATGTCCAGCAGGGAGTTGGTGCCCAGACGGTTTGCACCGTGGACGGACACACAAGCAACCTCACCAGCTGCGTAGAGGCCGGGGATGGTCTCTTCGCTGTTGTGGTAGACCTCGGTCTCGTTGTTGGTGGGGATACCGCCCATTGCGTAGTGCGCGGTGGGGAACACCGGGATGGGCTGGTGGTGCGGTTCCACTGCCAGGTAGGTACGAGCGAACTCGGTAATATCGGGCAGCTTCTCGTCGATGTGGGAGGGCTCCAGGTGGGTCAGGTCCAGCAGCACGTAGTCCTTGTGGGGACCGCAGCCGCGGCCTTCGCGCACCTCGTTTGCCATTGCACGTGCCACGATATCGCGGGGTGCGAGGTCCTTAATGGTGGGTGCGTAGCGCTCCATGAAGCGCTCACCGTCAGCGTTACGGAGAATACCGCCTTCACCACGAGCACCCTCGGTGACGAGAATGCCCAGGCCAGCCAGACCGGTCGGGTGGAACTGAACGAATTCCATGTCCTCCAGGGGCAGACCTGCACGCAGAGCGATAGCCATGCCGTCACCGGTGAGGGTGTGTGCGTTGGAGGTGGTCTTGAAGATCTTGCCACAGCCGCCGGATGCGAAGATCACGGACTTAGCCTGGAAGACGTGGACCTCGCCGGTTGCCAGGTCGTAGGAGACGACGCCGGCGGGGCGGGGCTTGCCCTCTTCGTCCTTGACCAGGATCAGGTCGAGAACGTAGAACTCGTTGTAGAACTCCACATTGTGACGAACGCAGTTCTGGTAGAGGGTCTGCAGAATCATGTGGCCGGTACGGTCAGCTGCGTAGCATGCGCGGCGCACAGCAGCCTTACCGTGGTCACGGGTGTGACCGCCGAAGCGGCGCTGGTCAATGCGGCCTTCGGGGGTTCGGTTGAAGGGAAGACCCATCTTTTCCAGGTCGAGCACAGCGTCAATAGCTTCCTTAGCCATGATTTCTGCTGCGTCCTGGTCGACCAGGTAGTCGCCACCCTTGACGGTGTCAAAGGTGTGCCACTCCCAGTTGTCCTCTTCAACGTTAGCCAGAGCGGCGCACATGCCACCCTGTGCCGCGCCGGTGTGGGAGCGGGTGGGGTATAGCTTGGTCAGTACCGCGGTGCGAACTCGCTGGCCGGCCTCAATGGCGGCACGCATACCTGCGCCGCCGGCACCGACAATCACTACATCGTACTTATGTACCTGCATGATGTTCTTTCTGTGTTTTAGATGTTTTCGTTTGTCTCGGATACGTCGCCGTTAGCGTGCCGAGCAGAAGCTGGGGAGCAGTTCAGCCGCTGCGCCGGAGGGGCAGGGGTCGAACGCAAAGATGGTGAGGGTACCAATCAGCAGGACAAATGCGCATGCTGCGAAGAGGATGATCTTCAGCCAAACGCGCAGGCGGTCCTTCTCAGCGTAGTCATCGATGATGACGCGGATGCCGTTTGCGCCGTGCAGCATAGCCAGCCAGAGCAGCAGCAGATCCCAGACCTGCCAGAAGGGGTTTGCCCACTTGCCGCCCACGAAGCCGAAGTCGATGGCATGGATGCCGTCGCCGACCATGAGGTTGGAGAAGAGGTGGCCGAAAATCAGCACGACGAGTACAACGCCAGACAGGCGCATACCGAGCCAAGCGAACATCTCAAAGTTGTTGCGCTTGGAGGAGGAGCGGTTGTACTTCACACCGTCGATGCGGTTGTCACGCAGACGGGGTACATAGGTGCGGGGCTTAAGCGGAGTAGCCATAGTTTAGTGACCTCCCATGTGCGAGAAAACGATCGGCAGGTGACGCGCTGCGAAGCCCGCAACGGTGATTGCCCAGAGGAAAAGCACAACCCAGAGAATCTTGATGTGCGTGTAGGTTGCCTTCTGGCTGATTTCGACGTTGCCGTCCTTGTTCTTCGCCTGGATGTGCTCCACGTGCGAGTTGGTTGCCTTACCCCAGAAGTCAATGAGGATAATGCGAATACCGTTGAACGCGTGGTAGACGATGGCGGCGACAAGCGCGGTCTCACCCAGACCCATGATGGGGTTCTTGTACAGGCTCAGTACACCGTTGTAGGCCTCCGGGGAGATACGCACGACGGCAGTATCTAGGATGTGTACAAGAAGGAAGAAGAAAATCGCGATACCGGTAATGCGATGAGCAACCCAGGACCACATGCCCCAGCGGCCGCGGTAGAGGGTTCCTTTAGAACCATTCAACACTGAATAACCTCCTGCTGCGACGGCGAGCTTCCGGGTTCTGAGGGGTCATTGTGATCCTCAGCTTCCGGGCATGACTGTGTGCTCACCGACTGCTTTTTGTTCGTCTGTTACTTCCAAGATATCAGGTAAATTCACAGCTTACTGACACCCTGTTTAGGGTTTTTTTACAGGTTCTAAAAGGGAATTAGAGCATGTTTTTATTGCGATATCGCCTACTTCCCTGTGTTTGTGCGGGACTTACCTTAACCTAACCTCAAACATCGCCTAAATGAGAGCCATCTGACACTTTTTGTTTAAACCCTAAAAGAATTCGATATATGACAAATTGACCCGCTATTCTTGAAGCGATGAATACTGCACTCACTCGATTCCGCCCGCTTATTCCCGCCGGCGGTGTTGGCTCGCGTTTGTGGCCTCTATCCCGCGCGCACGCCCCGAAGTTCCTGCTCGACCTCACCTCGTCGGGCAATTCCTTGTTGCGTGACACCTACGACCGTCTCATCGATCTCAGCAACGGTTCCGTCATGGTGGTTACCGGTACTTCGCACGCCAATGCGGTCACCCAGCAGATTCCTGAACTGCGTGCCGCTGACCTGGTACTGGAGCCCTCCCCCAAGGATTCGGCTGCAGCTATCGGCCTGGCTTGCGCTATCATCCACCGCCGCGAACCGGACGCCATCATTGGCTCCTTCGCAGCTGACCACGTGATCAGCCCCGTGGATGAATTCCACCGTGTGGTGACCGAAGCTGTCATCACCGCGGCAACCGGCAAGATTGTCACCATCGGTATTACCCCCACCGAGCCCTCCAGCGCGTTTGGCTACATCCACGCCAGCGAGTCCCTGGGTATTGAGGACGCCCCCAACGCTCAGGCTGTGGACACCTTCGTGGAGAAGCCCGATGCCGCTACCGCACAGAAGTACCTGGACTCCGGTGAGTACACCTGGAACGCAGGCATGTTCGTGGCACCGGCGGCTCTGATGCTCAAGCACCTCGAGGCGAACGAGCCCGAGCTGTACGCGGGCATCATGGAAATTGCTAACGCTTGGGACACCCCCGAGCGTGAGGCTGTTATGGACCGCGTCTGGGAGACCCTGCCCAAGACCGCTATCGACTACGCTGTGGCTGAGCCCGCTGCGGCAGCGGGCGACGTTGCAATGGTTCCCGGTTCCTTCAGCTGGGACGATGTGGGAGACTTCGACGCTGTGGCACGCCTGAACACCGAGAAGAGCGGCGAAGAGCTGACCATTCTCGGCGAGAAGGATAACGTTATCAACCACGGTTGTTCCGGCATTATTGTCGCGAATACCGACCGCAAGATCTCTATCCTTGGCCTCGACGATATCGTTGTGGTGGACACCCCCGACGCCCTGTTGGTCGCTCCGCGCTCCAAGGCACAGGCTGTCAAGGATGCAGTGGGTGAGGTCAAGGCGCGAGGCCTGAACAACCTCCTCTAAGTTTTTAGCCCTAAATGTTTAGCTCCGAGTAGGCGCTTGAACCCTACTCGAGCAAAAGACACCTCTAGAAACCGGCTCTCTTCTTTTCGGAAGGGAGCCGGTTTTTTATGCCCTGATGAGCCATTTCGCGAGTCGATTCAAGGCTTTCACCTAGTGGGGGCACAAAAGGACACTTCCTTCGGCTGGGCAGGGGCAGAATACCTTACACACCCCGCGCAGATTGCACTTCCAGACTCTGATACGAGCCAAGGATCAACCACTATAGAGAACCATTCTCATGTTAATCTTGGTGCATGCACATGACCCGTAAGTTTTTCCTCACCCGTGCCGGCGCACTCGGCGCAGTAGCCGCACTCGCCCTGACCGCATGCGGCTCCCAGACCACCCAGAACGCCCAGACCAGCCCCAGCGCCTCCACCTCCGCGAGCGCAACCCCCGCCCCTATCACCGAAGGCAAGGGCGCTGCCAGCCGCGTGGCCATCACCTACGACGGCGGCGTGCTCGTCTATGACGCCAAGGACATGAAGCTGCTCGCAGACATCCCCAAGGAAGGATTCCTGCGCCTCTCCGATGCCGGCGATAACCGCCACCTCGTCGTGGCCGACGGCAACAGCTACACCTTCCTGGACACCGGCGTGTGGTCCGTAGCGCACGGCGATCACTCGCACTACTACACCACCGCCCCGTCTCTGTCTTCGCTGTCTCTTGCCGCTGACCATACCGGTCACGTCATCAAGGACAACGGCAGGGTTGCGGCCTTCGCTGACGGCACCGGCTCCTTCGCCGTGTACGACCCGGCGAAGCTGACCCAGGACAAGCGCACCGCGGCCTCCCTGGACACCACCACCGTCACCCTGCCCAAGCCGCACCACGGCTTCGCAATCCCGCTGCCCAACGACCAGTACCTGGTAGCGGTCGGCGACTCGAAGACCCGCACCGGCGCCGCTGTTGTGGATGCTCAGGGCAAGACCGTCACCGAGAGCCCCGCCTGCCCCGGCGTTCACGGTGAAGCCATCGCCAAGGACGGCGCGTTCTCCATCGGCTGCACCGACGGCGCGCTAGTCTACAAGGACGGCAAGTTCACCAAGATCACCAACCCCGAGGACCCGTACTCGCGTTCCGGCAACCAGGCTGGTAAGGCTGACTCCCAGTACGTTCTGGCGGACTACAAGACCGACAAGGACGCTAAGCTGGAGCGCCCCGAGAAGTTCTCCATTATCGACACCGTTGCGGCAACCCGCACCGTCTACTCCCTGCCTTCTGGCGTGAGCTACACCTTCCGTTCGCTGGCTCGCGGTCCCCAGGGTGAGGCGCTGCTACTGACCACCGACGGTAAGCTGCGCGTCTTCGATCCTGCAACCGGCGCCGAGCTGGGCTCCGTACAGCTCATGGAGGCGTGGACCGAGTCTGAGACGTGGCAGGACGAGCGTCCGGCACTGTGGGTGGACGGTAAGACCGCCTACGTGACCGACCCGGCAACCAAGAAGCTCATTGCGGTGTCCCTGTCGAACCCGGCAGCACCGAAGGAACTGATGAGCGTGGAGCTTCCGAAGACCCCGAACGAGATCCTGGGTGTTTCTTCTGCGAACGCTGCACCGGTTGAGGCAGAGGCACACGGCGCAGAAGCTCACAGCTCGGCTTCCGCTGACGCACACTAATCCGGCGAGTCTGGCGAGCCTCACGAGGGCCACTCCCGCTAGGGCTCTCACGCTGAGATAAACCTAGCGAAAACATAAAGAGAGATGCGACCGATAACCTATCGGTCGCATCTCTCTTTGTGCATGCAGGGTTTATGCGCCAGCTACTAACGCAGCGGCAGACCCCCAATTTCTTCCCAGTTCTGCCCATCGTAGGAGTAGCAGTGCAGGTGATCCACGGTGAAGGTACGCTGCTCGGCGGGCAGAGCGTCAAACACCTTGCGGGCGTTCGCCACCTGCTCCTCACTCAAGCCGTGACCCAGGGTCACGTGCGGCACATAGGGGAAGGACGCCGCGCCGGCACCGAATAGCTCAACCAGCTTCTGGTGAATCTGCTCGAACTCGGCCCTACCCGCCTCCAGGTTCAGGTACTCCACCTCGGTGACCGGGCGGAAGGAGTGCACCGAACCCCAGCGTGCCTCAAAACGCGGGGTGTCCAGCGCCTCGCGGAACTGCGGGGACTGCACCGCAGCCAATAGAGATTCGTTCAGCTCCGTCAGGTACACGGTCACGTGGGTGCTGATAGGCGCCACCGCACCACCGGCTACCGCGCGCTTCCACTTTTCCAGGCGCTGAGCATTCTCACCGCTCACGTGCGCAATAACGCTCAGGTAGCGGCGACCGGGTTTCAGGGTCGGGGATACAGGAGCCGTCGTGGGGCTCAAAGAGTTCTCTTGTGCTGTCATCTCAATCGTGCAGGTAATGCGGCGTCTCAGCCGGACTGGCTGAACAGCGCGCTAGATTGCTGCGGCAGGCAGGAAGCCAACCTTCTTGTACACGTTCTCAATGGTGACCGTAGCGATCTCGCGGGCAGCGGATGCGCCCACAGCCAGCAGGCGGTCCAGCTCGGCGGGGTCGTCCATCAGCTCGAGGGTACGCTCACGCACCGGGGTGAGGCGCTCCACCACAATATCGGCAAGGTCGACCTTCAGATGGCCGTACATCTTGCCCTCGTAGCGTGCCACGATCTCGTCGATGCTCTCGCCGGTCATTGCCGAGTAGATGGAGAGCAGGTTCGAGACGCCGGGCTTAGCCTCGCGGTCGTAGGCGATGACGGAGCCGTCATCGGTCACGGCGGACTTAATCTTCTTCTGGGTGACCTTGGGGGTGTCCAGAAGCTTGATCAGGCCCTTATCGGATGCCGCAGACTTGGACATCTTCGAGGTCGGGTCCTGCAGATCGTAAATCTTAGCGGTTTCCTTCAGAATCACCGGATCGGGCACCACGAAGGTCTCACCGAAGCGGGAGTTGAAGCGCTGAGCCAGGTTACGGGTCAGCTCCAGGTGCTGACGCTGGTCCTCGCCCACGGGCACGCCGTCCACCTGGTAGAGCAGGATGTCGGCGGCCATCAGAATCGGGTAGGTGAACAGGCCCACGGAGGCGTTCTCGGCACCCTGCTTCTGGGACTTGTCCTTGAACTGGGTCATACGGGATGCCTCGCCGAAACCGGTGAAGCAGTTCAGAACCCACGCCAGCTGGGCGTGTTCAGGCACATGCGACTGCACGAACAGCGGGGTGCGGGTCGGGTCAATGCCGGAGGCGATGTACTGCGCCGCGGTCAGGCGGGTACGCTCACGCAGCTCCTCGGGGTTCTGAGGAACGGTGATGGCGTGCATATCCGGGATAAAGAACAGACATTCGTTATTCGGGTCGTCCTGCAACGCCACCCAGTTGTTCACAGCACCAATGTAGTTACCCAGGTGCATCGAATCAGCCGACGGCTGCGCACCCGAGTAGATACGTGCCTTCTGCTGAGAGGCGTTAGGGATGAGGGACTTATCCTGCTTCTTTTCGTCTGCCATAGTTATTTCCTGTGCAGTTCTTCCTGTGCGGTGCTGCGGACGGTGCAGCACATCTTCAAAAACTTATCTGTAGGTGGGTCCGCGTCTTACTCACCGATGCGGTAGTCAACCACGAGCGGCGCGTGATCGCTGAAACGCTCATCGTAGCTTGCCGCGCGGTCCACGACCGCTTCTACGGCGCTTTCGGCGAGCGCCGGGGTCGCCATGTGGTAGTCGATACGCCAGCCTGCGTCATTATCGAACGCCTTACCGCGGTAAGACCACCAGGTGTAGGGGCCGGGCACCTGACCCGCCAGCTCACGAGCCACATCGCGGTAGCCGATATCACCGAAGAAGCGGTCAAAGTAGGCGCGTTCCTCCGGCAGGAAGCCGGCACGCTTCTGGTTAGCCTTCCAGTTCTTAATGTCCAGCTCGGTGTGGCCCACGTTCAAATCGCCCACGATGAGCACGTGATCCGAATGCTTTGCCAGTTCAGGCATGCGCACCAGCATGCGCTCCAGGAAGCGGTACTTATCGTCCTGCTTCTGGGTACCGACCTCGCCGGAGTGAACGTAGGCGCTGACCACGGTCAGGGTCTTACCGTTGGGCAGAACGTAGTCTGCCTCAACCCAGCGCCCCGAATCGTCAAAGTACTCTTCGCCAATATTCGAGCGGGTCGCTACCGGCTGGTTCTCCAGAACTTCACCGGCTGAGTTCGGGGTGCGGCGGGTCGCCACCAGCACGCCGGCGCGGCCCTTCGCGGCAGCCTCCGCGTGCAGAATATGCCACTGGGATTCGTCCAGCAGTTCACGCACGATAGCGTCGGGGGCGCGCACCTCCTGCAGGCAGAGAATGTCGATGTCACGGCTCGCCAACCACGCCGCCATATCCTTCTTGTAGGCGGCTCGGATACCGTTCACATTCACGCTCGCCACGCGAAGCAGACCGCTCGGGCGCGGTGCAGGGGTGTTAGAAAAATGCATAGTCTTAATTATGCCAGTTTGAGGGAAGAGAAATTTTCACTCGTGCGCGTTTTTTCTCTGGCTGAACGGTAAACTATTGGGTGATGAATTCACACTCCTCACATACCACCGACCACGGTGCCCCCTCACATTCTGCGGGCACCACCGCATCCGAAAGTACCGCTCACAACGCTGAGAGCCGCTACGAGCTACCCCCGATTCCCGGCCCCAAGTACGAGCAGGTCATCCACTACATTGAGCAGCGCTATATTATTCCCGGCAAGCCCGGCGATAAGCTGCCCACCGAACGTATGATTCAGCAGAACTTTGGGGTGAGCCGCCAGACGGTTCGTAGCGCCCTGAAGGTTCTGATTGAACGCGGCCTGCTCTACAACGTGCAGGGCTCCGGCACCTACGTTGCCGAGCGCACCGACGCCACCTACATTCCGCGCGTGGACACCTTCGCCGACGATATGCGCCGCCGCGGTTTTGAAGGCTCCACCCGCATGATTGCGACCCGCTGGGTGGACGCCACCGAAGAGATTTCCACCCACCTATCCGTGCCGGTGGGCGAGCAGGTGCTGTTCGTGCGCCGTCTGCGCCTTGCCAACCAGGAAGTCATTGGCTTTGAGCGTTCCTACTTTGTGAAGGCTGCCGCAAGCAGCATCCTGGACGCCATGATGGCGGAAATGTCCGGTGTGATGAGCTCGCTAGACCAGCTTGCCGACACCCCCAACGCTATTAAGCACGCCCGCGTACGCACCAGCGCGGCGCTCTTCACCGACGCCGACGCCGAGGCGTTCAACCAGCAGGTGCCCGTGGGCGAGGCGGCGTTCAAGGTCTGCGCGACCGGCTACACCGAAGAAGGTAGCCCCGTAGAGTACGCAGAGACCCTGTACCTTGCCGATGCCTACTTCTACGAGATGATTCTCTAGCACCTGCCTTTTCGATTGTGATGACAGTGTGAAGGGCGGTGCCCCGGTAGATTGTTCTACCGGGGCACCGCCCTTTTGAGTTATCAGCCCTGAAATGTTGCGAGCCTTACGCCGCCTGACGCTCCGCTGTCTCAACCACATTCACCAGCAGCTCCGCGCGGGTCATCGGGCCCACACCGCCGGGGTTCGGGGAAACCCAGGACGCCTTCTGCGCAGCCTCCGGGGAGACGTCGCCGAAGAGCTTCTTCTTGCCGGTTTCCGGGTCCTCAGCACGGGAAACACCAACGTCCAGCAGGATTGCGCCGTCCTTGACCTGGTGAGCCTTCAGCACGTGCGGAACACCCACAGCGGCAACAATGACGTCAGCCTCGCGCAGCACCTCGTCCAGGTTCTCGGTACCGGTGTGCGCCAGGGTTGCGGTCGCGTTCACCTCGCGGCGGGTCAGCAGCAGACCCAGCGGGCGGCCCACGGTAATGCCGCGGCCGAGCACCACAACGTTCTTACCGTTCCAGTCGATGCCGTGGCGCTTGACCAGTTCAATGACACCGTTGGGGGTGCAGGGCAGCGGGGAGTCCAGCGGCTCAGAAACGTTCAGCACGAGCTTGCCGAGGTTGGTCGGGTGCAGGCCGTCAGCATCCTTCTCGGGGGCGATGCGCTCCAGCACGCGGTTGGTGTCCAGGTGCTTGGGCAGGGGCAGCTGCACAATGTAGCTGGTGCACGCCGGGTCGTTGTTCAGCTTGTCGATCTCTGCGTCGAGCTCTTCCTGAGTGATGTCACCGGGCAGGTCCACACGGATGGAGTTAATACCAATCTCTGCGCAGTCGCGGTGCTTAGCGCCCACGTACGAGCGGGATGCGGGGTCGTCACCGACCAGCACGGTACCCAGGCCGGGGGTAATACCCTTAGCCTTGAGCGCCTCGACGCGCTCCTTCAGCTCTTCCTTGATGGCTGCGGCGGTTGCGTTACCGTCTAGAATCTGGGGCATTGTTTTTCCTTCCATAGATTGCGGCGGGTTCGCCGAAACGGATGGTCTGTGTGTTGGGTTCTAGGGTGTGTGCCTAGAAGGTACCGCTCCCCCGCGACATCCCTCGACGGGTGTAGTGGGTAGAGCGGCAAAAAGTAAGAGGGCGAAATAACCCCGCCCGCTCAGCACCCACAGGGAATGTTGAGCGAACGGGGTCATTCATGGGTCTACCAGTTCTCGCTGCCCTGGTAGAGGGGGTACTTGGCGCAGAGCGCATCAACGCGGGCACGCAGAGCGGCAATGTCCGGGTTCGGCAGCAGCACGGAAGCGATGATGTCTGCAACCTCGGTGAAGCCCTCAGCGTCGAAGCCGCGGGTCGCCAGAGCGGGGGTACCGATACGCAGACCGGAGGTCACCATCGGCGGGCGGGGGTCGTTCGGCACAGCGTTACGGTTGACAGTAATACCGGCATCGTGCAGCAGGTCTTCTGCTTCCTTGCCGTTGAGGGCGTGGTTGCGCAGGTCAACAAGCACCAGGTGAACATCAGTACCGCCGGATGCGATGGAAACGCCGGCGTCCTTCACGTCCTGCTGCAGCAGGCGGTTCGCCAGGATCTGTGCGCCCTCAACGGTGCGCTTCTGGCGGTCCTTGAACGCGTCAGATGCGGCAACCTTGAACGCGGTAGCCTTCGCAGCGATTACATGCATGAGCGGGCCGCCCTGCTGGCCGGGGAACACTGCGGAGTCAATCTTCTTCTTCAGCTCCTCGGTGCAGAGGATGAAGCCGGAACGGGGGCCGCCCAGGGTCTTGTGCACGGTGGAGGAGACCACGTGTGCGTGCGGGACGGGGTTCGGGTGCAGACCCGCAGCCACCAGGCCCGCAAAGTGAGCCATGTCCACCCACAGGTACGCACCGATTTCGTCAGCAATCGCGCGGAACGCAGCGAAGTCCAGCTGACGGGGGTATGCGGACCAGCCGGCAATAATCAGCTTGGGACGCTCAGCCAGCGCCAGTTCACGCACCTGATCCATGTCAACGCGGCCGGACTCGTCCACGCCGTACGCGACAACGTTGTACAGCTTGCCGGAGACGTTCAGCTTCATGCCGTGGGTCAGGTGGCCACCGTGTGCCAGGGACAGACCCATGATGGTGTCACCGGGGGTCAGCAGCGCGTGCATGACGGCGTTATTCGCCTGCGCACCGGAGTGCGGCTGAACGTTGGCGTGCTCGGCGCCGAAGAGTTCCTTCACGCGGGAAATAGCGAGGGACTCAACGATGTCAACGAATTCGCAGCCGCCGTAGTAGCGGCGGCCGGGGTAACCCTCAGCGTACTTGTTGGTCAGTACCGAGCCCTGGCTTTCGAGGACGGCACGGGGGACGAAGTTCTCGGATGCAATCATCTCGAGGGTGTTCTGCTGGCGTTTGCGCTCCAGCTCAATGGCTTCTGCAACCTCGGGGTCGAGGTCGGCGAGGGGCATCTCGAGGATCTTCTGCTCGGACATTACGCTCCTGGGAGTGTTTTTGCGTTATCTTCGGTCGCTCATCATCGGGGTTGCCGCGGCGTGCGCCGGGCGGTCTTCAGGAGGCGGCGGGCGCCTCCAATTGAAAACCCTAAATGAAAAAATATGAGCTACACCTCATAATACCGTAAAGCCCGCTTTCCTTCGAGAAGGAAAACGGGCTTTACAAAGCATCACGATGAAGTTTTTACGGCGTCGGCGCGACACCGGCGAGGGGCATAGAACGCGCCCCGGCAGGCTAATCGGCGACAGTTAAGCGGGTCTACACACCCTACGCCTGACGCAGGATAGCGGAAGCATACTCCAGGTACGCCTCGCGAGCGCTCTCCTTCTTACCGCCAGCCACCAGCTGGGTCTGCACCACGTAACCGGTCAGCACCGACAGCACCGCGGCACCGATAACGGTCAGCCACTCTTCAAGCTCCTCTTCGGTGAAGTCCAGCTCAGCGGCACCCCAGGCGCGGTAGCGTTCCAGGGACTGATCGCGCAGGTAGCTCAGCTGCTCAGAGACGACGGTCGCCAGCTGCGGCATTGCCACAGCCTCACCCCAGGTGACGAGCAGGTGACGGCGAACCTTGGGGGTGTCCAGCACCTTCAGGCACCCGAACACGTAGTCCCAGGGCTGTTCGGCGCGGATGCGGTCGAAGGGCGCCATGTCCATGCGGGCTGCCGCCAGAATGATCTCATCCTTGGAAGAGAAGTGGTTATAAATCGCTCCAGCAGACAGGCCGGTGGCCGCAATAATGTCGCTCATCGAAGCCTTCTGATAACCGTGCTTGATGAAGCATTCGCGGGCGGTCTCTACAATCTGAGAACGCCTGTTCTTTTTGTATTCTTCGCTGACTTTAGGCACAACCTAATCCTAGCGAACTTTTAGCCAATCCGTGCGCATCCTGGTCGCCGTTGACGCGCCCTCATGCGCAAATCCGGCGCAAAATAGAGCAAAAATTCTATAAATACGACTGCCCACAATACGGATGCCCCAACGCTGATGCCTCGGGTGGAGAGCACGAAAAAGCGGGGCACCCCGGGCTCACCAAAAGGTTCACCCGGAAATGCCCCGCTCACAGCAGGCAGCTCAGCGCGCACTGAGCCCGCTACATATTCTTAGTGGAAGAAGTGGCGGGTACCGGTCAGGTACATGGTCACGCCAGCAGCCTTAGCCGCCTCGATAACTTCCTCGTCGCGGATCGAACCGCCCGGGTGCACGACGGCACGCACACCGGCGTCCAGCAGCACCTGCAGGCCGTCAGCGAAGGGGAAGAACGCGTCGGATGCAGCAACCGCACCGCGGGCACGCTCGTTACCTTCACCGCCGAGAGTGTTCGCGCGCTCCACCGAGAGCTTGCAGGAATCCACGCGGTTCACCTGGCCCATGCCGATGCCCACGGCGGCACCGTTATCAGCAAGCAGAATAGCGTTGGACTTGGGCGAACGCAGTGCACGCCACGCGAATTCGAGGTCGCGCAGGGTGGCCTCGTCGGCGGGCTCGCCGGCAACCAGGGTCCAGTTCTTCGGGTCGTCGCCCTCAGCCTGCAGGCGGTCGGCCTCCTGGAAGAGTGCGCCACCGGAAATGGGGCGGTACTCGATGGCCTCGCGGGCAAAGTTCTCGGGCAGAACCAGCAGGCGCAGGTTCTTCTTCTCGCGCAGGATCTCCAGCGCCTCGGGCTCGAAGCCGGGAGCCACAATCACCTCGGTGAAGATGCCCTTGACGGTCTGAGCCATAGCGGCGGTCACCGGGCGGTTAGCGGCAATCACGCCACCGTATGCGGACAGCGGGTCGCAAGCGTGCGCCTTCGCGTGAGCGTCCGCAATCGGGTCAGCCGCACCGGGGGTTGCCACAGCAATACCGCAGGGGTTGTTGTGCTTGATAACGGCAACAGCCGGCTCGTCGAAGTCGTAAGCGGCACGCAGAGCGGCGTCAGCGTCAACGTAGTTGTTGTAGCTCATCGCCTTACCGTGCACCTGCTCCGCCTGAGCAATGCCGGGGGCAGCGGCGGGGTCAACGTACAGGGCGGCACGCTGGTGCGGGTTCTCGCCGTAACGCAGGGTCTCGCTGCGCTCGAAGCCCAGGCCAGCGTACGGGGGCCAGAAGTTAGCATCCTCATCCTGCAGGAACTGGGATGCGGTCCAGGTAGCCACAGCGGTGTCGTATGCGGCGGTGTGGGCGAATGCGCCAGCAGCAAGGCGGCGGCGCTCGTCCAGGGAGAAACCACCGTTCTTAGCGGCCTCAACGGTGCGCGCATAGTCGGCAGGGTCCACAACAATTGCGACGGCGTCGTGGTTCTTCGCGGCAGCGCGAACCATGGAGGGGCCACCAATGTCGATCTTCTCGATGATGGCGTCCTGACCGGCACCGGATGCAACGGTCTCAACGAAGGGGTACAGGTTCACAACCACCAGGTCGAACGCCTCAACGTCCAGCTCTTCAAGGGTGTCGATGTGCTCCTGCTTGCGGCGGTCAGCCAAAATACCAGCGTGGATGCGCGGGTGCAGGGTCTTCACGCGGCCCTCGAGGCACTCGGGGAAACCGGTCACTTCGGTGACCTCGGTGACGGGTACGCCTGCTGCTGCGATGGTGGATGCGGTGGAGCCGGTGGAGACCAGCGCGACGCCAGCCTCGTGCAGGCCGCGGGCGAACTCCTCCAGACCGGTCTTGTCGTAGACGGAAATGAGGGCGCGGCGCAGGGGCACGCGATCGAGCTCAATGAGAGACACAAATACTCCGATGCTTTAGACGTGCGCCGGTTCTCGGCGGCACAGCTGGTGGATGGACGTAGCCTGCCCGGATAGACAGGATATGTGTGGGGGTATTCCCCGCCGCTGTGCGTGACGCTAAGGTGAGCGCGTCGAATGGGCACAACGGAACGTGTGTGGGCGGCGGGGTTTGAGCTCGGCTCATTCCGCCGCGAAAAATTTAGTGGGCGGAATTAGCTGTCAGATGCAGTGCCGCGGGATTCAGCGAGAGACGCGATGGTCTGCACGAGCAGGCGGCGCTCCTGCACCTTAATGCGTTCGTGCAGGGTCTCTTCGGTATCGTCGTCCAGAACGGGCACTGCCGCCTGGGCGAGGATGGGGCCGGTATCAACGCCGGCGTCGACGAAGTGCACGGTCAGGCCGGTAATCTTCACACCGTGCGCCAGGGCGTCACGCACGCCGTGCGCACCCGGGAAGGAGGGCAGCAGGGCGGGGTGGGTGTTGATGATGCGGTTGCTGAAACGCTCGACCAGCTGCGCGTCAACAATGCGCATGAAGCCAGCGAACACAATGTAATCGGGGTTGTAGGAAGCGATCTTTTCTTCCAGCGCGCGGTTCCAGGAGGGGCGGTCGGCGTAGTCGCCGGGCTGCACCAGGAAGGTGGGTACACCCGCCGCCTGGGCACGTTCAATGCCCAGACAGGGCTTGTCGGCGCCCACTGCCGCAATGTCGAGGGGAAGCTCGCCCGCTGCTACAGCGTCGAGGATGGACTGAAGATTCGTTCCGGAGCCGGATACCATAACCACAATTCGCACCCGACTAGTATAGCCCGTCTCACACCCTTATCCAAAGGGGGTAAGAGGTTCACAACGCACCCAAAGCCCAAAGGTGAGCACAAAGAAACCCCAGCGGGATGAATCCTCACCGGGGTTCACTGGAGTTCATGGGGGTTCATGGGGCTTCACCGGGGTTTGCTGGGCGCAAACTCAACAGGTCGCGAACTCAATAGGCCGCATACTCAATAGGTCGCGGGCGCACGGGACGGTACCCTTATAGGTATGTCTACTCCCCCGCAGAACACTCCGAACAATGCCCCGCAGAACCAGGCATCCCAGAACCAGCAGGTTCCGCCGCGAGCGCCGCAGCAGGCGCCGCAGAACATGATGCCGCCACATCGGGCCCCTCAGGGTAAGAAGCCGCGTAAGCCCATCGACCCCATCGAACAGCAGAAAGCGAATATTCGCACCTCGCTCATGCTGATTGCTGCCGCGTTGGTGATTTTTGCGGCGTCTTCCTTCGTGCTCTCCACGATGCCGCTTTTCTTGGCGCTCTTCATCTTCGCTCTCGCCGGCATTACCCTGAGCATTATTGCGATTGTGCGCACCGCCGTCTACCGCGGCCCCTGGTTCTTCTACATTGCCGCGGGCGTCAGCATCATCTACGGCGCGATGACCCTGCTCGGCGGCATCGGTCTTGCCCTCATGCCCGGCGCGCAGGAGTACCGTGAGTGCCGCGCCGCCGCGCTGACCCAGACCGACATGTACACCTGCGATCAGAAGTTCCAGGGCACGATGGACAAGCTCACCGGCACGTCCAGCTCTAGCTCTTCTGCAGCTCGTTAGGGGTTCTGTGCGCTAGTTCTTCTTGCGGGCGTTAGAACCCTGCGCATTAGAGCCCTGGGCGCTAGAACCATGAGACTTCGAGGAGCTGACATCCAGCGGGGGCAGCTCCACGGTAGACGCCTCATCGGTCACCAGCGGAAGGATGCCGGTCTGGCTACGAACCTCAAAGATGCGGCTCATCGCCTGATCGGCAGAGAGGACATCCAGCTCACGATCCACAAAATCACGTTCTAGGTCGTTCTTCTGCTTCTTGCGTGCCGCCTTAGCCGCCTTCTTCGCCTCGCGCTTCTGCGCGCGCTCGTGTGCGCGGTCGCTGGTACGATCATCGCCGGCGCGGTCCTGCGCGGCAGATTCAGCGTGGGCGGCATCAGCCGAGTTATCCTGCGCTGATTCATCCTGCGCAGTGGCGGGCTGCTCAAGACCAAAACCGAAGTACGCCATAATGCGGCTCGCGCGACCCTTCGAACGCGGCGCTTGCTCCGCAGGCTCCTCAACAGCGTTCTCACGCTCAGTAGCCACAGGTTCGGCAGTCTCGTAGACGGGCTCCTGAATCAGTTCGCGAGTCTCCTCCTCGGAGGGGTCATGAGCGTACACGGCGGGGTTATAGGTGCCGTGTTCGTCAGCATCCTCATCGTGCGGGGGTGCGGAGTGCAGGTAATCGACCTGCTGAACGGCCTCAATCGGCTCGTACTGCTCAGCGGGGCTCTCTTCAGCAGTAGCCTCTTCGGAGGCGGGCTCTTTAGCCGCCTCTTCACGCTCTGCAACAATCTCGGCGAAAGCGTCCGCCGCCGCACGCTGCGCCAGCTGTTCGGTCGCCTCCACGGGGACGGCAACCACCGGCTCCTGCGGATGCACCGGAACATGACCGGTCGCTACCTCAGATACAACAGACTGCTCAGGCTCAGAGACATTCTTCTCAGAAGCCTTCTTAGAGGCAGCCGCGCGTGCCGTCTCTTCCGCCTCGCGCTCAGCTGCTTCACGCTCTGCAGCCTCACGAGCGGCGACTTCCTCAGCTTCACGCTCTGCAGCTTCACGCTCAGCCGCCTCACGTGCCGCGGCTTCCTCGGCCTCACGCTCCATACGCTCCGCACGCGCCTGCGCACGCTGCTCACGACGCTCCGCAAAACGCTCACGAGTCGAAGCAGTAAAACTCATCAGACGCTCACCCAGGTTCGGGCGCTCATCCGCAAAACGAGGCAGCTCACGGCTACTATCCGGCACCAGGGCGCGGCTCAGCAACATACCGAAAGTCACGCCGGCACCCACCGTCAACGCGGTATGCGCCGCAAAAGTCAGCGGCTCAGCACCAACCTCCGTAAAACGACCAATACCCAGAGAGCCGTACGAAATCCAGCCCAGCCACAGGGCACCAAACGACGTCATAATACCGGTCATCACGCCCAGCACCACCGCAGAAATCAGCGCAGACAGCGGGCGGAACGGAACCTTCAGAGCAACCCACTCATCCAGGTGATCCTCACCCTCACGCAAGAACCACCAGCCAGCAATCGCACCGGCAACCAGTGGCACCAGCAAACCCACCAGACCAAATGTGCCCAACGACTCGGGCACAGCGCCCAAAATCGGAAGCATCGGCAAAGTACCAGCATCGCTACTGGTCAAACCAACCGAGGTGCCCGCACCAAAGGAGAAACCGGCACCGGTCGACCACGCAATCGCGTAGATTACCAGGTTCGGCAAGAAACCCAGCTGCAGCAGAGTCACCGCAGTATCACCCACAGCGCCCGCGTGCAGCTCCTGGTAGGTGGCAACGATCTGCGACCAGCCCGCCAAAATACCGATACCCAAAAGCACCGCACCCAAACCAATCAGCGCAACAAAAGCAACCACCGCAGCACGCACCACAGCCCAGGCGTACGAACCCGCCCAACGCGAATACTGACTCATCTGCGAAATCTGCTCCGCAGTATCAACACCCACCATGCGCGAGAGCGAACGCGCCTCACGGTAGCCACCCCACATCAGACCAGCCACCACAATACCCAAAGGCACCAGGGCAGCATTCAACGCCTGAAGAGGCTGCGGATGCGGGCTCGCCCAACCGTACATCGCCGAACTAATCAGCGCATAGGTCACCGAACCGGACAGCACCGGAATCAAAAACTCACCCTCATACGAGGCGCGCGCCAGGCGACGACCCGAACGGTAACAGAGCAGCAGAGGCAGAATACTCAAACCCAGCGGCACCAGCGTCATCGTGCCGGCAGAAGCACCAAAAGCAGCCGCAAGATCCAGGGGAACACCGTGAATCAGAAGCCACAGGTGCGCCGACATGGCGGCCACGGAGGAGAACTCCATGTCGCCAAAACCCTTGGTCGCCCACACGGCAGACATCGCCGCAAACACAGCAAGCGCAGAGAACAGGGCAGTAACAATTAGCTCAACAACACCCTGAAGCCACAGAGGCATGGGCATGGAATAACGAGAGATAGGTGAGGTGCTTTTCATCGTCCTTCAATCATGCCACGAATTAACGACGAAACCCGCCTCCGATTAACACTCGAAAGCGGGTTCTCACAACTATTCACACAGGTATTCATCCAGACGCGCACGCGAGGACGCGCATCCGGCAAAGTTTTAATCCTCAGTCCACGGGTTGGAAGCCTGAACACCCCAGGCGCGGTACACCTGAGCCTTAGAAGAAATCAGCTCCAAATCATAGGCACTCGCGCTCGCCGCCATCAGACCCTCCAGGGCGGCGGTAGGCAGCGGACCGGCATCATCACGACCCACGGCATGCACACCGAGCGGCGCCTGACGACCAGCCCACTCGAGGCTCACATGCGCATCCACATTAATAACGTGGTCGCCAAAGCGCTCAAGAAGTTCGGTAATCCAACGATCAGTTTCCGGGTAGGGGTACAGGCCCTTCAACTCGCCAATACTCAGCACGGAAATGTACATGTGTCGGAACGAGCGGCGGCGCAGAAAAGCGACCACGGCGGGATCAGGATCCGCCTTACGGATCTCCGCAAGAACGTCGGAGTCCAGGAGCATACCGGAGAAATTCATACCCCTAATGCTACGCTACGCGCAGACCGGCGTACTGAATAGCGGGGATGCCCTCGGGGTTCGGCAGAAGAAGGAAGTTCAGGAACTCGTCGCGCTTAGAAGAAATGCGGGAGTAATCGTCAATGCTGACTGCGGTGTATCCGCCTCGCGCGGGGACAGCTGCGGCACGCAGGCTTTCCTGGTAGGAGCGGGAGGGGTTCAGAGAGATTGCTGCTTCGGTTGCAGAGCCGTTGTACATGTGACAACCTGCGCCGTGAGTGGCGCGATCCTTTCGCGTTGCTCTTGTCTGTACCAATTACCACCGGTTATTCCGGTGGTGAATACAAACCGCTTCGTCATCCGAGCCACCCGTGAACATGGGGTTGGCGTTCGACCATAGTCGGAGCTTATCAGTCGAAACTCTTGAAGCTGGGTTTAGCTTACAGCATTTTCTCAAGTTAAGTAAAGCGTTTTTTGAAAGAGATTTAGATTATTGGCGTTTTGGCTTGTGGAAGTGTTTTGAATGGCGGGAATTTTTGATACGGCGCGGAATATCTTATGTGAATACCGCTGTTTTTATGCATCAAAAACGCATCCTGCACACCCACCCGGCAATGACCGGCGACAAGGCGCAAGCCCGCACGATACGCGATAATGAGCTGGTGAGCGCCAACAATCCTTTCCCCGAAATTCCCGTCACCGTACCGCAGATCATTCGCCAGGCCGGGCACCGCACTTACCAGCGCGGTGTCGCCTACCAGCACAACCGCGAAGTCATCCGCTACAGCTACGACGAAGACGAACGCACCCTCACCGGGCTCGTCAACGGAAGCACCATCATCCCCTACGAAGTGACCGTCCGCTTCTTCCCCGCCGTCAGCGGCTCCGCAACCTTCACTGCCCGCTGCACCTGCCCCGTACTCACCGACTGCAAGCACGCCGTAGCGCTCATGCTCACCGCGCTCGACCGCGCCTCCGTAGCGAAAAAGGCGCTCAGCGAACACCCCGGACCCGTCGGCGTGCCCAATACTGGCTCTCATGGCGTAGCAGCGAAGAGTGCGGATGTTGCAGAGGCGAAGAAAGCCGCCGACCCGCTCGCGGCGTTGCGCGCCTCCGGTGCGCTCACCACCGCGGCGAAACTGCCCGCACCCGATGCAGCGGCTACCGAGCCCGAAAACACCCAGGGAAGCTTTGCGCTCAACGAGCTAGGCGCCTCCCCGAGCCTGCAAGCAGAGGCATCCGCCACCAAAATCTCGGCATGGCGGCGCGACCTCTCCTCCGTTCTTTCCGCACGTCAGGACCTTGCGGGCATCGATTCGATGCGCGTGAGCGGTGCCCTGGATTTCTCACTGAGTGTCTCCGGTTCCTACGCGCGCGGCCGCAATATGCCCGGCGCAACCCCCAGCATTAACCTGCTCGCCCGACCGCTCATGGCGTCCAAAACCGGGCGCTGGATCAAGGGCGGACTCAGCTGGGAAACCTTCGCATCCAGCGTGGGCGGGCCCGTCGGGCGGCACGAAATCTACCCCGAACACGAACGATTCTTCGCCGAGCTCTACTCGATTGCCCGCCCCTGGCAGAACATGTATTCCTCGCACCGCGACTGGATCTCAATCAGCGCTTCTGCCTCCACTCTACTCTGGGACGTACTCGCCCGTGCGGAGGATATTGGCCTGCCCCTGCTCGTCAACGGTCGCGAGGTGAACTACGCCGTGCTGAGCCCCGCACAGGTGCGCCTGCACGCCGCCGCCAGCGAAGAGAAACACGCAGAAGGCACCGGACTACAGCTTCAAGCCGCGCTCAGCTGGGAAGGACGCGAAGGCGAACTACTGCGCCAGCTCTGGCTACCCGCCGCGCACTGCCACCCCATCGGCACCCCGCGCACCGGCTTCTTTGCCCTGGGCGGGCTCGCCCAGCAGGAGTACGAGCAGGCGGCAAAGGCGGTGCACTGGAAGACCGCGCGCCCCGGCGCACTGGATGAAGTGGGCCGTGAATCTTTTGTTCAGAAGAGCGAGCAGGAGGCGCCGACTGAGGAAGCCGAGAATAGCGCACCGACGATTGCCCCAGTACAGGGTGAGCGGGTGCGTTACTCCCCCGCCGTACCCGAACTGCCCGAGGGC
This sequence comes from Rothia sp. 27098_8_27, assembly GCF_041432805.1. NCBI lineage: Bacteria > Bacillati > Actinomycetota > Actinomycetes > Micrococcales > Micrococcaceae > Rothia > Rothia sp. 27098_8_27. Next base: position 25,603 of record NZ_JAPWAJ010000002.1, on the reverse strand, counting down.
GTGGAGCTGGCACTCATCCCCCTGGTCGAGCCGCTCGATGCCGCCTCCGAATCGCTCATTAGCGCCGGAACCGTGCACATTCCCGCCGCGGAACGCGCCACGTTCCAGAAGGAGTATCTGCCCGCGCTCAGCCGTTCCATTCCCTCGCTGACCCCCGATCCTGCGCTGGCGCTGCCGCGCGTGAAGCCGCCGCATCTGGTGCTTGAAATCAGCTTTGACGAGCAGGTACGCCACGACGCGCAGCTGAGCTGGCGTTGGGAGTACCCGCTGAACCCCTTCGCGGAGGACAGCGCAGAGGAGGCGAGCGCACAGGACTCTGCGGGTGCCTCCGATGTGTACTCCCTGCCCGTTTTCGGTTACCCCGGTGAAGAGGGCGGCGAGGTGCGCGACGAACGTTTTGAGGCGCGCGTACTGCGTTCGGTGCGCGCAATTCTTGCCGCCCACCCGGCGCTTTCCGGGCTGGAGGAGCGCCGCATCGAAGGCTGGGAGACCCGCGAGTTGCTCAGTGCGATTCTGCCGAAGCTTCGCCGTGTTTCCGCTGTTCAGGTGCGTTTTAACGGCACCCCGCCACAGTTCGTGGAGGCAACCGACGCGCTGATTGAAATCACCGTGAGCGAGGGTAATTCGCGCGACTGGTTCGGGCTGGGCATTGCGGTGAAGGTCAACAATTGGACTGTACCGTTTGCACAGATTTTTGAGGCGCTCGATCGCGGGGCGGACCGTATTCTGCTCGGTAACGGCACCTATTTCTCGCTGCGTCGACCCGAGTTTAAGACCCTGCGCACCCTCATTGCGGAGGCTCGCGAACTCGACGATGCGGGCGGTGAGCTGCGCATTAACCGTCACCAGGCGGGGCTGTTCTCTGAGCTGGAGTCGCTGGCGGCGAGCGTGCATACGACCGCGCGGTGGGATGCTCAGGTGCGTTCGCTGCTACAGCTGGTTGAGGGCCTGGAGGATGCCGAAGAGAGCGCCGAAGAGAACCCCGAAAAGGGCATTGAAAAAGCACTCGACAAGGGCGCTCAGGATTCCCCCGCGCTCCAGAAGACCTCTCGCAAGAAGACTTCCCGCCAGATTATTCCGAGCTGCCCGGTACCCACCGGCCTGCAGGCGACCCTACGCCCCTACCAGGTGGAGGGTTTCCAGTGGTTGTCGTTCCTGTACGAGCAGCGTCTGGGCGGTATTCTCGCCGACGATATGGGTCTGGGTAAGACCGTGCAGGCTCTCGCCCTGCTCGCCCACGCGATGGAGGAGCACCGTGCCGCCTCCGAACGTGCCGCAAAGCGAGGTGAGAGCGTCGAGCCGTTCGCGCCCTTCCTCGTGGTTGCGCCGACCTCCGTTATCGCCAACTGGGCGGCGGAGGCTGAGCGATTCCTGCCCGAGGCGAAGGTCGTGACCATCACCGAAACCACCGCCGGTAAGACCCCGCTTGCCGAGCGGGTTGCCGGGGCTCACCTGGTACTGACCAGCTACACACTGCTGCGCATGGACGAGGACGCCTACACCGGCTACGCCCGCACGCTAGGCCGTACCGTTGACGAGCGCACGGGCGAGCAGTCCGCCCCCGAAGGCTGGGGTGCGCTCCTGCTGGACGAGGCGCAATTCGTCAAAAACACCGGCACCCGCGCCTGGTCCATCGCCCGCGCAATGCCCGCCCGCACCAAGATTGCGATGACCGGCACGCCCATTGAGAACAACCTCATGGAGCTGTGGGCGCTGCTGGCAATTGTGGCGGACGGCCTGTTCCCCTCCGCCCGTGCGTTCCGTGACCTGTACGCTCGCCCGGCGGAGTCCGGAGAGGACCCGGCGCACGCCGCGGCGACGGCTGCTCGTCTGCGTCGGCGCATCCGCCCGCTCATGCTGCGCCGTACCAAGGAGCTGGTGGCGGCGGAGCTTCCGGCGAAGAACGATACGCGCGTGAACCTGCCGCTGGCTCCCGGTCACCGCCGCATCTATGACACGCATCTGCAGCGTGAACGCCAGAAGGTGCTGGGTCTACTGGAGGATATGGATAAGAACCGGTTCACGATCTTCCAGTCGCTGACCCTGCTGCGCCGCCTGGCGCTTGATGCTGCGCTGATTGATCCGGAAGCCTACGCCGGGGTGTCGTCGGTCAAGCGCGACTACCTGGTTCAGCAGCTACCCGACCTGCTCGAGAAGGGCCACCGTGTGCTGGTGTTCAGCCAGTTCACCGGCTACCTCAAGAGCATTTCGGCGCGCCTGGCGGAGGAGGGCATCGGCCACCTGTACCTGGACGGTTCGACCCGCAACCGCGCCGAGGTTATTGAGGCGTTCACGAGCGGTCAGGAGCCGGTGTTCCTCATTTCGCTCAAGGCTGGCGGTTTCGGTCTGAACCTGACCGAGGCGGATCACGTGTTCATCATGGATCCGTGGTGGAACCCCGCCGCTGAGCAGCAGGCAGTGGACCGTATTCACCGCATCGGCCAGGACAAGGAGGTGCACGTCTACCGCCTGGTCGCCGAGGGCACGATTGAGGAGAAGGTCATGCAGCTCAAGGAGTCGAAGGCCGCGCTCTTCGATGCGGTGGTCGGTGAGGGCGAGTTCGCCTCCGCGGCGGTGACGGCTGAGGATGTGCGCGAGCTCTTTGCGCCGGCTGTCGAGCGATAGCCGCCCTCCAGCCCGAGCGGTACCCCTCGAGTCTGAGGAGGTGTCTGGTGCCCGTCATTTTTTGTCATTTGGTTACGCCTCAGGCTAGATTCACGCCCGATTCTGGCCCGGCTCTTCTCAACGGTGACTCTGGGGCGTAGCCTTGAAGGACTACTTACGGAGGCGCCGCCTCCCCATAGATTCCAAAGGAGCATCATGAGCTACAACGTACCCAACGTAAAGTTCAACGACGGCCGATCCATTCCGCAGCTGGGCTACGGCGTGTGGCAGGTCGAGGACGAGGTCGCCGAGAAGGTTGTGGGCACCGCCCTGGAGACCGGCTACCGCCACATCGACACCGCCGCTATTTACGGCAACGAGGCGGGCGTAGGCCGCGCTATCGCTAACTCCGGCGTGGCTCGCGAAGACATCTTCCTCACCACCAAGCTGTGGAACTCCGACCAGGGCTACGAGAGCGCTTTCGAGGCGTTCGAGGTGTCCCTGGACAAGCTGGGCACCGACTACGTTGACCTGTACCTGATTCACTGGGCTAAGCCGCAGCAGGGCCTGTACCTGGATTCCTGGCGTGCGCTGATTGAGCTGCAGAAGCAGGGTAAGGTCCGTTCCATTGGTGTTTCGAACTTCCCCGAGGAGCAGCTGCGCGAGATTATCGAGGAGACCGGCGTGGTTCCGGCCATCCACCAGATTGAGCTGCACCCCTACTTCTCGCAGGAGGCGCTGCGCGCCGTTCACGCCGAGTACGGTATCGCAACCCAGGCGTGGAGCCCGCTGGGCAACGGCAGCGACCTGCTGCAGAACCCCGTGCTGGCTGAGATCGCGGAGCGCCACGGCGCAACCCCCGCGCAGGTCGTGCTGGCGTGGCACCTGGCTAAGGGCACCGTGGCTATCCCGAAGTCTGTGACCCCCTCCCGCATTGAGGAGAACCTGGCGTCGGTAAACGTGAAGCTGACCGCCGAGGACATCGCGGCCGTGGATGCGCTCTCCACCCCCGAGGGTCGTATTGGCGCTGACCCGGCGAACATTGACTTCTAAGGTGTAGCTCGGGCGTATAGCTCGATACACACCTAAATAAAGCCCCGACAGGCACAGATAGTGCTTGTCGGGGCTTTTGTGCGCTCTTGCGGGAGCCAAGGTTTTAGAGAATGCTCATTCGCGGATTGCTCAATAAGTCGGCGAGCGCTCCGCAGCCATCTTTCGCCCGCTAGTTCTCGTCCTCTACCAGCAGGGAGAGGGAGATGCGGCGGCGAGCCGGGTCAACCTCCACGACGCGCACCTGCACGATGTCGCCGCTGCGCACAATGTCGTGTGGGTTCGCCACGTAGCCGCGGCTCATCTGCGAGATGTGCACGAGGCCGTCCTGGTGCACGCCAATATCCACGAACGCGCCGAATGCCGCCACGTTCGAGACGGTGCCCTCGAGCACCATGCCGGGGCGCACGTCCTCGAAATGCGAGACGGACTCGGAGAATCGGGCGGTGCGGAAGCTACCGCGCGGATCCAGGCCGGGGCGGCGCAGCTCGGCGAAGATGTCCTCGACCGTGTACACGCCGGCGGTGCCTTCGTCCGCGCTCGCCTGAGTATCGCTATCCTGCACATAGTCGGCTGGGTTCAGCCCGGCGAGCGGGTCGCTACCGTCCGAGGTACCCAGGGCGCCGGCAACCCAGTGGGCGCCGTTGCGTGCCTGCGCGTCAGCAATAATGCGGCGCGCGAGCGGGTAGGCTTCCGGGTGCACGGCGGAGGCGTCCAGCGGCTCCTCGCCGCCGCGGATGCGAATAAATCCTGCCGCCTGGCGGAAGGTTTTCGCCCCCAGTCGCGGCACGTTCAGCAGCTGCTGACGGTTCGCGAAGGGACCGTGTTCAGTGCGGTAGGCGACGATGCGTTCGGCGGTTGCGGTGCCCACGCCCGCCACGTGCGCGAGCAACTGCACGGAGGCGCTGTTGAGGTTCACACCCACGGCGTTCACGCAGTCTTCGACGGTGTCGTTGAGGGCACGGCGCAGGGCGGCGGGTGGCACGTCGTGCTGGTACTGGCCCACGCCGATGGACTGCGGGTCGATTTTGACGAGCTCGGCGAGCGGATCCTGCAGGCGGCGGGCAATGGAGACGGCGCCGCGTACGGTCACGTCGTAGTCGGGCAGCTCGGCGGCGGCGAGGGCGGAGGCGGAGTAGACGGAGGCGCCCGCCTCCGAGACGGTCACCTTCTGGGGTGCTTCTGCGCCTTCCTCGCGCAGGGTGCGGATCAGTTCGCTGGCGAGCTTGTCGGTTTCGCGGCTTGCGGTGCCGTTGCCAATGGCAATGAGTTCCACGCCGTGCTCGCGGCAGGCGGCGGCGAGCTCGCGCAGTGCTTCTGCCCATTGGTTGCGCGGGGCGTGCGGGTAGACGGTGCCCACGCGCAGCGGCTCACCGGTGCCGTCGACTACGGCGTATTTCACGCCGTGGCGCAGGCCCGGGTCCAGACCGAGGGTGGTCTTGTGTCCGGCGGGTGCGGCGAGCAGAATATCGCGCAGGTTGGAGGCGAACACCTCGGTCGCGTGCTGTGCGGCGGCGTCGAGCAGCTGGTGGCGGATGCGTTCGGCAAGGCGCGGGCGCAGGTGGCTGCGCCATGCGGTGCGCACGGTCGCGGCGAGCCAGCCGAGCACGCGATCTTCGTCGTCGACGGTGTTGAGCACCTGCACGGGGATGCGTAGCGCGGCGGCGACTTCACGCTCGTATGCAGAACGGACGTTCTCGTAATTTTCGGCGGCGGCCTCAGCTTCGGCGCGGGCGGCACCACGCAGGCGGCTGAGCGCCACGGGGGCGGGTGCCACATCCACTTTGAGGCGCACCACGCCGGCGTCCTTGGCGCGGTGCAGCGCCAGCACACGGTGCGGCGGAATGGAACGAATACGGTCCGAGAAGGCGAAATAGTCGGAGAACTTCGCACCAATGCTTTCCTGACCGGCAATCACGCGAGACTCAATCACGCCGCCTTCACGCAAGCGCTTGAGGAGCTTTTCGCTCAGCACCGGGTTGGTGAGGGCGCGGTCAACCAGAATTGCGCGGGCACCGTCGAGGGCCTCTTCGGCACTGTGAATCTGCAGGGCTTCGTCCGCCTCTGCAACCTCAATGCCCTCGTCCTCATCGTCTTCGGTGTCGTCGGTAATGTATGCGGCGGCGATAGCGTGTGCCTCGGCGAGGGGCACCTCCAGCAGGTCTTCGACGAGGGAATCAAGCCCGGCGGCACGCGCCATCTGCGCGCGGGTCACGCGCTCGCTGCGGTACGGGGCGTAGATGGCGTTCACGTCTGCGATGGTGGCGGCGTTCATGAGCGAGGAACGCAGCTGCAGCAGGGTGAGCGGGTCGATGAGGCCTTCGTCGGCGCGTTCGGTGAGCGCTTCGAGCACGCGGTTGCGACGCTCTTCGAGGGCGCGGAGCTGACCCAGACGCGACTGGATGGTGCGCAACTGAGTGTCGGTGAGTGCACCCGTTGCTTCTTTGCGGTAGCGGGCGATGAAGGGTACGGAGTTGTCGGCGTCAAGCAGCGCCACGGCTGCGCGGATGCGGTGCGGCGCGATGCCGGTTTCTACGGCGAGCGCGTTGATGAGGTGCTCGGCGGGCTGCTCAGTCTTGCCGCCGGTTTCGTGTTTTTCGCGGTGTGCGGCGCTGCTGAGTTCATTGCCGGCGGCGCTGCTGGGCGCGGGGTCTGCAGCTCGATCCGCGCGCGGGCGGATACTGCTCGGGAGGGGGTGTTCGCTCATCCTTCCAGTTTCGCATATTTCGCCGCGGCTCATGGGTTGGCCGGTAATGCTGAGAAAAGAGTCAGCGCGGGGCGTATTTTGCTCGCCTGTGCGGGTGCGGGTAAGCGTATTTTTCTATCGCATCTTCTAGTGCAGATTACGAGTCTTTACGCACATTTTGCCCTGTGGGTGCGCTAAATATTGTCATCTTTCCGTAAGAAACCGTGTTAGGGGTTCACGTATTTGAATAGTGCTTAGTTTCAGCGATAAATTTAGATAAAAGAGCATATTTTTTTGAAAAAATATCTCTTATTCGTGCAGATAAGAGCTGGACTCACGCCACGCAAACACCCTTATCTGCGTGCACACGTTCAGGGTTTCGGCGGCACGGTACGACATGGTGCCGCCACATCCTGCAGATGAAAGAGGGACCCATGCGCGAACAAGCCGCGCTATCAAACGCGCCGGAGGGCTACTTAGATTTTCACGACGAGTACGCGGAACTCATCGCCGAACTCGCCGCGCTGGGGTTCACCCCTACCCAGGTTCTCCGCCGCCTCAACTTTCTGTACCCGCACATCAACAAGAAGTACCTGAACTATGCGCTGAGCTCCGGCATCTGGCAGTTTGGCCCGGTCACGGCAGACGCCCCGAGCTACACGGTGCTCGCATGCGGCCTCTGGTACGTTTTCGCGGAAGCCTACGATTTGCCTCCGGAGCCCGAGTACGCGGCGCTGATTCTTGATTGCGATATTATTCACGACCTGCCGTCCGCGCTGGAGGCACGCCACTTCAACAATGAAGACATTGCACACGTTCTGGCGAAGATTGGCGCAACGCTCAAGTACCTTGCCGCACACCCCTACTCCCAGCTGGAGGAAGAAGCCTACGCGCAGACCCTCGAGGACATCCGGCTGCGCGGCTTGGAAGAAATCGGCACCGAGGGCGGTAGCCTGTACACCCTGCTTGCCGCCAGCATGGAGGGCGAATCGGCGTGGCCTGCCCCCGCACAGACGGTCAACGATTACCTCGGCGACGGCGACTGGTCCTTGGGCATGCTCCGCACCGGTATCTACCCGGCGGAGGCACTCGAGAACGAGTGGTATATCGACGCCGCGGCGGTACCCGAGGATTTTGCGCCGAAGACTCTGAGCCTGTTTTTGAGCTATTGTGCCCGCTACGACCGCGATCCGACGGCGCTGAACTACGGCTACTGGTCTACCATTCCCACGCTCATTGAGCAGGTGCCGCCGCTGGGTGCGGTACGCGCCAAGTTCGGTTCCTGGCAGACGACTCTGCATCGCGGACGCACGCAGATTGCCCGCGAGCTGCGCCTGTGGACGAAGAACGAAGCCAACGCAGCTGCCGTGGAGGCGGGCGCCGCTGAGGAGCTTGAGCTCCTCGACGCTGAGCTGACTAACGCTGAGCTGGCTAACGCGGAGCTCACCAAAGCAGAACTAGCAGAGTTGGATACCCCGGACGTCTCCCCTGCGGACGCTCCCGCGGAACCGGCAGAGCCCGCGCGTCTGAGCGCCCGCGAACTCACCGAGCAGGGCATCGGCGTGGTGCAGACCGCCCACACCGACCTAGCGGCGTACCACCGCACTCGGTGGGAGCAGACGGTGGAAGTCTTCGGTGAACGCCTCGCGCAGCTTGCCTGGAACCGCCGCCTGAGCACCTACTACTTCTTCGACGGCGCCTGTCTGGAAGACGCCGACCCGACCCCCGTGGTGACGGTCTTCCGCTCCCCCACCGGTTTCCTCTGCGAGCTCGAACCCACCGCCGAGGCGCTACCCGCCTTCGACCCCGAGTTTCTGCAGGAGCACGGCTGGAGGCGCCCGGTACCGGTGCATGCGCTGTGGAACCTGCACGCGCTCGACCCGCTGGAGGCAGCTGCCGCCGTCATCGAGGCGATGCGTTCGGGATGCGGTTGTGAACGCTGGGATTTCTACCGCACCGATGACGACAACGACCCGCTTGCCGAAGAGGCTGAGGTGGCTTCCGTCTAGGCAAGCACTCCCGCGAGCCTCTCTGGTTCATCTCTAGAGCCTCTCTGGTTCATCCCTGGAGACAGCGAAAGCCCGCGTCCCCCGCTCCCTGAGAGGAGCAGGTGACGCGGGCTTTACACATGCACGGGATACCAGCTGCGGCAGCCGGCACCGATAGCCGGCGCAGATAGTAGATGCGGCTTAGCGTGCCGAGAAGATCTCGGACGCCTCCACAATCGCAATCTGCGCGGTGCGGGTCGAGATTGCCTCTTCGCGGCGTGCATCAGCGCGGCGCTTGAAGACCCAGCCGATACCCAGAATCGCAAACCAGACGGGCATCGCGAGCAGACCCATGAGAGTTTCCTCGTTCATGGTCAGCACACCAATGGTGAAAGCGAAGAACGCCAGAGCCAGCCACGCGGAGAAACGGCCGCCGGGCAGACGGAACTTCGACTTCTTGTGGCGCGAGGGGAACTTCTTGCGATACATCAGGTAGCTGACCATAATCATGGCCCACGCAAAAATCACGAGCACCGCAGCCACGGTGGTGACCAGGTTGAACGCACGAGAGATCGAGTCACCCGCGTAGAGCAGCACAATCGAGGACAGCAGCATCACGGCGGAGAGGAACAGCGCGTTATGCGGCACGCCATTCTTGGAAATCTTGCCCAGGAACTGCGGTGCACTGCGCTCGCGTGCCAGGCCGAATGCCATACGCGAGGTGGAGAAGATACCGGAGTTCGCCGAGGAGGTCGCGCTGGTAATCACCACGAAGTTGATGATATGCGCGGCGATGCCCAGGCCCGCCAGAGTGAACATGGCGACGAAGGGACTCTTATCGGGGCTGACCAGGCGCCAGGGGGTGACCATCAGGATGACGGCGAGCGCGCCCACGTAGAAGACCATAATACGTACCGGCACGGCGTTAATTGCCTTGGGCAGGGTCTTTTCGGGGTCCTGGGTTTCTGCGGCGGTGGTACCGACGAGCTCGGAACCCATGAACGCGAAGACGGCAATCTGGAATGCACCGAGGAAGCCAATCAGGTGGTTGGGGAACATTCCGCCGTCGTTCCAGAGGTTTGCGACGGATGCCTGCGCACCACTGGGCGAGGTGAAGCCGACGGCAATCATGCCGCCGCCAACGATAATCAGGGCGACGATGGCGACAATCTTAATCATGGAGAACCAGAATTCGATTTCTCCGAAGTTCTTCACGGAGACCAGGTTCAGGGTCAGCAGAACGCCGATGACGGCGAGCGCCGGGATCCATGGCTGCAGGTCGGGCCACCACATGTGCAGGTAGCCGACGATTGCGATGATGTCCGCGACGGCGGTAACCACCCACATGAACCAGTAGGACCAGCCGAGGAAGAAGCCCGCCATGGGGCCGACAAGGTCGGTGGTGAAGTCAGAGAAGGACTTGTACCTCAGGTTGGAGAGCAGAATCTCGCCCATAGCTCGCAGCACCAGGAAGATGACGGCGCCGATGAGCATGTACACGAAAATAACTGAGGGACCCGCCATGGAGATAGCGCGGCCGGAGCCCATGAACAGGCCGGTACCGATGGCACCGCCGATTGCGATGAGCTGGATGTGGCGGTTGCTTAGACCGCGGTGCAGTCGCTCTCCCTGTTCGGGAGCTTTAGGATTCAGGCTGACGTTGTTCTGTTCAGTCACGACGTCCTCTTTTCAGCGGTTGTACCCCGTACCGCATGTGCCGTTACTGGAATAAGAATCGCTAGATCGCAGCAGGCACGGTCACTGTATGAATATGCGGCCATTAGCTTGCGGGGCGTCCCCGGATTTCGGGGCGCGGCTGGGGCTCCATGCCAGCTACCGCGCGGTACTCGGAAGTGTCACACTATCGACTAACGCGAAGTTTTTCTGGGAGCTCTCACAGCTACTTGGATAGTTATTCTACAGGTGTTAAGTGCAAGAAAACAGGATTTACGGCAAAAATGTGACCTGTTTCTATTATTTACGTCATATCAAGCGGTGTAAAAAATGCCGCCCGGAACGTAAACAGGCAGGCACGAGGGCACGCGAAAGCCCCGCCTCCGCATCCTAAAAGAATGCAGAAACGGGGCTTACCAACAGCGCCGCAGAAACACTACATAAACGCCGCAGAAAGAACAGAAACTACTTCTGACCAGCCTTGTCAGCAGCGTTTTCAACAGCCAGCGCACGAGCACGCTTCGCCGCGTGGCGGCGGGTCAGAATCTCGTAGCCAATAGCCAGAGCGATAAACCAGATGGGGGTCAGCGCCAGGCCGATTGCGGTGTCCGGGTACAGGCTCAGGGCGTAGACCATGACGGCGAAGAAGACCAGACCAAACCAGCTCATGCCAATACCCCAGGGCATCTTGTACGCGGACGCCTCGTGGCGCTCCGGGAACTTCTTGCGGTACACCAGGTACGCAATCAGGATCATGCTCCAGGTGAAGATACCCATCATCGACGCCACGGAGGTCACCACGGTGAACGCCTCCATGATGCCGCTACCGGCATACAACATGACCAGACTAAACAGCAGCATCACGGTGGTCAGGTACAGGGCGTTGGCGGGCACACCGTTCTTGGTGAGCTTACCCAGTGCGGAGGGGGCGGCACCGTCATGCGCCAGACCGTAGACCATGCGGGAGGTCGAGAAAATACCGGAGTTCGCCGAGGACGCCGCGGAGGTCAGCACCACAAAGTTCACCAGGGAGGCGGCAACAGCAATGCCAGCCAGGGAGAACATGCCCACGAAGGGGCTCATGGACTTATCCAACTTGTCCCAGGGGGTGACGGCGAGGATGGTCAGCAGCGGCAGCGCGTAGAAGAGGCCAATGCGGAAGGGTACCGCATTAATCGCCTTGGGCAGGGTGCGTTCGGGGTGTTCGGTTTCCGCCACGGCGGTACCGACCAGCTCAGCACCCACGAAGGCAAAGAGCGCAATCTGGAAGGCACCCAGGAAGCCCGTCAGGCCCTGGGTAAAGATACCGCTACCGGAGGGGCCGGGGCGATCCCAGAGATTTGCCACAGAGGCGACGGTACCGTCGGGCGCGGTGAAGCTAAAGGCAACCATGAGCGCACCAACAATAATGAGGGCGACAATCGCGACGATTTTAATGACTGCGAACCAGAATTCGATTTCACCGAAGTTCTTCACCGAGGGCAGGTTCAGCAGCAGCAGAGCCACGATAACGGTCAGCGCCGGGATGAAGGCTGGGATTTCCGGCCACCAGTATTTGATGTAGCCGGTAATGGCAATGACGTCCGCGATACCTGTGACGACCCAGAAGAACCAGTACGACCAGCCGACGAAGAAGCCGGCGCGCAGGCCGAGGATGTCGGTGATGAAGTCGGTGAAGGACTTGTATTTGGGGTTGGAGAGCAGAATCTCGCCCATGGCGCGCAGAACAAAGTAGATGACGCTACCGATAATGGCGTAAACAAAGACGATGGAGGGGCCGGTCAAGGCGATGGTCTTTGCCGAGCCGAGGAAAAGGCCGGTGCCGATGGCGCCGCCAATAGCGATCAGCTGGATGTGTCGGTAGCTTAGTCCGCGCTGAAGCTTGGAGTGCTCAGCTTCGGAGTCTAGGCCAGTGACGGAGTTGTGCTGCGTTGGCTGCTGTGTCACGTATTTCTCTTTCCTGCGTCGATTCGCCCTAAATTTCACTCGGGGGCGAGTCCGGGTGGTTGGTATTCATGCATAATCCTGAACGGCGCGCCAAGAGGCGGTTCCCGCGCTTCCCGAGCCAGCGCGGTGCGCTTGGGCTTGTGGGCTCCGATTTCGCGGGGCTTCCGATTTTCTTGCATCGCCGATAAAGGGTTATGCAGAGAATGCATAATTTCAAATTTTACCCCCTCATACCCACACAAGTACAAGGAATACAACATCACCAGATTTTTGAGACGGGGCGATTGAGACGGGGCGAGTCTGCGGCATCTCTCAGCCTCCACCCGAAACACGCCCCGCATCACCCCTGAGCCGCCGCACTTTTGTCTGCGCGCTAAATTTCTACGCCCGCCAGACGAACACCGCACCCACCCCACGCCCGGCTAGTTCAGCATCACGCCAGCCCCACGCGCCGCGAAACCGCACGGTGTAGCGGCGCTACGCTATTCTTTTAGGTATGTCTACTGAGAACACGCAGCCTAGCCAGGCACCCGAATCCACCGAAGAAAAGGCCAAGAAGCCGGTTCCCGAAGAATTCTTCCGCCAGCCCTACTCCTTCGTCCGCCGCGGCGACCGCCTCACCGCGCGCCGCCAGAAGGCGTGGGACACCTACTCCCCCACCCACGTGCTGGACATCCCGCGCCTGCGCACCGACACCTCCGTCGCGCCCGAGGCGACTTTCGACCCGGTTAAGATTTACGGCCGTGAGGCGTACCAGGTCGTCGAGATCGGTTCCGGTCTGGGCGAGGCGATTGTGCACCGCGCAGCTGAGGTGCCCGAGGCGAACTTCCTCGCCGTTGAGGTGTACACCCCCGGCATCGCGGACCTGCTGCTGAAGATGGGCAACGCCGGCGTGGAGAACGTGCGTGTGGCTCAGGCGAACGCGCCTGAACTGCTCGACAACATGCTTGAGGAGAACTCCGTGGACGAGCTGTGGGTGTTCTTCCCGGACCCCTGGCACAAGTCCCGCCACCACAAGCGCCGCCTGGTGTCCCCGGCGTTCGCTGATAAGGTTGCGCGCGTGCTCAAGCCCGGCGGCATTTGGCGTCTGGCGACCGACTGGGAGGAGTACGCCCTGGTCATGCGTGAGGTTCTGGAGGCGCACCCCGACTTTGAGAACGTGAACCCCGGCGCCGGTGCGACTGAGGAGGATCCGCTGGGTGGTTGGGCTCCGCGTTGGGAGGGTCGTACCCTCACCAGCTTTGAGCGTAAGGCTCAGGAGGCGGGCCGCCGCGCGCACGACCTGACCTACCGCCGCAAGTAAGCACCGCCGCAAGTAAGCGAGGCAGCGCCAGTTACAGCCAGGTGGTTTCCCGCCACCGCGCAAAGTGCATACGTTAAAGCAGGTGAGGCTCCCCGATCGTTCGGGGAGCCTCACCTCCTTGTGTGTGGGTCTGAGTGCATGCGGGGCGGGGGTCTACCCTCCCTCTCGCGGCGTATACACAAAGACGCACAAGCCTACATGGGCGGCTGACTAGCGCAAATGAGCTAAAACAGCCGAGCCGTTTATCCAAGTGTAGCGGGTTTAGCCGGTTTAGCGCTGCGGTTTCGTATCATCCGCCGTAGCCGGCTGGTGACGCTGACGGTACAACACCACAGCCGAAGAACGCTGACGAGGCGCCGGGCGGGTACCACGGGCAATATGCACCACGTCACCACTGGTACCGGCAGCGAACACGCGCTCCGCCAAGCCCAGCTTCACCTTCGCATCCTCAACCTGACGCTGCAGCGCCGCAATCTGCTCCTGCTGCTCCTCCACGAGGGACTCCAGCTCAATAATGCGGCGAATACCCTCCAGGGAGACGCCCTCCTGCGAGAGCTGCTGAATCTGCTGCAGACGGTTCACGTCACGCTGCGAATAGCGGCGCGCCTTACCGGGCGCACGCGAAGGCTGGACCAGGCCGATACGGTCGTACTGGCGCAGGGTCTGCGGGTGCATGCCCGCCAGCTCAGCCGCCACAGAAATCACGAAAACCGGCAGGTCCACACTGTGCAACGGCTTGCCGCTACGGGACTTAGATGATGATTCTCGAGATGCCATGGTTTACTTCGCCTTCTTCAACAGATCCTTACGCGGGTTCTCCTGCGGTGCCAGTTTTACGAACTTATCGAATGCCTCCTGCGCCTCTGCGCTCAGCTCGGTGGGCAGTACAATCTCCGGGATGACCAGCAGGTCACCGTCGCCGCCCTTAGCCTTGAAGCCGCGGCCCTTAGCGCGCAGTCGGCGACCGACCTGACCGGGTGCCAGGCGCAGCTTCACGGTGGATGCATCGGGCAGGGGCACCTCAATCACTGCGCCGTCGACGGCCTCAGCGAGGGTGACGGGCGCGCGCATAATCAGGTTGTTACCCTCGCGCGAGTACACGGAGTCATCGGAGACGCGCACGGTGACCTTCAGGTCGCCGCCGCGCAGGCCCTTGCCGCGCAGGCGCACCTTCTGGCCGTCCTTAATGCCTGCGGGGATGCGTGCCTCGGTGTGAGAGCCGTCCGGCAGGAACACGGTCACGGTCGCGCCGGTGTATGCCTGGGCGAGGCTGACGCGGGTGCTGGTGGTGCTTTCTTCGGGGGCTGCGTGCTGTGCGCCACCGAAGCCGCCGCCGCCCATGCCGCCGAAGTCGGCGCTAGTGAAGCCTGCGGAGCGTCGGGAACCGCCGGCGCTACCACCGAAGAGGCCGCCGAGCAGGTCGTCGATGTTGATGCCTGCGCCGCCGTTGCTGAAGCCGCCGAATGCGTCCGCGCCGGGGTAGCCGGTGTAGCTGCCACCGCCGAAGCCGCCTCCGCCGAAGCCGCCCATGCCAGATGCGCCGTAGCGGCGGATCTGGTCGTACTCTTCGCGCTGCTTCTTGTCGGAGAGCACGTCATATGCTTCCGAGATTTCCTTGAACTTCTTCTCTGCTGCGGCGTCGCCGGGGTTCAGGTCCGGGTGGTACTTGCGGGAGAGCTTGCGGTACGCCTTCTTGATGTCGCTTTCGCTTGCGTCTTCGCTGACACCCAGTGCCTTATAAAAGTCGTCGGTTAGCCAGTTTTCACTTGCCATGTTGTGTTTCTCCTTCTGCGGTGATGCGCCGCCCTCCTCGGTTACGGGACGGCTTGCAGGGGCACCGCGTGCTTGTGTTAATACTCTATATAAAAGTTTAGTCTACTTGACTCAATTTTGAAAGGGCTGAGCCCAAAAAAATAGCACCCCTACAAGCCTTTTAACCGCCGCACGGCTCACCAAAACCCGGGCCAACACGCCGGTATAGCAACCCCGGCAGAACAGCTTAGGCAAACAACAGGGCGGGCACTCCCCCACCAGGGAGAGCACCCGCCCGTCGTTAGTTATTCAGCCAATGCTGAGCCGACCACCTTACGGTGCGACAGCCACAGCCACCTGAGCGGTACGAACCACACGGTCGTTCACGCGGTAGCCGTAACGCAGAACCATGGAGACATGATCCTCGGCCACCTCGTCAGTGGGCTGCTGCAGTACAGCCTCGTGGATGTTCGGGTCGAAGGCGTCGCCTACTTCACCGAAGCGCTCCACGCCCTGCTTGCCGAGCAGCTCTTCGAGCTTGGTAGCGATGGAGGCGAAGGGGCCTTCCTGCAGGTCGCCGTGCTTGCGTGCGGCGTCGATATCATCGAGCACCGGCAACAGCGCGGTCACCAGTTCACTGGTTACGAAGTCTCGCAGCTGCTCCTTTTCGCGGGCGGTGCGGTTCTTGTAGTTGGTGAACTCAGCCTGCAGGCGAAGCAGGGAGTCCAGGCGCTCTGCGGCGAGTGCCGCATCCGCAGATTCTGCTTCTACGGCGTCCTGGAGCTCAGCCTCGACGGCTTCCGCTGCGTCGTCGGCGGTTTCAACCGATTCAGCTTCGGGGTGGCCTTCCGCTGCGGGGGCGTTGAATGCCTCCTCCAGCGGGTCGGGGGTGGTGTTTTCCTGCTCAGCCATGATTACTTCTTCTCGTCTTCGTCGATAACCTCGGCGTCGACAACGTCCTCATCAGCGGCGGGCTTGGACTCGGATGCCTCAGCCTGTGCTGCTGCGTAGAGTGCCTCGCCCAGCTTGGACTGGGATGCCTGCAGCTTCTCGAGTGCGGACTTCACTGCTGCGTCGTCGTCGCCCTCGAGTGCCTTCTTCAGCTCGTCGACATCGCCCTGTACGGAGGTCTTGACATCCTCGGGCAGCTTGTCGCCGTTCTCCTTCAGGAGCTTCTCGACGGAGTATGCGAGGGACTCAGCTGCGTTGCGGGTGTCAGCAGCCTCGCGGCGTGCCTTGTCCTGCTCTGCGTGTGCTTCTGCGTCCTTGACCATGCGGTCGATGTCGTCCTTGGAGAGGGAGGTGCCGCCGGTGATGGTCATGGACTGCTCAACACCGGTACCCTTGTCCTTTGCGGAGACGTGGACGATGCCGTTTGCGTCGATGTCGAAGGTGACCTCAATCTGGGGCACGCCACGGGGTGCGGGGGCGATGCCGGTCAGCTCGAAGGTACCCAGGTTCTTGTTGTCGCGAGTGAACTCACGCTCACCCTGGAAGACCTGAATGGTCACGGAGGGCTGGTTGTCCTCTGCGGTGGTGAAGGTCTCGGAACGCTTGGTCGGGATTGCGGTGTTGCGCTCGATCAGCTTGGTCATCACGCCGCCCTTGGTCTCGATACCGAGGGAGAGGGGGGTGACGTCGATCAGCAGAACGTCCTTACGGTCGCCCTTCAGCACGCCTGCCTGCAGTGCTGCACCCATTGCCACGACCTCGTCGGGGTTCACGCCCTTGTTGGGCTCGCGGCCGGTGAGCTCCTTGACGAGCTCAGCAACAGCGGGCATACGGGTGGAGCCGCCAACCAGGATGACCTCGGAGATCTCGGAGATGGACACGCCAGCTTCCTTGATTACGTCGAGCACGGGCTTCTTGGTGCGCTCGAGCAGGTCGCGGGTCAGTTCCTCGAACTTTGCGCGGGTCAGCTTCTCATCTAGGTGGATGGGGCCCTCGGGGGTCACGGACAGGTACTGCAGGGAGATGTTGGTGCTAGAAGCGCTGGACAGCTCCTTCTTAGCCTGCTCAGCTGCTTCCTGCAGACGCTGCAGAGCAATCTTGTCCTTGGACAGGTCTGCGCCGGTGTTTGCCTTCACCTGTGCGAGCAGCCACTCGACGACGCGGTGGTCCCAGTCGTCACCACCGAGGCGGTTGTCACCGCTGGTTGCGCGAACCTGAATGGTGGAGAAGCCGTCGTCGTCCTTGCCGACTTCCAGCAGGGAGACGTCGAAGGTACCGCCACCGAGGTCGAAGACCAGGATGAGCTCGTCTTCCTTACCCTTGTCCAGACCGTATGCCAGTGCTGCGGCGGTGGGCTCGTTGACGATACGCAGGACGTTCAGGCCTGCAATCTCGCCGGCTTCCTTGGTTGCCTGACGCTCAGCGTCGTTGAAGTATGCGGGGACGGTAATGACGGCGTCGGTGACCTTGTCGTTCAGGAATGCCTCTGCGTCGCCCTTCAGCTTCATGAGGATACGAGCGGAGATTTCCTGCGGGGTGTACTTCTTGCCGTCGATCTCGGTGGTCCAGTCAGTGCCCATGTGGCGCTTGACGGAGGAGATGGTGCGGTCGACGTTGGTCACTGCCTGACGCTTTGCAACGCTACCGACCAGAACCTCGCCGTCCTTGGAGAATGCGACGACGGAGGGGGTGGTGCGGGTGCCCTCTGCGTTAGCGATGACGACGGGGTCGCCACCTTCCAGTGCTGCTACGACCGAGTTGGTGGTACCGAGGTCAATACCTACTGCACGTGCCATATGTTTATTCACTCCTTAGGTGTTAGTGCCCCGCTTCTTCTAATGCGAGGCGGGATAGTTTGAAAGTTTTGGAGGCGGTCGGTGCTACGCGTGCCGCCCCGCGTGGGGTGGTCTGCGCGGCTTCCTTGAGCCTCATGTACTCAAGTATGCACCCTCTCGGAGGGGCTGTCAATAGAGTTGAGCGAACTTTACTCAACTTTTTTATGCGGAGGGGCGTGAGGGGTGGATGTTTTAGGGCTCCGGAGGGGTGTTTTGCGGGGGATTTTGGGGCGGCGGCGAGGCGCGAATGGGCGGTTTTGCCGCGGAATTCCGGGGTTTTCGGGCTGAGTGAGGGCGCGGCGCGGCGATTCAGCGCACGGCGGACACGGACAGAATGGTTGGGCGAAAAAATTTTTAAAAAAGGGGCGAAAAACCCAAAAAATTGGGGTACGAGAGGTGTCGGGAGGTGGTCTGGGAGCACCTTATATAGGGTGCGCGGGGGTTGTGCGGGGGTGGTTTTAGGTCTGGAGACTAGGCCTCCGGCTGCGCTGCTAGGGGTGCGCTTCGTGTAGGCACCTCAACTACGGGCACCCACCTGAGATCTCAGAGATTCACTCCTCTTATATATAGAGGGCATGTTTGCAAGCTCCATCGCTCACTTTATGAAGGTATCTCCGCTTGTCCGACCCGCAATTCTTCAACCCTCAACTGTGGCTTGAGGTTACCCACCTGCCGTATCCTGGTTACGACCATATCCTCTCAAAGTAGACAGGAGAATTACGTGTCAGAACAAGACATTTCAAAGGCACCCTTGGCAGCTTCCAAGCAGACTGACGAAACAAGACAGGATCCATCAGAATTAGCCACATCAAATAATAAATGGGGCGCAGAACGCATACTACTTACTGGATTAGCTATAGCAGTAGTTATTTCTTTGGTTATTTATTTATTGACCGGCGCTGAGTGGCATAGTCCAAATATTCATTGGCTTCCTATTACCCTCATGTTGAGCATTATTTTTGTAACCATATTGTTCTTGTGGAAAAAAATATGGTTTCTCAAAAATATTTCGCAGTTTAACTCATGGATTTTTGGGGTAACAATTATTGGCGGCACTATTGCCTTCTTGCTACCTCTAGCGATAGCAGATAATTTCTCTAGCAATGGAGAAGGCACTGCACTACGTCAAATGCTTATTTACACCACTGGTGGTCTACTCGGTGTCATCACCCTTAGTGAAACGCGGCGCAAAAATGATTTGGAGAAATCTAAATTTACCGAGCAGCAGGATCAATTCAGAAAGCAGCTGGAAGCGCAGAAAGCGAACCTCGAATCACAGCTGGATGCTCAGAAAAAGACCCTCAGTTCACAGCTAGAAGCCCAAAAAGAGAACCTCAACTCACAGCTGGACGCCCAGAAAAAGACCCTCAGTTCACAGCTAGAAGCCCAAAAAGAGAACCTTGAATCACAGCTGAAAGCTCAACATGACAACCTTGAACTTCAGCTTACTTCGCAGGAAAAGAAGGACAAGAGAGACCACAGCCGCGAGGTTCATGCTGAACGTCGTAGCCGCTATACCAAGGCTGTAGAACAGCTAGCTCATGAGAAATCGGCCGTCCGTTTGGGTGGTATATATACCTTGGTGGGCCTTGTCGATGAATGGTTAGAGGACGAGGCTCTTACAAACGAAGAACAGCTTAAAGAGGGACAGACTATTATCAACAATCTCTGCTCCTACATTCGCTCACCCTTCCTCACCGCGGAAAAAATTGAAGCATATGAAGCTCGTAATGATTTTAACCAGCTTGAGGAATATGAAGCTGCATCTTCTTTCGAAGAATATTCCCCACAGCTCCGGGCCCAATACGAACGTTTTAAAGAATCTGGTAGCTTTAAAAACTTTCAAGATATCACCGCAGACTATGCAAAGTTCCACGAAGAACAGGATGTACGCCGTACCATTTTTGTTGAAATGAGCAAACGTAGCAGCACCTTCATCAAAAATGAAAAGGGAGAAATGGTTCCTAGCCCGAGTACATGGAGCAACTTCGAGTTCGATTTCAGCCGAGCACCAATTTTCTATCCCCTCAATGACCTCACAATTGAGAAAGGTAATTTCTCTTCTTCGAAGTTCCACGCTAAGGCTGATTTCTCTCGTGTAACTTTCACCTGCGATGCAAACTTCAGCGGGACGATTTTCACCAATGACGCTAACTTTATCGATGCAACATTCATCAATAATGGGGACTTTAATAAATCGATCTTCATTGGAGAAGCAAAATTTATCGGAGCTACGCACTTCATCAATGCTAAGGATTTCAGCCGCGTAGCCTTCAGCGGCAATGCAGATTTCAATAATGCAGAATTCCATAGTAAAGCAAACTTTACGGGTGCAGATTTCGCTCATGAGGCTAACTTCAATAATGCGACATTCACAGGTGATGTTAGCTTCCGCGACGTAATCTTCACCGGTGAGGCTAAATTTGGAGGGGCAACCTTCACAAGCAACGCAAATTTTGTCGAGGCTACTTTCAAAAGAAGTGTTGGATTCTACAAAGCGACCTTCACAAAATTTAAGCCAATTTTCATTGTCACGTGTTTGCATGCCCGATTCTCCGCAGCTATGAATCCGCGGGATTACAATTTCTCCGTTACAGAAGAAAGCAAACCTATTCGTTGTGGAACGGCTAAGCTCCTCGGTAAATCGTTCAGGATACCTCTCAGCACGATACTTTTCGATCCTGATTCAAACGATATAAGTGAACCTGCGAAGCCAATAGAAGAGTCTAATAATCAGGGAGAAACCCCCTCCAAGTAGGGCTCTCTAAAAGAAGCCCTGCCTGCATATACCACGCAGGTGGGGCTTCTTCTTTTGCCCAGCGCGAGCGCGCCAGGGCGGGGTCCTCCCCTATGCTGGTTATAAGCCAGCACCGGAGAAGGAAGGGCACACCCCCATGAACCTCAACAAACTCTTAACTGCGCTACGGCAACGCAAAAACACCCCGGCACACACCCAGCAGGCCGGGCGGCACGAACGCTACACGCACGCCCTCGAACAATTCCTCGACGGGCACCAGCCCGCCGTACGCCTCAGCGGGGTGTACACGCTCGCAAACCTCGCGGACGAATGGCTCACCGACGATTCCCTCCCCGAGCAGGTGCGCCGCAAAGAAGCCCAGACTATTATCGACGCGCTGACCGGGTGCGTCCGCACGCCCTACCCCCTCGCGCAAAAACGGCAGATACTAGAAGCAGACGAGGCCCCTGAAGGGTACGAAGGCGACTTCACACGTGATCAGGAGGCGCTACGCGAAGAGCAGCTGGTGCGCCGCACCGTCTTCGTGGAGTTCAGCCGCCGCCTCGCCGCCGCAGCCGAAAGTACCAAGGCAGACCATAAGAAGAGCCAGCACGCGGTACCGCCAATATCGCCCATATGGGCTGACCTGCGCTTCGACTTTGGCGGTGCACCCATCTTCTACCCGCTACGGCTGCTGCACTTTCAGAACGCCGATTTCGCCTCCGCAACCTTCTACGGACAAGCGGATTTCTCTGGTTCAACCTTCCACGGTGACACCAGCTTTTCCGCGGCGCAGTTCACGGCTGACGCGTCCTTCCATGGCGCGAACTTCAACGACTGGGTGGGCTTCAGCGCTGCGCACTTCGCGGGCGCGGCAGAGTTCAGCGGGGCACGCTTTGCGGACGCGGCAAGCTTTGCGACCGTAACCTTCACCGGCGAAGCCGACTTCTCAGACGCGGTCTTCTCGGCTGCGGCTGACTTCGCGGTAGCCTCCTTCGAGTCCGACGCCAACTTTTCACACTTGAACACCGCGGGCATAGCCAGCTTCGCGGCGATCACCTTCGGCGGAGAGGCAATATTCACCGCCTCCACGTTCCACGATGAGGCGCACTTCGCCGCGTCGGTCTTCAACCGTCCGGCGGTGTTCTCCAAGTCGCTTTTCGGCGGGGCCGCGCGCTTTGCCGGTGTAGTCACCAAGCAGTCCGCGATGTTCCTCGGCACGAGCTTTGCGGGCACGGCGGACTTTAGCGGGGCGTCCTTCACGCAGTACGAGGATTTTGGTGGGGCACGGTTCGACGGCGACGCCACGTTCAGCCGGTCGAGTTTTTTTGCGGTTATAAGGACGAGCTATGACATGGACTTCCCGCAGTACGCGAACTTCGCTAACGCGGCATTCGCGCAGGGCGCCGACTTTAGTGAGGCGACGTTCACGGCATTTGTCGGCTTCGGTAGGGCGACGTTCGCGGGGGCGGTGAGCTTTAACGGGGCGAGCTTTGCGGGAGCCTACTTTGCGGATGCGAAGTTCAGTCAGAAGGCTGATTTTAGGCAGACTAGATTCTCGTACGCTGAGCCGTCTTTTTGGGACTCGGAGGGTCAACAGAAGAGTGCCCGGTTCTCGGCGCAAGCGGATCCGCAGGATTACTTGTTCGAGGTGCGCCCGGAGAGCCCGCACGGTTTCAGCTGCGGCGAGGCGCAGCTTCTTAATAGAACGTTCGTTCTCCCTGTCGGTGCGGTGCTGTACGACCCGGGCTCCTGGGACGAAGAGAAGCAGGAGTACACCCACATCAGTGAGCCTGCGCAGTAAAACCTAGCACTCCCCCGCCGTCGGGGAAGCGCCCACACACATATGCACAGACCCCGCCCGTGCATCCAGCACTGGCGGGGTCTTCGTGTATGCCCGCAATATATACGCCAATAGGCTCCCGAAAAGCACTGTTGAACTATGCTGAATATGACCCGCCCCTTTCAACGATGACAGGAGAACCACATGCATCTGGCACCCAGCACCGCGTGGGCTTGGCTGATAGCTTGCGCAGTCGTCATTCTGCTTTTCCCGCTCGCCGCGCAGTTCGGCAACCTCAAGGGGAAGCTGTCTAGCTTCCGCGCCTGGGTTTGGGCTATCGCGCTCTTGGGCATTGTCACGGCGGGTTTTATGCCTTTCACCTTTGATACTGACATCGCCACTTTTGAGGTTCAGCCGTTCATTTTCTTCATCACCGGCACCCTGCTGGGCGTTCTCTTTCTTGGGGAGTTCCACCGCATGAACGCCCAGAAAAAGCTGGAACATCCCCAGCGAGTACATGCCAAGCGCCATACCCGTTACAGCAAGGCAGTTGAGCATCTGGCGTATCCGAACCCGGCAGTCCGTGCGAGCGCCATCAGCACGCTTGCGGGTCTGGTTGATGAGTGGCTCGCTGACGAGCAGCTCAGCGTTGAGGCGCGGCAGAAGGAGGGGCAGGTCATCGTCAATGCCCTCTGTGCTTATGTGCGTTCGCCGTTCGCGCGGGCGTTCAAGGCTGAAGCTTTTGAACCTGATACGCCGCCCGCTAACTATGCGGGTGATTTTGCTACGGATCTGGCGGCTTTCCGTGGTGAGCAGGATGTTCGCCGCAGCGTCTTCGTTGAGATGAGTAAGCGTAGCAGCACCCTTGCTGAAAATGAGAAGGGCGAGGTGGCTGTTGTTCCCGGCGCGTGGAGCGGCTTTGAGTTCGATTTCAGCCGGGCGGTCGTCTTCTACCCTCTCGACGGTCTGACTCTTGAGAACGCCGATTTCTCTGCGGCGAGGTTCTGCAACGGTTCAGATTTCAGCGGGGCAACTTTTGTGGGAACCGCGGATTTCAGCCGCGCAACCTTCGGAGAAATCGCGGGGTTCGATGAGGCGACCTTTGCGGGCGATGCGAACTTTACCCGGGCGGTCTTTGACCAGGATGCGCGTTTTAGCGGCGTAACTTTCATGGGTACGGCTGACTTTAGTAACGCGCGCTTTGCTGGTGATGCGGTCTTCCGCTGGGTGTCTTTCAACGCTAATGCGGACTTCCGCGAGGCTTCTTTTGGAGGGCACGCTGACTTCCGCGACACTGCGTTTGCGGCGGATGCGGGCTTTAGCGGCGCTTCCTTTGAGGGGAACGCTGGGTTCTTTAGGTCGTCTTTCGGCGGTAATGCGAGCTTCTTCAGGACAGATTTTGCGGGAGTTACGGAGTTCCGTGAGGCTGTCTTTGAGGGGCATGCCGGGTTTAACGCGGCAACCTTCTACGGGGATGCGCACTTTAGCCGGGCTACGTTTGAGGGACTCGCCGGGTTCCGTGATGCAGCCTTTGAGGCAGGCGCAGATTTTGCAGGGGCGTCCTTTATAGGCATTGCAGATTTCTGCGAGGTGTCTTTCGTGAAGAGCCCGCCGCTCTTTGCGGCGAAGAATGTTGAGTCGGGTGAGGTGTACCAGGCTCGATTTGCTGCGCTGTCTGCCGGCTCTGGGTCCACCGGTCAGGAGGCGCATAACTTCGCGGTGTACGAGGACAGTCAGCCTATTCCTCTGGGTACAGCCGGGCTGAACGGCGTGGGCTACCGTATCCCGGTCGGGGCGGTCCTCTTCGATCCGTCTTCCTGGGATGAACGACAGAAGGAATACACGCGCATGAGTGAGCCCGCGCAGTGATATCCCGAAGGCCCCGCCACATTGAATGTGTGGCGGGGTCTTTGCGTATGACCGCTAGAAGCACAGGCTAGACAGTTTTGCACTATGCTGAAGAGTGACCGTTCCTCTCAAAGTAGCTAGGAGAGATTTCCAGTGCTATCAAAAATTCCTTTAAGAAAAACACTCAGCAACTTTCTACAGATTCCTATCATAAATAAAACAATAGATAAAATTAACAACCCTAGAATAATATTTCCATCCATTTCCGTAATCCTCCCTTTTTTAACATGGATCATACTATCCTCTCCAGAAATCCTATTCAATGAAAAAAATTTCTTTAGGTGCATCCAATTTCTATTCCTTGCAATTTTTCCAATCCTCATAATAACAAGCAAACCATCAATTCAATTGGACAACAAAAAGAATCCAGAAGATATTCCAAACCATAAATCAAACAACTTCCTCATAGAGCAATTCAAAACCGTCCTATCACTATCGCCTATAGCGCTAATCATAACCTTCATGCTCACCCTTTACTATTACAACTGGGTGACTCAAGGAAACATTAATTTAGCGTTTAGGATAACCTCTCTTCAGCTTACACAGGATAGGTATCAACTAATATCTTCAACCGTCATCTCACTATTCATAATATATTTAATACTCATCCCAAGTAAAACATTAGATATTACAGCATTAAATATGGATACCACATCAGATTCGAAAGGCCCTCAAAAAAACCTAGATTTAGATGTATACATTAGAGCAACCTGGCATATCGCAATATTTACCCTCTTTGCAGGATTTCCAGCGTGGGCAATATATAGCCTGATGGCCCCCCAGAGTTACATTGACGACCTAGCATTATTTGTATTTTTTGCATTCGTTTTTGGTCAAATAAAATTGCTAAGCTCATCTCCACTAGAGACAATCGACGCTCTTAAATCAATCGCTAAATCCGCACCAAAATTTAAAGGACTAAAGTCAATACTATTCACCCTCTTGGTCGTATTAATATTACTTAAATTTCCAACATCATCATTAGTTATAAATGCCGGGAAGGGCGTAGTGGATATTGGCTCCACATCAAATAACCCAATGCATGCATACTCTTGTATATTTACCCTGCAAAACCCCCAATCAGAATCCATATCCTTCGGAATAGTCGTCGAATCCAAAGATAAATATCTACACATTTTTACACCAACTTACAACCAGGAGAAAAATAGCTATACACAATTTGATTTTATTGGCAATACATTTCCACTAAATCCGACAGAAAGTTACATATCAATAAAAGAAGATTACAGAATTGAACAGTACAACGAGTCAATACATGAATATAACAGCAATACTGGGAAATGTAAGCATAAATAATTAAAGATTATTTTCATAATTACAAGCCCCGCCGAACTGAACTGCCTCCCGTTTCTTGGACATCAAAA